>NZ_CP095741.1:1559821-1871785 GCF_023078475.1 Luteibacter aegosomaticola | reverse complement strand
TTGTCCTTGCCGTCGTCATGGTGATGGTGATGATGGTCGTCGTGACCGTCGCCTTCGTGGCCGCCCGTCTGGCTCGTGTGCTCAACGTGCATGTGTTCCAGACCCAGCTCTTCGGTGAGCTTCGCGGCATCGCCATGGGCTGCGAGTTCGCGCAACCCGGCCGAGGCACCCGCGGCATCGAGGGCGTGCGCAAGCTCCTCCTGCGATGCGTGGCGCAAGGTGGCATCCCGGCCAATGGCCTCAAGCAGTTCTACGGTGTCACGCATTACGTTCCCCTGGTTCGTGGTTGATGACGGGATTGGAACCTGCACCACCATAGCGGCGGGCAGGTTTGGATCTTTAGGGCATTACGCGGATGCGGGGGCGAAGCCGGAGCCGTGAACCGCGTCGAGGGCATCGAGCCGGGCGCGCATCGCGACGTTGGGCCTGAGGGCCTGGGCTGGCGGGAGCACCATCGTCTCGTGGCCCGTGAATGTCCCCTTGGAAAAATCGCGCAACGCCATCCGCTGGATATGTGGACCATGGATGGGTAGCGTGGGCGCGCGGTAGATCGTGATCTCGTGGTCGGCCGGATAGTCCGCCAGCAGGCGTTCCGTAAGCAGCTCGCGGTAGGCATCAGGGGTAAGGAACCGCCCGAGCGAACGATCGCCGACGACGCCGAGCTGCCAAAGAACCACGTAGCTTGTCGTATCCAGGTGGCGCTCGAAGAATAATGGCTGGCTCGCCTCAAGATGCTGGCATCCGACCCGGCCCGGATCGATGCCGAGATCCGCATACAGGCAATCCTCGGCGGAGACGCCGGCTTCCATGTGCGCGGCATAGCCCTCGGCGCGCGCCACCTCGACAACCTTGTGCGGCGACCACGCAAAAATGCCGGGGTGACCGTAGAACACCGCGCAAACCCGCTTACCAGCGCGAACCTCGGTCATCATGACCTCGACCCACTCCCGGTAGGTCCGCATGCGCGACTTACCCGGCTGATAGTACGGCTGCAGGCTACGCACGTCGGCGTTCAGCCGCTCCAGCCACAGCTGGACGACATGGTCGGAAAGAGCCGCAAACACGACATCGGCTGTTTCGATGTGGCTACGGGAGAGGGGCGTAAGGTGGGAGCCTAGGGTGATACCCATGCCGACGCAGGCGATGCTGCCTTTGCGGGGGTGGGCGGGTGTCTCTATCGGGGTGTTCATGGATTCGTCGCTGGCGATGAAAAAAACGACCGGTGTGAACGGCCCTCGCCAGGGAGCTCAAAGGCCCCTGAGAAAAACTGCGACTGACTGCCCCCCGGAATCCACCCAATAATGCGACACATTTCACAGTATCGATAGAGGGCAGCGGGTGGATTATTCCAATACCGCTGGGGGCACCTCGCGCCACAACAGTGCCATGGAACCCTTGGCCATCCGCACCGCCATCGACCAGCACTGGGCCGCCTCCGCAGCCGGCGATCAGGATGCCGAGCACGCGATTTATCACGACGACGCGGTGTGCGAGTACCCGCAGTCGGGCGAGGTGATCCACGGGCGGAAGAACCTGCAGGCACTCCGGAGCCATCACCCCGGTAAGCCGTCCGGCTTCAAGGTGCGCCGCGTTACTGGCGATGGTGCGCTCTGGGTCACCGAATACACCATCGATTACCAGGGCAAGCTGGCTTACACAGTAAGCATCATGACGTTTCGTGACGGCAAGGTAGCGCACGAAACGCAGTATTTCGCCGATCCGTTCGATGCGCCGTCGTGGCGCGCCGAATGGGTGGAGCGCGAGTAGCCCGGCAGGGGCGCGTCGGCCTCCCCGCGCGCCCCTGCCATCGGATCCGCTTGCGCGCTAGATCCCCTGCCCGCCCGATACCTCGATCCGCTGCCCGGTCACCCAGCGGTTATCCGTCGAAAGCAGGCTGGCGATCATCGGTCCCACGTCGTCGGCGACACCTACGCGGCCCAGTGCCGTGATGCCAGCGAAGAACTGATTGAACTCGGGCGTATCGCGCACGGCACCCCCGAAGAAATCGGTCTCGATCGCGCCCGGAGCCACCGCGTTTACGGTGATGCCGCGACCACCCAGTTCACGCGCCATGTAGACGGACAGCACCTCTACTGCGCCCTTCACCGCGGCGTAGGCCGACCAGCCTGGCGCCGAGATTCGGGTCAGTCCCGTGGAGAGATTGATGATGCGCCCGCCATCAACCAGGAGCGGAAGCAAGGCCTGCGTGAGGAAAAAGACGCCCTTGAAGTGCACGTCGACCAGGCGGTCGAACTGCGCTTCGGTGGTTTCGGTGATCGGCGCGACATCGCCGTGGCCGGCGTTGTTGACGAGGTGATCGAACGTCTCGCGTCCCCACGTTTTCGTCAGCGCGGCGCGCAGGCTTGCGCCGAAGGCGGGAAACGTCGCGGTGTCGCCGACATCGAGCTGTAGGGCGACAGCCTTGCGGCCCATGGCCGTCAACTCATCGACCAGTGCCAGCGCATCGCTTACGCGGCTTTGATAGGTGATGACGACATCGCCACCCTTGCGGGCGATGTGCAGGGCGGCATTGCGGCCCAGGCCGCGGCTGGCGCCGGTGATCAGGGAAATCGTGTTCATGGAGAAACGCCTCGTGGGTGGGATAAGCGAGGTGGCCAGTCTGGGCGCGGCGCGGCCACCAGCCTTTGCCCGAATCTCGGCGTTCTTTGCCTGTTTCTCCGAACCTTCGCGCGGCGTGACGGCATCGCAGTAGGATGGCAGCGTCCCGAGGGCCTGTCATGCATGACCTATTGCTCCAGATCGTCAGCCGTTACGCCGAGGCCGTTGCGCCCCCCGAGGGCGTCGCACATACGCCCATACCTGGGTTGACGGTCATACGCTGTGCCGCCCCGACTGGCCTCGATTACGCGATTTCGCGGCCGCTCGCCTGCCTGGTCCTCCAGGGTAGCAAGCGGGTCACCCAAGGCACGGCGACCTTCGATTTCAGCGCGGGCGATTCCCTGCTCATCACCGCCGACGTGCCGACGGTCAGCCAGATCACCGAAGCCAGTGCAGACACGCCCTATTACTCGCTGGTCATGGACCTGGACCCTGCGCTGATCGCCGAGCTCATGGTGGAGATGAAGGCCGAGGTAGCGACGGCGCGCCTGCCCGTGCACGTGGAACCCACGGACCACGAAGTGGCCGACGCCGCGCTGCGGCTCATGCGTTTGCTGGACCGGCCCACCGCGCTGCCGGTGCTCCACGCCCAGTTCGTTCGCGAGCTGCATTACTGGTTGCTTTCGGGCACGCATGGCGCGGCCATCCGCCAGCTGGGCTGGCCCGATAGCCATGCGCAACGCGTGACGCGCGCGGTGGCACTGCTTCGCGCCGAATTCAGCCAGCCCCTGCCGATCGAGCGCCTGGCCGCCGTGGCGGGCATGAGCCCTTCGTCGTTCTACGAGCACTTCCGCGCTATCACGTCGCTTTCGCCCCTGCAGTTCCAGAAGCAATTACGCCTGATCGAGGCCAGGCGGCTGATGACCGCCGAAGGCTCGTCAGCCAGCGGCGCTGCCTTTGCCGTCGGCTACGAAAGCGTGCAGCAATTCACCCGCGAGTACCGGCGCCTGTTCGGCCTGCCGCCGGGCAAGGACAGCGAACGCGTACGCGCCTCGGCCTGAGGCGCCGTTACATTCCCTTACATACCAACCATCGACCGGGCGGAACTCAACGCCAATAATTGCGAACGCGAATGACTCGCATTCATTGGTTTTCGAGGATCCACCGTGCGTCTCCCCCTTCCTGCCCCACGCCGCCTCCCCGGGCGGCTGCCGCTCGCTGCGGCGCTTGCCCTTGCCTTCGCCCTGCCCGCCCATGCCGCCGATAGCGACGCGGAGATCCAAAAGAAGGGTGTCACCGCGCTGGACGCCATGAGCGTCACGGCTTCCACGGCAACGGGTTACACGACGGATGCCAGCAGCAGCGCGACGGGCCTGGACCTGTCGCTGAAGGAGACGCCGCAGTCGATCTCCGTCATCACCCGTCAACAGATGGACGATCAGCAGATCGAAACCATCTACGACGCGCTGACCTCGACCACCGGCATCACCAGCAACGCGCTGGATAACTCGGGGCGCACCAACTTCCGTGCACGCGGTTTCGCCATCACCAACTACAAGGTGGATGGCATGCTGGTGGATGGCACGACCAGCTTCAGCGGTGCAGGCGCATCACTGAACATGGATCTGTACGACAGCGTGCAGGTGGTGCGTGGCGCCAATGGCCTGATGGGTGGCACCGGCGATCCGTCCGCCACGATCTACCTGCAACGCAAGGCACCCACCCGCGCCTTCGGCGGCAGCGTATCCGTGACAGCCGGCAGCTGGGACAAGCGCCGCGCCATGGGCGACGTGAATATTCCACTGACCGCCTCCGGCAGCGTTCGGGCACGCGTCGTGGTCACCGGTGAGGACTCGGGCAGTTTCCGCGACCGCGAATCGCTGCAAAGCAACGGCGCCCTGATCAACCTCGCCGCCGACCTGTCGTCCACGACGACACTGACCGTCGGCGCCCAATATGAGCGCACACGCAATGGCGGCGGTTCGTGGGGCGCGAACGTGCCCATCTGGTACGCCGACGGCAGCCGTACCAACCTGCCGCGCAGCACGAATCCCGTCACCGACTGGAGCGTCAGCAAGCGCGATGCGACCACGCTGTTCGCCACGCTCGAGCAGGCCCTTCCGGGCGATTGGCACGCAAAGCTTGGCGTCTCGCGCACGGATGGCGACGCGTACGCCAACGCGGCCGTGGCGAAGGTCAACAACTCACGGCCGGGCTTCGGTGGCTTCTGGAACCAGGACGGTACCGGTGCATTCCTCAACGGCATCCACTCGGAATACGAGGCGCGCCGCGACAATATCGACCTGAGCGTCTCGGGCCCCGTCGAGCTCTTCGGCCGCCAGCACGAACTGATCGCCGGCTTCAACGGCTACCGCGACGAGCAGACCAACTACACCTTCAGCAATGCGCTGGGTAACTGCAATATCGCAGGCGTCGCACCGTACAGCGGCTGCCAGTACCGGGCGATCGGCCTGCCCATCACCAACTGGCAGACGTGGGACGGTTCGTATGCGGATTTCAATACGCACCGCACCTATGCCCGCACCGTGGATCACGTATCGAACTACGGCGGCTACATCGCCGGCCGTTTCAACCTGGCGGATGGCCTGCATGCCGTCGTCGGCACTCGCCTGGGCAACTACCGCCTGCAGACCGACACGTACAACGTGAGCGATGCGCGGACGCGTGCCCCCGCCACGGGTGATCAGCAGGTATGGACGCCCTATGCCGGCCTGCTCTATGACATCGGCACGCATCTCACGGCTTACGGCAGCTACACGCGCATCTTCACACCGCAGGGCGATGTCCGCGACGAGAGCAATACCCGCCTTGATCCGATCACGGGCAACAGCTACGAGCTGGGCCTGAAGGGTGAGTGGTTCGATGGTGCCCTGAACAGCAGCGTGGCCTTGTTCCGCAACCAGCAGAACAACGTAGCCGAAGCCACGGGGGCCACGAACCTCGACACGGGCGAGGCGATCTACCGTGCGGTGAGCGGCGTTACCTCGAAAGGCGTGGACCTGGAAGTCTCCGGCCAGCTCGCCGAGGGCTGGAACCTCTACGCGGGTTACACCCACCTGACCGTCCGCGGACTGAGCTACCAGCAGGATCCGCGCAACCTGTTCCGGCTTAACACGGCTTACACCCTGCCCGGCGCGTTGCACCGCGTGACCGTCGGTGGAGGAATCTCCGTCCAGGGCCCGACCGAATGGAGTACCAACCCCGGCCGGCCGCTGGGTAACGGCCGCTACGATGCGAGCAACCTGCGCGTCGGCGGCTATACCCTGGTGAACCTCATGGCCCGTTACGACGTGACCGAGCGGCTGCAGGCCACCCTCAACGTCAGCAATGCCACGGATAAGGTGTACTACCAGCAGTTCGGGTTCTACGATGGCCTGATTTACGGCACACCCCGCGCCACGACGCTGACGGTGCGCTACCGCTTCTGAGGATCCATGGCCCCACCGCATCTCCTTATCGTCGACGACGACGCCGGTATCCGCGACCTGCTGCAGGGTTACCTGCATGCGCAGGGTTACGGCGCCACGGCCGTCGGCGACGGTAAGGCGATGTGGCAGGCGCTGCGGGAAGGCACGTTCGACCTCGTGGTGCTCGACCTCATGCTACCGGGCGACAACGGCATCACCCTGTGCCGCAAGCTGCGGGAATCGCATGACCTTCCCGTCATCATGCTCACGGCGCACTGGCAGGCGTCGGAGCGCGTCGCGGGGTTGGACGCAGGCGCCGATGATTACGTCATGAAGCCTTTCGACCCCGTCGAGCTGCTCGCGCGCATCCGCGCGGTCTTGCGCCGCGCCACGCCATCCACGAAGGCGGAGCCGCGCATGCTGCGCTTCAACGGTTGGCGACTGGACACGCGTGTCCGCGAGATGACCTCCCCAGGGGGCCGCGTGGTTAGCCTGGGCGGCTCCGACTACCGCGCGCTTCGCGAACTGCTGGCCAGCCCCCATCGCCCCGTCAGCAGGGACCACCTCGTTGACCAGGTCTATGGTCGCGACCGTGCCCCGAACGACCGCGCCATCGATGTATGCATCAGCAGGCTGCGCCAGTACCTGGACGACGATGCCCGCAAGCCCTCGCTCATCCGTACCCTGCGCAACCAGGGCTATGTACTGACAGCGGATGTGCACGCGGATGCCTGACGCACGGCCACGCTGGCCACGTACGCTGTATGGTCGCCTGGTGCTTGTCCTGGTGGTCGGCATGCTTGTCGCCCAGCTGCTCACGGGTACCATCTGGTTCGATAAACGCTACGACCGGCTGCAGGAAATCCCGGCACGGCTTGCCGGTGCCCGCATCGCCCAGGCACTGCGCACCCTTGAGACCCACCCTGACCTCACCGGCGAGCTATCGTCGGGGGACTTCAGCATCACCGTGCTGGGCAACGTCGCGCCGCGCAGCAAACTCACCCACGAGCAACGGGAAACCGAGCGGCTCATCGCCGACGCCGCAGCGCGACAGGCGGGCGCGCCTCGCGATATGCGTTTGCGCGAGGTTCGTCTCTACGACGACGACAACCGCGAAGGCACACATCTGGCCATGGTGACGGCCGAACATCCACATAGCCAGTTCATCGTGGACGCGGCGACCCTCGACGGCCACGCGTACCGCTTCGCGGTCACGGAGGGCCAGGCCGGCCTGCGACAACGCCCCGCGGAAGCGTTCCGCGAATACGCATGGCGCGTCTATGGCCTGCGCACCCTGTTGATCCTGCTGCTGGGCCTGCTTCTGGTGCGCTGGATCACCCGCCCCCTTACCCGCCTTGCCGAGGCGGCGAAGACGCTGGGCAGCGATCTGCGTGCGCCGCCGCTCACCCTGACCGGCCCTAACGAAGTTCGCGCGGCCGCCGGCGCATTCAACCAGATGCAGCAACGGCTGATGCGTGCGCTCGATGAGCGCGACGAGCTCCTGGGCGCCGTATCACACGACCTGCGCACGCCGATTACACGGATGCGTTTGCGTACGGAGATGATGCCGGCCGGACAAGAACGAGACGTGCTTCGTGGCGAACTGGCGGAGATGCAGGCACTGGTGGATTCGGTGCTGGCGTACCTTTCCGCCGGCGCGTCCCCTGGGCCCCTGCAGCAGGTCGACCTGGGTGCGCTGGCTATCGCGGTAAGCGAAGACCAGCGAGACATGGGCCACGACGTCGCCTGTCTCGTCGAGGGCGAAGGCATCGTCGCTGGCGAGACACGGGCCATGCGCCGGGCGCTGGGTAACCTCATCGACAACGCGGTGCGCCACGGGCACCGGGCACGCGTGCTCGTTCGCGGCACGGAACTCACCATCGACGACGACGGGCCCGGCATCCCGGACGAGGCGATGGCGCATGTGCTGCAACCCTATTTCCGCCTGGAGCGCTCGCGTCGCTCGGGCATCCACGGCACGGGCCTGGGCCTCAGCATCGCCAGGCAATTGCTGCTCGCCCAGGGAGCGACGCTGGCACTGTCGAATGCCCACGGCGCCTCGGGGGTGGAAGGCCTGCGCGTGACGATCCGTTTCCAGGCGTGGGGTGGCGACTAGCCGGGGTACGTGATCGTTCCGTCCGCATGCGCCACTGCGGCATCGGTGAGACGCGCTTCTTCGACATGACCCACGTCGAAGAGATGCCGAACTTCCCGCCCCTCGGCCAAGGCGTAGTCCGCGATGATCCGCCGGTGGCAGCGCCACCACAGCACTTCCGAGCACATCATCGCGGCGGGTTTCGCGGCACTGACCCGCATAAGGTCACGGAACGATGCCTGGAAGGATTCCGATAGCGCGTAATCCGCGTAGTTGTGGAACCCGGCAACCTTCCAGTACGCGTTCACATCGGGGGCGACCACCACGGATTTCCGCCGGCGCCCGGCTAGCCCCGGAAGGTGTTCGTAGCCGATACCTGCCGATGCCAGCGCAGCGGGGAGTACGTCCTGATTGAACTGGGGGTTTGTACGTGAGCGCGGAAAGGCCCGCACATCCACCAGGCACGCGACGCCCGCATCCAGCAACACGGCCAGGAAATCCTCGGTCGTGCGCGTCGAGTGGCCCACGGTGAATAGCGGCGGTGACTTCACCTGCTCACCGGATGTGCTTCAAGGCGCTGCCCTTGGTTGCCTATCTTGAATGCGATGGTCATGGCAACGTGCCTCCTCTCTATCCGCCGACGATCGCACTGACAGGGGATAGGCAAGGTGAACGCTACTTTTATCAAAGCTTACTGTGCTCCACCTGCCGCTCGCGCTGCATGAGCGTCCACTCCGCATGCTCCGTGAGCGCGGCCTCGCCAAGCGCCAGCAGGATCGCGCGTTGCTGTGCCGGGTCGTTCGTGCGATCCAGGGCGCCGCGCGCGCTGGTGAAGATCCGCTGCATGAAACAGTACTGGCGCATCAGCTCGCGATCAGCCTTGCGATACGCGTACGCCTCGCGCACTGCCGCGATGATGGAGAGCACCGCCATCAGGGTGACGAGGGTCACCTTGGTTTCCTCGCCCAGGCGTAGCGCGAAGACGGCGAGGAACACACTGATGACGACACCACCCCACAAGCTGATCCGGCCGACGGTCTCGGTGAGGTGGTGCAACCCCTCGCGCTCGGCGGTCTTCGCTTCGTAATAGTGCAGTTGGCCCGACCGGCCCGTTTCGCCGACCCACTCCGCGATCACTTCACGAAGGCTGGCTTCGCCGGGCTCTTCCGGATGACTCGACGGGTACAGGCTGGCGGCGCGCATCACGTTGCGGATCCAGCCCAACTCGATGTTTTGCTTCTGCAGGAAATTATCGTGCGCGAACTCATGGTCGGCGCTGGCCGCGATGCCCGCACGGCGCCAGCAGGACTGGATGCGCAGGCCCTCGGCCAGTGCCCGGTAATCAAGGTACTTGCGATGCCATCCCCGCCGGCGCGCCAGCATCGCGACGAAGCCACCCGTGGCGAACAACGCCAGGAACCCGTAGATAAGCGAGTTGTTGCCGGGCAGATGCGCGTAGAAGGTAAAGGCGATGCCCATCATCGCCGCGACGATGTACGTAGCGCGAAGCGCCAGCACGACGCGCTGGCGAAAATGGACGGCAAGCCAGTCTGCGGCGTGGAATACCGTTTCGATCGTCGCCGTGGCCGCACACGGGCTCCCGTGCAGATGGCGTGGTGCCTCGTCGATCTCGCCGGCATGCCGCTGCACATCGTCATTGAAATCAGCCATGCGTTCGAACATCACCTGGAAATCGCCTGGCAACTCCGGTCTGAATGACATGTCGTCGACAGTGCGCCAACCCGCCTGCAGGGGGCGCAATCCCTCCGCGACGGACTCGCCGGCCCGCGGGCACACGATGTGGTACAGCAGGCTCTCGTCACCCCCCGCCAGTACATGGCGGATGTGCTGGTGGCGGAGCGTCGGCCCAGGTAGGCCACCGGTGAGGTGGTAGTGCACGATTTGCGCCGTGCCGCCGATACCGTTGGCTTCGTTGCCGTCCCACAACGCCAGCAACACGTGGCAATGGCTGGCAATGTAGACGCCGGCCTTGGCGTATTGCCGATCGCGTGCCGCACCGGGGGATCCCACGACGTGCCGTGGGGTCTCCATCAACCGCGGCAGCAGCACGACCTCGGCCCGCTTGCGCAACGATTCGAATAACGCGCGCACGCCCACGTCGTCGAAATCATCGACGTACAGATCCGGTGGCAAGGGCAGCGGCGCCACGAGCTTTGCACCGATGGCCAGCGCTTCTTCCGCCACCAGCTGGTCGCCGCCTTCCGCCAGCGCGGAAAGCACGAGCAACGGCGTCCCCGGGATGTGCTCCTGGAGTTGGCGGAAGAATGCCCTGACCGCCTCGCGGACGGGCTCGATATCCTCGGGTGCAATGTCGCGATGGCTCGTGACACCGACCACCAGCGGCATCATGAGGGTTTGATGCCTGGCTTCTTGGTGATGAGCGACGGCTCCATCAATGGCCGCGCGGCGGCTCCGGCGGCGGCATCGGCGTCGTTTTCAGGCAGGTCCTTGCGTTGGTCATCCGGTGCATCGTCACGATCGTCTGCGTTGGACATCTCGTTCTCCTGCTGGGGTGGACTACGTTGTGACCCTGCTAACGGCTGCCGCCCGTCGCGGCGACCAGCTCGCGCTGGAAGGCCTCGTTGACGGGGTAATCAATGTGCTGGCTGCGCAGGCGCTGTACGAGCGCGGGGTCGCGGTAGCCCGCTACCCGCAACGTTTCGATGAGTGGCGCGGCATCCGCCCGGCGTCCAAGCGCGAGCATGGCCTCGGTCCGTAACGCGAGGAGCCGGGGGTCCGCCTGGGCCCCATCCGCACCGGCCTCGCCCAGTGCGCGCTCGCGAAGCATGCGCGCTGCAACAGCGTCGGGCGCGGCATCCGCGGCCGCGAGGCACGCGCTGAGCGCGGCAAGCAGCGTCGCCCGGTCGGCGGGTTGTGCGGCGCGCAGTGGCCCTAGCCAGCGCATGGCGTCGTTTGCGGCGGCGTTGGCCGCCACGCGATCACCGCGCAGCAACGCCTGGGCCGATGCCTCGACCTGGGCTTCGGCGTACTCGCGCTGCCACGCGGCGTTACGCGGGTCCTGCTTGCGCAGCATCGCGAAGATGGGCATGGCCGCTGCAAGGAGATCGCGCGCGGCCGCGTGCTCCCCCGCGAGTCGGCGCAGACGCGCGAGCTGGATGGAGAACAGCGCGACGTGCTCCTGCGCATCCGTGTTGCTCAGGTCGAGGGCAACGAGCGCGCGCGCGGCGTCGACCGCTTGTTGCAGGCGCGCCGTCCCCGCAGGCACATCGCCCGCGAGCACCTGTACACGGCCGAGCATGGCCTGCACGTTGAGCAGGCTGTCCTGGCGATTGGCATCCTTGGGCTCGGCACGGCTCAGCCGTGCCTGGATGGCTTCGTCGGCAGAAAATTCCGCCACGGCGTGGGCAAGCTCGCCGCGCATCAATGCCAGCTTGCCCAGGTTGTAATGCGCGGACCCGAGCCACTCCGCAACATCCACATTGCCGCCATCGGCCGCCGCAAGACGTTGCAAGCGGCCGAGCATGTCGCGGTAATGCGCGCCCGCCTCATCCAGCGCACCGCGCGCTTCCATCACCCGTCCCATGTTGTTATCGAGCAGGGCAAGCTGGAAGTGCAGGTCATCGTTCGTGGGCGACGCCTGTTCCGCAGCGACCAACACGCCGCGTGCGTCAGCGAACGTGCGCTGCGCGTCATCCAGCCGGCCCTGCCGCCAGTGCACCATGCCAATGAAGGTCGTGATCTCTCCGAGCAACCCCTGGCGGGACACGTCGGAAGGCTGGTCGGCCGCCAGCCGGACGGCAACGACGCGCGCCGCTTCGTACGATGCGAGCGCCGCATCCAGCCGCCCCTGATCCAGTCGCACGCTGCCAATCTTTTCCAGCGCCGTCGCACGCTGGAGCAAAGCCCGGTCGCTCACCTCGTTCGTGGGCTGGGCCTGGAAATACGCCATCGCGCGGTCATCCACCGCTTCGAGGATATCCAGCCGCGATACCTGGGCCAGCCGGTCATTCAGGTCACCCAGCATGAAGGCGACCAGATCCTCTGCATCCTTCTGCCGGCGCTCCGCGACGTGGCTTGCGACCACGGCATCTCGCCGTGCGAGGGTCGCACGGAGCGCAAGAAGGGTCATTACCAGCGCCACGGCCAGGGCCACGGCGGAGAGCGCCACCGCGCGCCGTGCGCGGCGCTGCAGGTCGCGTCGCTTCAGGGTATCGAGGCCGACGCCCAGCATCCCCGCCACCAGCTTGCACAGTGCATCGGCCTTGCCGTCGCCGCCGGAACGGACATCCGCAGCGAGTGGCTCGATGACGTCGTCGCTGAGGCCGCCCTCCGCGTCGTAGCGCTGGCGCAACGCAGGCGGAAAACATTCCTCGGCCCCACGGCCGGGGATGCGGCTGGCGTTGGGCTCACCGCCGACCACGAGGCAGAAGATCCGCTCGCCGCCACCGAGGCGCTGGTAGGTCCGGATCTCTTCATCGACCCAACGGGACAAAGCTGCAGCCGGAGAGCAGACCACCACCAGGCACGCCGATTGCCCGAGCGCCTGGGTGACCTTCTGGCCGAGATCGCGGGCCGTGGCAAGTTCATCGGCGTCGCGAAATATGGGACTGAGCCGGCGCGGCACCACACCGGTCTCGGTCAACGTGCCGACGAGGCGATGGGGGATGGTGTAACGCTCGAGCGCGCGGTGCAGCCACGCCGCCCAGGCTTTGTCCCGGTGGCTATAACTGATGAAGGCCCGATAGCGGAACGCCGGGGCCGCCGGACGTTGGGCAACCACGCGTGCTCTCCCCACGACGAATGCCGAAGCCGCCCCACCCCACGGTAAGGCACCGGCTTGCCCGCCTGCCCGGACACGCGAAACCTTACGCTACCACCAAAACGTGATGCGCATCACGCTTTTGCCGGTTTTATCCGGGCTAATTGCAGTCAGTGGGGCGCACCTGGGGCTTTTTCTCAACATTCAGCCACCTGGCTGGCTTTCATGCGATGCTGGCCCCACGTCCTACACCAAGGTCAGTCGACTTCCGACAGGAGCAGCAATGAAGCGTTTCACGATCCTGGCAGCGATCCTCAGTGCCGGCGCCGCGTTCTACATCGCAGGCTTCGCTACCGGCGCCATGTTCCTCTTTGCTGCGGGCGCCCTTTTTGAAGCGGCCTTCTGGATCACGCTACGGCGCAAGCCGCGCCCTGTTCGCATCGAGGTCAAGCGCGACGAAACGCGCCGCCGTCACCGCTAACCGGTTCCGCCCGTTCCTTCTTCGATCAGGCCCGCTTCGATCAGGCCCGTCGCCACGACGGGCTTTGCCACGCCGCCAGCGCATCCAGGAACACCTGCAGCCGCTGCGGCATGAAGCGCCGCGTCGGGTACACGGCGTGCACCGGGAATTCCGGCGACGCCCAATCCGGCAGCAAGCGCACCAGTTCGCCGGAAGCAATCCGTTCGTCACAGTAGGCGGTGGGCAGGAAGCCAACCCCATGCCCGTGATACACGAACGCACTGACCGAGTTGAAATCACGGCTGGATAGCGGGCCGTTCACGTGCACGCGTTCCGTGCGCCTGCCCTTCACCAGCACCCATTCCGCCTGGTTGTTCCGGGCATTGATCATCACGCATTCGAAGCTGGCAAGGTCCGCCGGCTTCTGTGGCAGCGCGCGTCCGGCGAGAAAGCCGGGGGTGGCGACCACGTAGCGCTCGCTGGTGCCGATGTTGCGCGCCACGAGCGACGAATCGTGCAGATCGCCGTAGCGGATCGCGACGTCGATGTTCTCCCCAATCAGGTCGAGGAACGCGTTGGTGATGTGCAGATCGACGCGGATGCGCGGGTACGCCCGCATGAAATCGGAGACGAATTCGAAGAACGGGGGCTGGCCAAGGATGACCGGCACCGAGATGCGTAACAGGCCTTCCGGCGCGCGCTGGGTCTGCGTGAGCGCGCGCTCCGCATCGTGCAACTCATGCAGGGGTTCGCTGCACTGTTCGTAATAAGCCCTGCCCTGCACGGTAAGGCTGAGCTTGCGCGTGCTGCGCTGGAGCAGGGTCACGCCCAGCGACTCTTCCAGCGTGGTCACCCGCCGGCTGACGGTGGACACCGGCATGCCCAGTGCCTGCGCGGCGCGGCTGAAGCTGCCCAGTTGGGCCACGCGGACAAAGACCTCGATGTCGTTGAGATCGACCATGCGGCCACTTTTCCATAAATGGAAAAGAGTTTCCAGACTTTTCCGTCTAATCAAGCAATCCGGATCGGCGGAGCATACCCCTCCAGCAAGACACCTCCCCCATAGATCCGGAGTTACTTATGAACGCTAAAACCATCATCGTCACGGGCGCTTCGCAGGGTATCGGCGCGGGCCTCGTCAAGACCTTCCTCGATCGCGGTTACAACGTGGTCGCCACCTCCCGCAACGTGAGCGCATCGAAGGAGCTGCCGGTGTCGGAGCGCCTGGTGCGCATCGACGGCGACGTCGCCCATGCCGCCACCGCCGAAGCCGTGGTGAACGCCGCGGTCAAGGCGTTCGGCAAGGTCGACGGCCTGGTGAACAACGCTGGCGTCTTCATCGCCAAGCCGTTCACCGACACGACCGAAGAGGACTACCGCCAGCTGTTGGCAACCAACCTCGATGGCTTTCTCTACATGACCCAGCGCGTGGTGAAGCAACTGCTCGCCCAGGGCACCGGTGGCGCCATCACCAGCATCACCTCTCCGTTGGCCGATCACCCGATCGCGGGCGTGCCGGCTAGCGTGGCGATGATCACCAAGGGCGGTATCGAGTCGGCCTCGCTGAACCTCGCGATGGAATACGCCACGCAGGGCATCCGCGTGAACACCGTCGGCCCGGGCATTGTCGATACGCCGATGCATGCGAATGGCCCGAAGGAGATCCTGGCCACGTTGTCGCCGATCAACGGCATCTCGAGCATCCAGGAAATCGTGGACGCCGTGGTGTTCGTCACGGAGGCCCCGCGCGTCACCGGTGAGGCGCTCCGCGTGGATGGCGGCGCCCATCTGGGTAAGTGGTAATGAACGCCCCGCAAGCGCATGCCGCTGGCGCAGAACGGCGGCTGGTGGAACTCGGCATCACGCTGCCCCCGCCGCCGTCACCGTTCGGCAAGTACGTCGAGGCGGTGCGGGTCGGCAACATGGTGTACTTCAGCGGCATGTTGCCGGCCGTAGGCCACGACCTGCCCCTGCTGGGCCGCGTGGGCGAGGCACTGAGCGTGGCCGAGGGCCGCAAGGCTGCGGAAATGGCCGCCCTCAGCGCACTCGCCGCAGCCAGGGAGTTCCTGGGCTCGCTTGACCGGGTCACCGCCGTCGCCAAACTCGGCATCTACATCGCGACGGTGGGCGATTTTCGTGAGCACCCGGCCATCGCCGATGGCGCGTCTGAGCTCATGGCAAGCGTCTTCGGCGATGAGCTGCTCGCCCCTCGCGTCGTGCTCGGCATGGCTAGCCTGCCCCTGGGCGTGCCGGTGGAACTGGAAGTCCTGCTCGAAGTCGCCCATTAATGATGGCGTGATGATCACGGCGTGGCGGGCGGCCTCAAGATAAGGGGCCGCCCGCCGTTACGCATGGGAGAATCTGACGAAGGATCGTTGTGAATCCCCTTCTCCTGAAAACCAGCACGCCCACCGCACCCACCTCCTGGCAGGATCGGATCGTTGCGCTCGCCTCGCGGCCCACGGCGGCGACCGCCGCCGTCGCGAAGCCGTCCGTCGTGTTCGAGCCATCCGCGGCACAGTCGGCCGCGGCCACCTATGGCGATGCCTCCAAGGCGGCCGTCGATCCGTCGTCGGACGACGCGATCGCCGCGATCATCACGCGCAATGCGGCATCCGCCAATAGCAGCACCGTGTTTGCCGGACTGGGGCAAGCCCTGCTCGGGCGGTTCAACACCGAAGGCACGAATTTCAGCACCGATGCCGCCAGCTCAAGCGGCGCCGATGCGGCCATCAGCCTCGGTATCCGCACGGCCAGCGGGGCGACGGTCAAGCTAGCCCTCAACGCGTCATCGAGTGGCCTCTCCGTCAGCCTGAACTCGGACCGCACGCTTACCGACAGCGAGAAGCAGGCTATCGCCAGCCTTGCGAGCGCTTTCCAGGATGCCGTGGATGGCCTCAGCAAACAGCCTCCCTCGCTCTCGCTCGATGGCCTGATGGGTGCCGACACCTCGGTACTCAGCAGCGTCGACCTGAACGCCACGGTCGCGACCATGCCAGGCGTGCACGAAACCATCGCACTGCATACGGGTACCGATGCCCGATCGCTCAAGGTCGATGGCCCATCGGGTTCCATCGCGATGGACCTGGACATGAGCCAACCCGCGACCTGGGGCAACCGCACGCAGCGCGATGCCGCGGTGGCGAGCTACCTTGGCCAGGTGGATGCCGCCGCAAGCCGGGGCCACGCTGATGCGTCACTGGTCGCCCTGTTCAAGGACGGGTTCAGCCAGCTCAACAGCCATTACCCGACCTCCCCCACCAGCGCATCCACGCGCGGCACCACGCGCGCCCTTTCCAGCACGGACCACGCCTTGCTGACCGGTCTCGCCGATTTCAACGCATCGATCTCGCAAGCCAGCAGCGCGCCCAATCCCATGCACGGTGACGAGCTGGACACGTTCAACTATGACGTTTCCCAATCGACCACGCTGAGCGGACGCAACGCCAGCGATCGCCACCTCACGCAGACGCTGGCCAGCCACCTGACGGCGAGCTTCCACACGTCGCCATGGCCCGACACGCCGCTGCACCTCACCGACAAGCTCGGCTCGCAGAATTACAACTACACGCAGATCGATGACTCGGCGCACGCCAGCACCGATATCGCCTATGCCAAGGGCAAGCTCGTCTCGGCCAGCATCCAGCACGACGCCAGCCAGGACACGCACGTGAAGAAGTACATGGTCGGCCAGCTCATCGACGATACCGATACGCCCTCGCATGGCGAGAGCACGCGCGACCTGCTCCCGCTTCTGACGAACCTGGCGCACGACACGAAAGCGGACCCTACGGCATCGCTCGACACCCTTCACGGTTACACCGGGCTCAGGGCGGATCCGCTAAGCGCACGGAAGTAAGCCTCAAAGGGTGTACTTCTCCATCACACCTCCGCGCCACACATGCACCTCGAAGGCGCGGCGCGTGAGCGTGTGCACGGCCTCCACCATGACGTGATCCGCGCCTTCGGCCAGTTGTTCAACCTGTGTGCGCACGTGGTGTGGGAGGTCGGCGACAGCCACCACGTACTCAACCTCCATGGCCTCCGTGCGCCGGAATTCCAGGGTGGCCTCGCGACCGAATCCACGAACCTGGGCATCGAAACCTCCGGCCACGCGGCTGGCCTGTACGGTGACGCCATGCCGCTGCGCAAGGTCCGCCGTCGAACCATCGAGCATCGCGACGCCGGCCACGATCATCGCGGCGTAACCCGCGCGCCGGAACAACGCTTCGCCCAGCCGCGGAATGACCTGACGCGATACGAACGCCGCAACGATGGCTGCGGCGCCAAGGACGGCACCGGCCACCAGTGCCTCACGCGTCATTAGACCGAAGTACGCGTAAAGCACGAGCTTGACGAGGTGGAGCACGATCTCGTTCGCCGCCCGCGTCGCCACGAGCCGCTCGCGCGAAAGCCCGTAGCGGAGGTAAAAGCCGTTGAAGAGGAGGCCCACCGCGCCGGTGAAGCCCGATATCCCGCCCGCCAGGAACCCGATGACGGCCAGCGTGCCATGCGTCGCCGGGCGAGATGCCGCAACGATACGAGGCTTGCGCCATAGCATCGGCAGGTTGCCCATGAGGAACAGCCCGATGACGAGCTCGGCATACGCTGGGCTCGCATGGCGAAGAAGCCACGTGCCCAACAGCGCACCGGGTAACGATGCGGGTACGAACCAGCGCACGATGCGCCAGTCGATATGGCGGATGAACACGCCCATCCGCATCACCGAACTCGCGGCGCTGCCGAGCGACAACGCGACAGGCACCTGCGCCATGGGCAAGCCCGCGCGCAGGACAGGCATCAACACCAGGCCTGCCCCGCCGCCGCTCACCGCGCTGATCGTGAACGCCACGATGGTGCATATGAAAAGTACTGCCAGAAACATCAGCCATCTCCTTGGAGCGCGGAGCATCGCGAACGATCCTTAGCGGCACCTTCGCGTCGCGCAGGTGCATTTGGGTTTTGCTCAGCTAAGGCTAGGCTAAGTAAGCCTCCCGTCATCTGGCTGACAGGAGCGACTAAGGTCGGGGAGGCAAGGTACGCGTATCGCCCGGCCAGTCCGGGCGCTTTTCGGACTACGCATGTCTTCGATCGTCGCTTCGTCACGCAGCACGGCTTCCACGGAAGGAAAGCGCACGCCCATGCATGGGCGCCTGCAAGCCTTTCGCCGCCGGGCCATGGCCTGGTTCGTTCGTAAAGCGTTTCCTTCCGCAGGCAATGTCGTAGCGCCGGGGCAACTTCCGCGCAGCGGCATGCAGCGCATCCTCGTCTGCCGCCCGAATCACCGGCTGGGCAATACGCTAATGGTGACGCCGCTATTGGCCGAACTTGAAACGCACTTCCCGGGAGCCGAGGTCGACCTGCTAGCCTCCGGGGGTGCTGCACGCAGCATCTTTGCGGGGTTCTCATCGCTCGGAGAATTGTTCCTGATCGACCGGCGCGCGGTGCGCCACCCGATTGCCACGATCCGCACGCTCAGCCGCCTGCGTTCGAAGCGCTACGACCTGGTGATCGATGCGGCCTCCGGCTCATCGTCTGGCCGGCTCGCCGCGAGCCTCGCGCGGGCGCGGTTCCAGTTACGCGTGGAAGGCATGCGTGACGCACCGGCGCATTTCGCCGCGCGTCCGGTACATGCGCTGCGCGAAGCCCTGGGTGTGCCTGCCGGTGCATGGCCGCTGCTCGATCTGCGCCTGGGTGACGCCGAACGGGCCAAAGGCATGGCCACGCTGAACCGCGTGCTGGAAGCGAACAGCGACCGCGATGCGCCCGTGCTCGCCATCTTCCCCAACGCCACCGGTGCGAAGTGCCAGGACGCGTCGTGGTGGCAAGCGTTCCTCGCCGCGCTGTTCGAGCGGATCGGCGAACGCCGCGTGGTCGAACTCGTGGCGGCCGATGGCCTGTCTCGGCTCGATAACACCTATCCCACGTATTTCACCAGCGATCCGCGCAAGCTCGCGGCCTTCATCGAAGCGGCTGGCATCTACATCAGCGCGGATTGCGGCGTGATGCATCTCGCGGCGGCGACACGGGCCACGGCGATCGGGCTGTTCAACCGCACCGATCCCCTGCGTTATGCACCTTACGGAGCACGCAACGCGGGCATCACCTGTGACGAGGCCGGCCCGGAGCAGACCGCGCGACGTGTCGCGATGCTGCTCGGTGCGCAGGGAACGAACGCCTAAGCGGCGGCCCCCGCGGGTGC
This sequence comes from Luteibacter aegosomaticola, assembly GCF_023078475.1. Lineage (NCBI taxonomy): Bacteria > Pseudomonadati > Pseudomonadota > Gammaproteobacteria > Lysobacterales > Rhodanobacteraceae > Luteibacter > Luteibacter aegosomaticola. The sequence goes on along the minus strand of NZ_CP095741.1, from coordinate 1,852,300 downwards.
GAGCGGCATGCGCACGTGCACGCGAAGGCCGTGGCCCCACGGCGCGTCCTCGAGACTCACTGCGGCACCGTGCAGTTGCGCGACGCGCTGCACGATCGACAGGCCCACGCCAAAGCCGTCGCCGAGACCCGTCGCCTCGCGGTGGAACCGCGCGAATACGGCGGCTCGACGCTCGGGCGGGATGCCGGGGCCATCGTCCATGACATCCATGCAGGCTTCCCCGTCACCAGCCTCCACCGCCAGCACCACACGGCCGCCCATCGGCGCGTGGCGGGCCGCGTTTTCCAGCAGGTTGCGCAGCATGGCGGAAAGCGCCGCGGGGTAGCCCATCACGACCACCGGTACGGGTGGCAGGCCCACGGCGAGCGAGAAGCGCGTGCAGTCGACCGTCGGCGACCATTCGGCCACGACATCGCGCGCCACGGCAGCCAGATCTACCTGCACTAGCGGCAGGTGCGCGTGCTCATCCAGGTGTGCCAGCACGAGTAGCTGGTCGGTACGGCGCGAAAGCAGGCGCAAGCTAGCCAGTGCGTCGGGCAAGGCCGAGGGCGAAGCGTCATCGGCACCGAACACCGCCACGCTGTCGAGGTTGATCATGGTGGCCGCGATAGGCGTGCGCAGCTCGTGCGCCACATCGGCACTGAAACGCCGCTCACGCTCCAGGGCGGATTCAATCGTGTCGATCTGTGCATTCAGCGCGTCGACAAGCGGCGTGACTTCACGTGGCGAATCGGCCAGCACCACCGGCTCTCGCTCACCCGGACGCCGCCGGGAAAGCACGCCTGCAAGCACTTCCAGCGGGCGCAGGCCGCGGCGAACCGCCCAGCGCAGGGCAAGCAACAGGAGCGGCAGGCCAACGACGATCGGTAGCGTCCGCTCCACCGCCACGGCGTTGGTCATGTCGCGACGCGAATCGTGGCGTTCGGCCACGCTGATGGTCACACCCAGGGTGGGATCCATGCGGGTATACACGTGCCAGCGCCTGCGGTGCACCTCGAACGAGCGAATCACGCCATCCGCGGCAAGCTCGCGAGGCAGGTCGCGCATGTTGTCCGTCACGAGCAAGGTATCGCCGTCCTTATCGGTCACCCGGTAGCCCACTTCCGCCTCAAACGTGGATGCGGGCCCCTGCCCGTTCGCCACCACCGGCACCGAGGGCAGCGCTTCCAGCCGCTCCTGGATCGGGAGTGCCGCGACGCCGGTCTGGCGCAGCAATGCATCGAGGGTCTCGGCAGTCTGCCGCAAGCGGATATCCGAGAGGTCATTCATCTCGTCGATGGTCCGCACGGCCGTAAGCAACCCGAGCGGCAGCAACACCGCGAGCACCGCGAACATCACGTAGCGGCGCAGGCGGCGCTGGAGCGAATCGTCGGTCACGCGGGATCCGTCGGCACCATGTAGCCAAAGCCGCGCACGGTTCGGATGCTATCCGGCCCGAGCTTGCGACGCAGCGCGTGCACCAGCACTTCGAGGGCGTTGGGGCCGACATCCGATTCGTTGCCGTAGACGGAGCGCTCGATCGTCTCGCGACGGACAATGCGCCCTGCCCGCTCCATCAGGACGTGGACCAGTGCGAACTCACGCCGGGTGAGTTCGATCCGCTGGCCTTCATGGGTGAGCTCCATGCGGCCCACGTCAAGGCGCAGCGTGCCGGCTTCGATCACGTTATCAGCCAGCCCCTGGGCGCGTCGGGCCAGCGACCGGATGCGTGCTGCCAGTTCGTCGAGATGGAAGGGTTTAACCAGGTAGTCGTCCGCACCGGCATCCAGGCCCTCCACGCGCGACTCGATGCTGTCGCGCGCCGTCATCACCAGGATGGGCGTACGGATGCCCGCGCGGCGAGCCTCGCGCAGGACCTGCACGCCATCCTTGTTGGGCAGGCCCAGGTCCAGCAGGACCAGATCGACGTTCTCCTGGCGCAAGGCCTCCAGCGCCTCGTTGCCGGTCTGCAGCCACATCACGGCATGGGTCAGCTGTTCCAGCGCACGCTTGATGGCGGCGCCAAGCCGCTCGTCGTCCTCGACCACGATGATGTTCACGGAAACCTCCGAACGTTCGTTGGGCCGTATTCTGCTACAACGAAACGGAACGGAAACCTGCGGTGTCAGTGACCGGTAGCCGGACGTGCCCCTTCCTTGTCATGGGTGCCCAGCCGGGTAACCAGGGTGGCGCTAGCTTGGTTCAGGCCACGCACCTCCACGGGAAGGCCCAATTCGCGGAATTTGAGTACCACCTTGTCGAGCGCGCCCACGGCGGTCAGGTCCCAGAAGTGGGCATCTTCGACGTCGATGACCACGGCGGAAAGCCCATCCTCGCGCACGTCGAACGTCTCGACGAAAAGGTCGGACGAGGCGAAGAACACCTGGCCCCTGACCGAATACGTGCGTACCCCGTCGTCGGCAAGCGAACTATCCACATCGAGCATGCGCCCCACCTTGGTGGCGAAGAACACCGCCGAGAGGACGACGCCGGTCAGCACGCCGCGGGCAAGGTCGTGGGTCCACACCGTGACCACCACCGTCGCCAGCATCACCACGCTGGACGAGGTGGGATGCGAACGCAGCGTGGCGAGCGAGCGCCAGCTGAAGGTACTGAGCGAGACCATGATCATCACGGCGACCAGCGCTGCCATGGGGATCTGGCTCACCCAGGGAGCGCCGAACACCACGAGGATCAATAGCACCACGCCCGCGATCAGCGTGGACAGGCGGCCGCGCCCACCGGATTTCACGTTAATGACGGACTGGCCGATCATGGCGCAACCGGCCATGCCGCCGATGAGGCCCGTCGCGATATTGGCGAGGCCCTGGCCAACGCACTCGCGGTTCTTGTTCGAGCGCGTGTCGGTCATGTCGTTGACGATCTGCAGCGTCATCATCGACTCGAGCAGCCCAACCACGGCCATGGTCAACGCGTGCGGGAGCACGATCTTCAGCGTATCCAGGTTCAGAGGCACGTCAGGCCACAGGAAGTGCGGCAGCGAATCCGGCAGCGCGCCCATATCGCCGACACGGTGGATATCCATCTTGAACACGATGGCCACGATCGTCAGCACCACGATGGCCACGAGCGGCGACGGCACGGCCTTCGTGACATACGGGAACAGGTAAATGATGCCAAGGCCCGCGGCACACATCGGGTAAACCAGCCAGGGCACGCCGATCAGCTCAGGCAGCTGTGCCAGGAAGATCAGGATGGCCAGCGCGTTGACGAAACCTGTCACGACCGAACGCGAGACGAAGCGCATCAACGAACCCAGCTTCAACGCGCCGATGGCCATCTGGATGAGGCCGGTGCAGATCGTCGTAAGGAACAGGTATTGCAGCCCGTGCTCCTTGACCAGCCCGACCATCAGCAGCGCCATGGCACCGGTGGCCGCCGAAATCATGGCCGGACGGCCGCCCGCGAAGGCGATCACCACCGCCATCGAGAACGACGCGTAGAGGCCCACCTTGGGATCGACGCCCGCGATGATCGAGAACGCGATGGCTTCGGGAATAAGCGCGAGTGCGACAACGAGGCCCGAAAGGACGTCGCCACGCACGTTGAAGAACCACTGCTGGTTCCAACGAGAGGTATGCATTGAGGGATGTTCCAGGTGCGCCGGAAAATAGCCGGCAAGCGTCAACCCCGCGGCAAGAAGCCGCGGCCGTCAGAGTGTGGGACGGCGATGTTTCAGGGTGGCGTAAGCACCGGAAAGCTCTCGGAAGACGTGCGAAGTTCCGAAGTCTACCACGCCCTCGTAGGAGCGCGCTTGCGCGCGATAGGGCTTGCGGCAAGCACATCGCGCGCAAGCGCGCTCCTACAGGTTAGTAGTCGTAGGTGATGGAGAAGCGGACGTAGCGCGGGTCCTGCAGGTACAGCGGGGTGCGATAGAGCGGGTTCGGGGTCGCCGTGGCGTCCTGGTAGTAATGCGGGTTGAGGCTCAGCGTGGCCTGCTCGTTGGTGACGTTGAAGACGTCGAGGTTCAGGCCGAGCTTGTGTTCGGCGAAGGCCGGGGTCCAGTGCAGGCCAAGGTCGAGCTGGCGTTGCCACGGCATGTTGCCGGTGGATCCCGGAGGTGCCGGGCGGCCGTCGCAGAAGTGGTAGTTCGAGTTGTAGCCCGCCGGATCGCTGTTGTCGTTACCGAACAGGCCCAGGCAGGTCGAGGGGCTACCCGAGATCAGGGAGAGATTGCCGGACACCATCCACTCCGGGGTGATCTGCCAGTAACCGTAGAGCTTGAGCTGGTGCTTGTGATTATTACCCTGCAGGCCATTGCTATAGACCATCAAGGCAGGAAAATCCCAGTCTTCCGACTGCGAGGGACCATCGGACTGCACGTTGGACTGGGTCAGCCCTTCCGTGTTGCCGTAGCTGCGTGAGTACGTGTAATCGATCCGGCCATACCAGCTACCATCGAACGGGTGCTCGAGGAACGTATCCAGGGCGTAGTAATTGCGCTTGATCTTCGGGAAGCCCATTTCCTTGTTGCTGAGCTTCACGTCGTGCGCATTGCCCGCATCATCGAGCACCACAAACGTGTTCGATTTGCCCGGGTTGATCAGGTAACAGCTATTGACCGAGGCCGCGGTAATGCCCTGCGCCGCCGCGGCATTCGTGATCCGGTCGACATCGCAGAAATCGTCGATCCCCGTGCGCAACACGCGACGGGAAAGCTTGGCCCCGTAGACCCAACGGTTATCGATACTCTTGCTGAAGCCGAGCATGTACTCGTCCTGGTACTCGGACTTCAGGCCCTTCGCCGTAACGGTACGCGGATCAGGCGGCACGCCGAACGCGTTATTCGCGGACACCGGACCCGATAGCGCCGTCAGGCCGGAGGGCGTGCCGTCGGCACCGATACCCGAATAGGTAAAGTACTGGGTCGTGCTGGTATATCCGGCAGCGGCGCTCAGTGCGGGAGCCAGCGGTGACCCAAGGTAATAGCGCCCCGCGTTGCCGTAGACCTTGAACGATGCATCACCCTCCACATCCCAGCTGAAGCCAAGCCGTGGCGCCCACTGCGGTTTGGTTTGCGCGATATAGGGCTGGTTGTCGCTGTTGTAGTTGGTGAACTGGTCGTTGCGCAGGCCCAGCGAAAGCAGCAGGCGATCGCTCGCCTGCCACTGGTCCTCGATGTATTGCGCACGCTCCGTACTGCGCACCGTCGCCACCGCCGACGACACGTTCTTCATCGCGTAGTAGCCACCGGCACCGTCGAGCGTGCTGTTCGGCGGTGCAACACCTAGGCTGGGCGCCGGGCTGTTGCCCGGCAAGGTGGTGAATCCGTACGACCACGAATAACCCGGCCCGGAGGTGCGCGCACCCTGGTTCTCCGCGGTGGAATGCAGGTTATCGATGCCGGCCGTGATCGTGTGATCACCCAGCTGCCAGGCCAGGCTGATCCGCAGGTTGTTAGAACGGTTGCCCTGGTCAGGGTCATAGATGCTCGACACGGTCTGCCCTGCCGAACGCGCCGAGCCACCGGTGATCGCGGGGTTCTGGTTCTCGGTGCCGGTCACGTAGGTAAGCGCATCGTTGTAACCGACGGGCACTTCGAAGTTCTGCGTGTGCATCTTGCCGTACTGCGCACTCAGCGTCAGCGTGTCGGTAAGGTAACCGGTGTACTTGGCCGTCCACAGGTTGCCGCCGGTCTTGATCGTGTCGGCGTGGCCAATGACATCACCGCGCTTAAGCGTATTGAAATCGTAGCCGTAGATATCGCCGCTGGTTTCGCGCGTGTTCGACGCACCGGTCACTTCCAGGATGTTGCTGTCGGAAATATTCCAGTCGACCTTGGCATACCACTTGGGCATCTTGTAGTCGTACGAGGTATAGGGGCTGGTCGAGGTCACCGTTCCCAGGCGGTTGCCCTCGCTCTTCGCCCATTCACCCGACGCGAAGAAGAACAGCTTGTCCTTGATCAGCGGGCCGCCCACGTAGGCGTCGTACACGGTGTTCCAGTTGCTGTTCTTGCTGCGCGGCGTGTACAGGTTGCCCGCGACCGGCACCGGCGGCAGGCCGTTCTGGTAATACGTGTTGTCATACGAGGCACGCAGCGAAGCCGGATCCCAGCTGAGCTTGCCGCCGAAGTGCCAGTCGTTGGTGCCGCGCTTGCCCACCATGTTCAGCACGCCGCCATCCGAACGGCCGTACTGGGCGCTATAGCCGCCCGTGTAGACCTCCTGCTGATCGATCGAGCCATAGGGAAGCGTCAGGCCACCGGCCGCCTGGAGCGGATCGGTCGTGTTGAATCCATTGATGTAGTACGCGTTCTCGTTGGCGGCCGAGCCACCGAAGCTGATCAGCGATTGCCCGGTAGGACCGGTGAAGCCGCCAGCATTGCCGACGACGCCCGGCGCCAGCCGCGCCGCCGCCTCGGCATTGAAGCCAAGCGGCAGCTTGGCCAACTGTTGCGAGGTGATCACCGTACGTGAATCGACGCTGGTCACGTCGATCGGCGGCAAGGCGCTGGCCGATACGGAAACCCCTTCCAGCTGCTGTGCGCCCGACGCGGTGGCGGGTGCGGCAAACGAGACGTCCGTCGCGACACCCACGCGCAACCCCACGTTTTCGCGTGATTGCACGGTGGCGCCCGCCTTGCGCAGCGAGACGGTGTAGTTGCCCAGCGGCAGCTGCGCGATCGCATAGCGGCCCCGCGCGTCTACGGGCACGTCACGCTGGAAACCGGTACCGCTTTCGATATGCACCGTGTCGCCGGTGCCTTGGGCCACCTGGCCACTGATGGCGCCCGTGGTCGATTGCGCCAGCGCTCCCCCGCTGGCCAGGCCCGCCGCGATCACCGCGGCCAGAACACGCTTACGCTGCTTCATGCCCTGCTCTCCCCATTTTTCAGGCAAAAGCCGTCCCTCGCGATGGAGCCCCCGCGATCGCCAGAGTCAGCCAGGTTGCTGCCCCCGCGGCACGGGGGCACGGTTGGATTACGGTGTCAGTTCGAGTGTCAGCACCTGGAACGGCTGCAACGTGATCGTGGTGGGCGTATCCGCATCGAAGGCCTGGACAGGCTTACCTGCATCGGCCTTCCACGGACTACGTGCCTGGAAGCGGCGCTTCGCGCCAGGCGGCAGCTCGAGTTGCCGGTCAAGGTCGACGACGAAAGCCTGTGGTTTGTCCGACGGGTTACGCAGGGTCAGGATCGCTTTCGCCGGGGTCCAGGAGGCCCAGCCGTAAACGTCGAGTCGGCCCGGGTCACCACCCACCCAGTGGGTGTCACGAAGTACGCCGGCATTCGTCCGCGACCAGCGCGCGGCCTCGGCCAACGTGTCCCAGTCATCGTTCGAAAGCAGCTCCGGCGTGATGTAGAGCTCCTGCAACGCGGTACCACTGCCGAAGTACGAGTGCACTTCGTTGGCGAAGTCATGGCCCGGATCCGTGTTGAGCTTGCGATTCTCGCGCGCGTAGATGATCCCGTGCAGCATGAGCGAGTTCAGCGGGAAGAGCGGTCCCTTCTCGACGATGTTGTGGTACGTCTCGCGGTCGCGGTAGGTGATCCAGCGTTCGCGCTTGCTACCGACGCCCACCAGCTCATCATCCTCACCATCGCGCCAGATCGAATCCGCATACATCAGCCAGAACGGCGAGGCGAGCGTACCCGTGGTCAGGTTGATGAAGAGATCGGGTTTGGCGGCACGCAGGTCGTCGATCAGGTGGATCGCCGCATCGAAGTCGCTATCAAAGACGCTGCCCGGGAAGACCTTGTTGGCATTGCCGGTACCGTCGAGTTTGAACTGGTTGACGCCGTTGTCCTTGACCAGCGCCATGGTCACGTCATGGAAGCGCTGGTAGTACTTCGGACCGGACAGGGCCATGCCTTTGTCGACAATCTCGTACCCCGCCTCGCCTGCGCGCTTCGCACGCTCCTTCGACGGCGGCCCATAGCCACCCCACGGGGAGAGCCACATGCCCGGCGCGGCGCCATAGGCTTTCGCTGCCTCGGCCAGCGGCTTGAAGCCGTGCGGGAAATCCTTGCTGAAGGCCCACGTGCCGCTGTAGTCATCCCAGCCATCATCGAACAGGAACGAATCGAGGGTAACGCCACGCTTGGTCGCCAGCTCCTCGCCGATGTGGTGGATGCGCTCAAGCGCTTGCTGCTCGGTATACGGCGTGAAGTAGCCGATGTCGTACCACGAGTTGTAGTGCAGGAAGGTGCGATACGGGTGCGCGCGCTCGCGTTCGATGTAGGTGAGGAAGTCGCGGCGAAGCTGGTTGTCGTGCGTGGCGCCAATCGATGCCGAATAGGTCACCGACGTGCCCTTGCGCAACGGCAACTCACGCTCGACCCACAGCTGCACCTTCGTGCCGCCGCTGACCAGGCTTTTCGAGAGCGGGTTCTCGAAACCGAGCCAGTCGTGCCCGGAAATAACCGGCGACCCGTCCACGCTGCCGACGACTTCGGAATCAGGCAGCTTCGCCTGCAGCAGATCCACGCGGCGCACGGGCTCGTCCGTCTTCAGCGCGCTGATGGTGACGATTTCACGCAGGTAATCGGAGCCCTTGCGCTGGACCCAGCTGACGTCGACGCGAAAGCGCTGGTCCTTGTCGGTGAAGCGCGCGACCAGGCGCTTGCCGGGCAGCTGCTCCGCAGCGCGCGAAGCCTTCGGGTCGGCCTTGAGGGTCTCGGTGCGGAGCTTGCCGTCGAGCCGGAATTCGGCCGGGCCAAGCACGCTGCCATCGGCCAGCATGAGCTGGAACGGCACCGCGATGGGCAGCTCACGCTGATTGATGTGATCGGTCACGACGACATCGCTGACCCGGCCATCCGCCACCTTCCACGCCAGCGTGACCGCGCCTTCGCCGAACGTATCCGCCAGCGCCAGTGGCGCCAGTGTCATCGCGCAGGCCGCTACCAGCGCACGTACCCGAAACCCTGCCTTCCCCATCCACCCTCTCCCGATCTGTTGCTATTTCACCAAGGGCTCGAGACGGACGAGTGGCCTAAGGCCATCCACCGTATCCAGCCGTACAAATCCTGTTTCATCGCCCAGCGCGTTCGCGGCGCCACAGGCCACCGCAAGGCGCAACGCGTCAGCCATGCCTTCCCCGCGCACCAGCGCCGCGACGAGACCGCCGAGGAAGCAATCGCCCGAGCCCACGGTATTGCGCACGCCGTCCACGCTGAGCGAGGCCTGCCAGGCGCCCTGCTCATCGACGCCCACGGCACCAAGGCCGCCCAGGGTGAGCACCGCGTGGCGCACGCCACGCGCGTGCAACGCACGGGCCACCACGGCCGCATCGGCGAGCGTGGAGACAGGCGCACCAACAAGGTCCGCGGCCTCCGCTGCATTGGGCTTCAGCAGCCAGGGCGACGCGTCGGCGGCGGCGCGTAGCGCATCACCACTCGCATCGATGGCACACGGTAAGGCGAGATCACCTGCGACCTTCGCGTAATACCCAGGGTCGAAACCTGGCGGCAGGCTGCCCGTGCAGACCACGGCTTCGCTTTCGCCTGCCCAGTGGCGCAACACCTGGTCGAGCACGAAGCGGGTGTCATCACCCGGATCGTCACTACGCTCGAGGATTTCGGTCATGCGGCCATTGGTCTCGCGAATGGCCAGGCACTGGCGCAACGGAACCGGCGAGCGCACGGCACGAAAGTCGACGCCGCGCAGCCGCAGGCGTTCGCTGAATTCCGCCGCGTGGCTGTCGTCACATAGACCCACCAGGGTCACCGGCATACCGAGCACCGCAAGCGTCTGCGCCACATGCACGCCCTTGCCACCGGGCCGTTCATCCGCAGGGGTACACCGGTTCACGGCGCCGGGATGCAAGGTCGAGAGATCAACGAGACGATCGATAGCGCTATTGAATCCAGCGACGGTAATCATGCATGGGCTCCGAGCCACGCACGCACCTCGTCTTCGCCCGCCTGCGCGCTCGTGCCACCCAGCGCGCGCGTCGACAACGCACCACATGCCGCACCCCAGCGCATGCTCGCCACCAGCGACTCGCCGCGGAGCCATGCATGCAGGAAACCGGCGTTGAAGTTGTCGCCAGCGCCCGTCGTATCCACCGCGTCGACCGCGAAGCTCGGCACATGCACGATGTGCTCACCGTCGAGCGCGAGACAGCCCTCGCGGCCGTGCTTGACGACGACGCGCGGCCCAAAGCCCGAAAGCGCGCGCAGGGCGGCTTCGACATCGTCTGTTCCGGCCAGCGCACATGCTTCGACAGCGTTGGGAAGGAAAATATCCACGCTCGGCAACACATCGCGCAGCCCCGCATCCCAGGCGGCGCGCGGATCGAAACCCGGGTCGAGCGACACCGTCAGGCCCGCCGCGTGCGCGCGAGTACATAGCGAGCCGAGATCGCCCTGCAGTTTTTCCTGCAGGTAGTAAGAGGACACGTGCAAATGCGTGGCACCTTGCAGCATGTCGTCGGATACATCGGCGCCGCGAAGTTCGGCAATCGCACCGGGAAAGGTCACCAGCGCGCGATCGCTCGCCCCCGAGAGCGCGACGGTAAGGCCCGTTTCATGCGCTGGATCGATGATCACGCCACGGGTATCCACGCCGGCATCGCGCAAGGCAGCCGCGCAATAGCGCCCGCGCTCGTCATCACCCGCACGGCCAATGAAACGCACCGTGTCGCCCAGCCGCGCGAGGCCAAGCGCACAGATCATCGATGAGCTGCCAGGCACCTGGCTTGCGCCACGGGCCAGTTGCTCGGTGCCGAACGCTGGCAAGCCGTCGATCCCGGTAAGGATCAGGTCGACGTTCATCTCGCCGGCGACGACAACGGTACTCACGCGGCATCACCATCGTGCAGGGTGAACTCGCCCACCACCCGGGTAAGTACGCCTTCTGAGGGCGTATCCGGGCGGTGGCCTAGCTGCAGGCAGCGGAAGAAAGCGAACAGCTGGCCCACCGCGGTATGGACCAGCAATTGTTGCGCTGGCGGCAGCGCGTAGAGCCCCGGCAGGTCGACCGCCAGCCCACGTTCACCAGCTACGCCAGGCTCGATGTCCTGGCCCACCACGATACGCGTGGCACCGAGGTCCTTCGCATCGAGCTCGCGCAGCAGATCCATCTCGTAGGCACGCACGGCACCATCGCCCGACAGGTACGCGACCAGCACACCGCCGCGATTCAACCAGGCCATCGGGCCGTGGCGGAAGCCGAGGAAACTCTCGGCCAGTGTCACCGTATCGCCGCCGCTCATCTCGAGCATCTTCAGCGCGGACTCGCGGGCCGCGCCGTAAGCACCCGCGCTGCCCAGGTAGACCGTGGTATCGCGCTCGGCCGCGGCCATGGCGGCCAGTGCATCGGCATACACATCGAACACGCGCTCGACGAGCGCCGCGGCACCATCGGCAGGCCGCGTGCCGCCGAGCGCACTGCCCGCGAGCAACATGTTGGTGAAGCTGCTCGTCATCACCAGGCTGCGATCGTTCGTGCGCGGATCCAGCACGATCACCTCGACGCGGGATTCATTCACGTAACGGGTCGCCAGGCGCCCCTGCGCATTGCAGGTGATGACGAGATGGCGCCAGCCCGGTGCGTTGGCGAGCACCGCGTCCACCGCGCCGACACTTTCAGGGCTGTCGCCTGAGCGGGCGATCGACACGAGCAGACCCGCGGGGCCTGGCAAGACGCCAGCACGGTGGGTCAGCAAGTCGCCCGCCGGGATTGCGCGAGCCGGGATGCCGAGTTCAGCCTGCAACACCGGGGCCAGCGCTTCACCCACATAAACCGAGCTGCCCGAACCGGTGAACGCGAGTTGTGCGGGGCGGCCGGCCAGGGCGCGGTCCAGGACCGCGCGGAACGCAACGCCCTGTGACCCGGCCGTGGTACGCCAGGTGGACGGCTGTTGCAGGATTTCCCGCAGGGTGTCGGCGTAGCCTAGTTCCCGTTGCCGGGCCTCAGGCACGCCGCGCAAGGCTGCAAGGGATGGAGCGGATTCGTGGGACGGAAGGGTCATCGTGGGGCTTGACTTTCGATAGGTTGAAAACGAAAGATAACGAAACTTTCGATTGCAGAGTAGCCCCGAGGAATCACGACATGCAAGCCCCGACGCACACCGCCCCCACCCTGGCCACCCTCGACCTGCCTCCGGGGAAGCGTACTCGCCTTCAGCGCATGCTCTACGGGCACGGCCCGGGCAACGGCACCCTGCTTGTCCTGCCGCTGGACCAGGGCCTGGAGCACGGCCCGACGGATTTCTTCCCCCACCCGCCGGCGCTGGATCCGAGCTACCAGTTTCGCCTGGCCGAGGCCGGTGGCTTCTCGGCCATCGCCTTGGGCATCGGGCTGGCCCAGAAATACATCGGCGAGTATGCGGGGCGTGTGCCGCTGATTCTTAAGCTCAACGGCAAGACCAACATCCCCGGCGATGGCGATGCCACCTCGCCGCAGTTCGCCTCGGTCGAAGATGCCGTGCGCCTCGGCGCCGACGCGGTCGGCTACACACTCTACGTGGGCTCGCCGCGCCAGCACGATGAGCTGCGCCAGCTCCGCCAGGTGCGTGAAGACTGCGATCGCTACGGCATGCCGCTGGTGTTGTGGTCGTACCCGCGCGGCTCGGCGATCGATGCCCGCGGTGGCAAGGGTTCGCTTTACGCCCAGGATTACGCAGCGCGCGTGGCGCTGGAAGTGGGCGCGGACATCGTCAAGCTGCACGAACCGGACGATCGCCGTGACGGCGTCCCGGGCCCTTACGCTTCGCTGGACGAAGACGCGGCAGGCCGCACTTCGCGCGTTGTGCGTTCCGCTGGCCGCACCATCGTGCTGTTCTCCGGTGGCGAAAAGAACGACGACGATGACGCCGTGCTGCGCAAGGTGGAGTTCTACATGCAGCAGGGTGCCACCGGCGTGATGTTCGGCCGCAATATGTGGCTGCGTCCGTTCGAACAGGCCGTGGCGCTCACCCGCCAGGTGCATGAGATCATGCAGCGCTACTCGCGCTAAGGGCTTGCTGATGACCGACGACCGCCACGACGAGGCCTGGGCTGGCTGCCTGTGCTGCTCGCCACCCGCTGCCCGCGGCGCGGCGGCCGGCGGCGCCAGCAAGAACCCGCTGGAAACAGCGCCCATGGACGCCAGCCTCCGCCTGGTGGACTTCGCCCCGCGCAGCATGCTCGCGAACACCGGCACCCGCATCGAAACACCGCGTTTCCCGGTCATCGACATGCATACCCACCTGACCTGGATGAAGCGCACTCGCGGTGGTGTATCCCTTGGCGAAGAGATGGTGCAGTTCGCGAGCCCCGCGGAGCTCCTGCCGCTGATGGACCGCAAGGGCATCCGCTGCATGGTGAATCTCACCGGCGGCGTGGGCCGCGGACTGGAGGATTCCATCGCCCGCTTCGACCGGGCCGCGCCCGGGCGGTTCCTGACACTTACCGAGCCATCGTTCCACCTGTTCGGTGAGGCGGATTATCCCGCGCGCCAGGCCGATGCGCTGGCGGACGCCGCGCGGCTCGGCGCCCGCGGCCTCAAGCTGCTGAAGACGCTCGGCCTCTACCTGCGTGAAGGCATCGACCAGGGCGCGCTTGTCGGCCTGGATGATCCCCGCTTCGATCCCATGTGGGAAACCTGCGCGGCCCAAGGCCTTCCCGTGTTCCTGCACACGGCCGATCCACTGGCCTTTTTCGAACCCACCGACCGCCACAACGAGCGCTACGAAGAACTGGCCCAGCACCCGGACTGGTCGTTCTACGGCCGCGATTACCCCACGCACGCGGCACTCATGGCGGCGCGCGACCGCGTGATCGCCCGCCACCCCAACACGACCTTCGTCCTTCTTCACGTCGGCAACCAGGGCGAACGGCTGGACGATCTCGCCACCACGCTGGCCCGTTTTCCCAACACCCTCATCGATATCAGCGCGAGGATCGGTGAGTTGGGCCGACAGCCGCGGCGCAGTCGCGCATTCATCGACCGGTTCCAGGATCGCGTGCTGTTTGGCACCGATGCGGTGCCGCCACCGTTCGGCGATGCTGTGCCGCAACAACGCCTTTGCGACGAGCTATACGAGATCTACTACCGTTTTCTCGAGACCGATGACGAGTACTTTGACTACGCGCCAGCGGCCACGCCGCCGCAGGGACGCTGGTCGATCTACGGGCTGGGGCTATCTTCGGCTATCCTGCGCAACGTGTACCACGACAACGCGGCGCGACTGTTGCGCCTGGACTAACTCCCGACGACATGAGCGAACGACGCGTGAAGGCGCCGCCGAAGAAACTGCTGATCGAAGAACGTCGACGCGCCATCGTCGACCTGCTGCGCACCGATGGCCGCGTTACCGTCGATAATCTCGTGGCACGCTACGGTGTCTCGGCCGTCACCATTCGTGGCGATCTCGAAGCCCTGGAGATCGTTGGCATGGCCAAGCGCTCCCACGGCGGCGCCGTGCCAGCGGAGCCTTCGCCGCAAGACGTTCCGCTCCCGATCAAGGAAACGCGCCGGCTGGCCGAGAAACGCCGCATTGGCGATGCCGCCGCACGCATGGTGTCCGACGGCGAGACGATCATCCTCGACTCCGGCTCCACCACGGTGGAAATCGCGCGCTGCATCCGCCAGCGCAAGTGGAGTTCGCTCACCGTCATCACCAATGCGCTGAATATCGCGCTCGAGCTCAGTGGCCTGCCCACCGTCCGCGTGATGATGCTGGGCGGCATGCTGCGCCAGACCTCCTACTCGCTGGTGGGCATGGATGCCGAGCGCGCCCTCTCCCGCCTCTCCGCTGATCGCCTGTTCCTCGGCGTCGATGGCCTGGATACCGCCATCGGCGTCACCACGCCCGACCCGCAGGAAGCGAGTCTCAACGCCATGATGGTGAAGTGCTCGCGCGAAGTGGTCGCCGTGCTCGATGCCAGCAAGATCGGCCAGCGCAGCCTCGCCGTCATCGCCCCGATCACCGGCCTCAACGTGGTGATCACCGATACGACGGCCCCCACCGATGCCATCCACGCGCTACGCGAGCAGGGCGTCAGGGTTCAGTTGGTCTGACGGCCCAGGTGCGGTTAACCACGTAAGTCTTGCGCTCCGTCATGACGAGGCACCTGCCGGAACACCCTACGGAGATACGCTTTGCCAACGGTCCCAGGGGCGCGGCGGACAAGCGTGCTTGCAGGGATTGGGGTGATGGGTGCTCGTGGAGCCACAACATGAGCGATGCCATCCGTAATGTCGCGACGTAGTCGGCGGCGCGATCGACAAAGGCGTTGAGGTTCGCGAGCCTGCCTTCGCGTAGCGAGGCCCCCGGCCACCCTTCCCTGATTTGGGCTTCATCCATGGGAGCTCTGTCAAGGACCGTGGCGGGCACCTCGATATCCTCGAACGCGGCGCGTCGCGTGACCTCGTCCCCCAGGGCGAGCGCCCAACCTTCGCTGATGTACTCCCACCCCTTCGCGCCCGCCATTTCCTGGGCGCGCTGAGAGGCCACCCATTCATTGGCTGCCACGCCGCCGAATTGGACTTCCTCTATCGTCGGCGTCGCAAATGCTTTCCGGCAAGGCGCGGGTAAAGGCACGTCTATCGGCATCGCCGCAAGCATATCCGTCGCCAGCTGGAGGTTAAGCCTGGCACCCGCCGACATGAAGACGCGATCCAGTTGTGTGTTCGCGCTTGCCTGAAAGCGGCGGAACGACGCTGAAGCCGTGCACGCCGACGCCAGGCCACCCGACGTATCGCCGTCGACGAACTGAAGCGCCGCAGCGGTATTCCAGAGTTGAAGCGCGGGCTGGACCCGGGCGACCGGCATGAGCGGATCCGGCGGCATGGTGTTCCACCAGATGTCGTAGCCGACCAGACTTTTCACGCGCGCGAGCAAGCGCTCATGTCGCTTGAGCACCGCCCGGAGGTCATTGCGGTGCGCGCGCACCGCGTCAAGACATGATGGCGTCGACTTGCCACACATCAGGGCATATTCCGCCGCTGTGATATCAGGAAGCCGCTTCGCCGTGGCGGCTGCCGCATAGGGAAATGATGGCCACTTACCCTGCGCCCCATCCGCCCAATGGCGACGGGCCCAGTCTGACGCCACGGCGTGATCAGCCTGATAGGCCTTCTCAGCCTCGGCCGGCGTCATATCGAATTCCAGCGACCACGCCACGGGATAAGCGTTGCGGCCGGTCGGCTGTGACGGCGTCTGCAGCGTTCTGGCCAGCGCCACCTGCTCAGTGGTTGGCCGATATGGCTTGTACTCGTCCGCCGCCACGACCGACATGCAAACCAGCGCAGCGCATGCCCAGATCCTTTGCTTCATCCCGCCCCCTCCCTTATCCCTGGGTAACGATACCCCGGCGGCGAGATTACATCACCGCCAGGCGTTCGCGAGCGGTGGCCAGCAGGTGGCTGATGCGGGTGGCGGCATCCCTGGACTGAGCGGCCAATGCGCGGACTTCGTCGGCGACGATGGCGAAGCCCTTGCCGTCGCTGCCGGCGCGTGCGGCTTCGATCGCAGCATTCAGGGAAAGCACGTGGGTCTGGAAGGAAATCTTCGTGACCGTGCTGGCGATCGCTTCAACACGGCCGGTGAGGTCGAGTACGTGCAGGCTGGCGTCATGGCGTGCCGTTACGTCGTGGCCGTGCATCACCAGCTTCGCCGGCTGTCCTTCCACGTCGCGTAGGACACTGACCGTGGCGGCGATGCGTACGCCCTCCCCCTCGGCACGCGCCAGCAACAGCGACGCGGTCGCATCGCGCTGGCTGGCGAGCGCTTCCCTGCCGCCCGCGCCCACGGTATCGAGAACGTTGACCGCCTGCGCGGGCGCCTCCGCGCCCAGTAGATCACGCAGCAGCGGATTGCCGTTGAGCCAGCAGCCATCGAGCGCCCACTCAGCCACGAGGTTGCTTCGGTCGATCGCCTGCAAGCGGATGCGATCCTCCTCGCTACGCAGCTTCACGCGGGTGATATCCGAGAGAATCGCGACGTACTTTTCGACCGCGCCATCGGCGCCCCGCACGGGGTTGATTACCATGGATACCCAGTAAGGCGTGCCGTCCTTGCGGTAATTCAGGATCTCCTCGTGCATCGCTTCGCCCGCCATCAGCTTGCGGCGCACCGTGGTGACGACACCGGCATCCGTGGCACGCCCCTGCAGGATGTGCCCCGGCTTCTGGCCCACGAGGTCGGCGGCGGCGTAACCCGACATACGCGAGAAACCATCGTTCACGAATTCCGTGAGGCCCTGCGCATCGGTGATGACCACGGCGTTGTCCGTGTGATCGGCCACCATCGAGAGCAAGCGCAGCGTTTCGCGCCGCGCAACGTCCTCGCTCACGTCACGCACGAACGCGGTGTAATGAATGCCATCAGGCAGGTGAATGCGCGACATGGCGAGCGATACCCAGAGCAGCGTGCCGTCAGCACGCTCCAGGCGCACTTCGCGGCTCTTGCCGACGATGCGATCAGGCCGGCCGGCGCGATTCGCGTTCACCATGCCATCGTGGCCAGCCTGGAGGGCGACGGGCACCAGCATCGATACGTTGCGGCCGATCACCGCCTCGCGCGGGTAGCCCCACAACCGCTCGGCCGCGGCGTTGTAGAAGGTCACGTGATTGCCTGCGTCGATGCTCACCACCGCATCGAGCGCCTGCTCGAGGGTCTGCTCGAACGTGATATAGGCACGGCGGCCCGCGTCCTCTTCCACCACCGGCAGCGCGCGATCGCGACGATGCCACCAACGCTGCCAGCGTTCCAGCCACGCACCCATGTACTGCTCCGGTTACTGCTTGGGGAGCTCGCGTAACGGCGGTTGCATGCGTCATCTTGAGGTGATGTCAGCACCCTGCGACGTTCCGTCACCGTCACGACGCTAAGACGGGAACATGTGCTCACTGAAGAAATCGATGAACACTCGCAGCTTGGGCAGCACGTGGCGGCCCGAGGGCCATAGCAGGTGGAAGCTGCTGGATGCCTCGAGGTAATCATCGAGCAACGTCACCACGGCTCCACTTTCGAGCGCGTGGCGAGCGGAGTGGTCAGGCACGAAGGCGATACCGTGTCCACGCGAGGCGAAGTGCACGCGACTCTGCACATCGTTGCAAACCAGCGACGCGGGAAGGCGCAGGTCTTCGCCATCGCGCAGCGGCCATGTTTCGAGCCGGCCCGTGCTTGAGTAGCGATAGTGCATGCAGCGGTGGCGCACGAGATCCGCAGGCACGCGCGGCGTGCCGTGTTCGCGGAGATAGTCCGGCGAGGCGATCAGGTAGCGGTTGAAGCTGCCGAGAAAACGGCCAGCAAGACGCGAATCCGCAGGCTCCCCAACGCGAAGCACCGCATCGAAACCTTCCTCGATCACATCGACCATGCGATCGGTAAAGTCGAGATCGAGCGCGATATCCGGGTATGCCGCGACGAAATCAGCGAGCACCGGCAGGATGAGGTCGTTGACCGTCGGCAGGCTTACGCGCAGGCGGCCTTGCGGGTTGCCGACCCGCTCGGAGAGCTCGGTGCGCGCGGCCTCGGCTTCTTCAAGGATGCGTCGGCAACGCGCGAGGAACAGATGCCCTTCGGCGGTTAGCGTGATGCTGCGCGTGCTGCGATGGAACAGGCGCACCCCCATCGAGGCTTCAAGGCGCGCGATGCTTTTGCCCACGGCTGCCGCGGAAACGCCCAGGGCGCGGCCGGCATCGACGAAGCTGCGCGTTTCCGCCACGCGAACGAAGGTGTGCAGGCTGCCAAAGCTATCCACGGTGGAATCCGCTTAGAGGACATTTTTGTCCGGTATGTGCAGAACTCTACCCGACTTTATCCGCTATCGCATCCCGGATACGCTTGGAGGCATTGTTTTTAAAGGATATTCCCATGACCCGGATGCAGCAGGAGGCCACGACCGTCGCGCCCTCCTTCCCTTGGGTGGGCCTGGCCTGTCTCGCGGCGGCCGGCTTTATCACGATCATCACCGAGGCCCTGCCCGCCGGCTTGCTGCCGACCATGAGCGCGAGCCTGGGCGTGAGCGAAGCGCTGATCGGCCAGCTCGTCACGGTGTATGCGCTGGGCTCCGTGCTCGCCGCCATTCCCGTCGTGGCCCATACGCGCCGGTTCCGCCGACGCCCGCTACTGCTGACCGCTATCGCCGGGTTCGCCATCGCAAACACGATCACCGCGCTGTCCGGCTCCTATGCCTTGATTCTCGTTGCACGCTTCGTCGCCGGGGTTAGCGGCGGCTTGCTGTGGGCGCTTGTCGCTGGACACGCACTGCGCATGGTGCCCGGCGAGCGCCAGGGCCGGGCGATGGCGGTGGCCCTCGTCGGCGCGCCACTCGCGCTCTCGCTCGGCATCCCCGCCGGCACGTGGCTCGGCAATGCCATCGGCTGGCGGGCGACGTTCGGCATCATGTCGGCCTTCAGCGTGGCGCTGTTCGCCTGGGCCCGGTTCGCCCTGCCCGACTACCCGGGCCTCGCGAATCCCGGCCCGCTGCGTCTGCGCCGGGTTATCGCGCTGCCTGGCGTGGCTCAGGTACTGGGCACCCTGCTGCTCTTCATCCTGGCCCACAACACCATCTACACCTATATCGCGCCCTTGGTGACGCTCGCCGGTGCGGGCACGGCGGTGGATCGCTACCTGCTGGTGTTCGGCGTGGCGTCCGTCGGCGGGATATGGCTCGCGGGTGCCTTCGGCGACCGGCACATGCGCCTGCTGGTCGTGGGTGGCGTGATCGCACTGCTCGCCTCGGCGCTGGCTATCGCGCTCTTTCCCCGCGCGCTGCCCGTGCTCGCCGTGGCGCTCGCGGTATGGGGGCTTGGCTTTGGCGCCACGCCCACGCTGCTACAGACCGCGCTCTCCCGTAACGCGGGCGAATGGGCGGATGTGGCGCAATCGCTACTGGTGACCGGCTGGAACCTGGCGCTGGCCCTGGGTGGCATCGTCGGTGGCGCCGTGCTCGATCATGCGGGCGCCGGCGCACTGGCATGGAGCACCCTGCCACTGATCGTGGCGGCGCTGGCGATCGCGTGGCGGCCGGCGGCATGGCGCCGCACGGCCCCCTGAGCGCGACGGATCAGCTTCCGTCGGCGATCACTTCCTTCACGTCGCGCACGCTGTACACATCGATCGCGTACGGCGCGGCGGCATCGCCGGTGGACGTGAACCGGCCGAAGACGGTGGCGTCGGCGCGCGTGTTTTTCTCCGACAGCACCCTGCGGAAACTCAGCACGTCACGCTTGCGGCCGTTGCCGTCGTCCATGGTCAGCGACACGCCACCCTTGCACTGTGCATCGGCAAGGATCGTGATCTTGCCTTCGCTGGTGGCCGTGCCACGCACGGTAATCGTGGTGCCGACATAGCGCGCGGCCGTATCGAGTACGGCGCACAGGCTGTCCGGCGGTGTCTCGTCTCCGCGAGCCGCAGCCGGGCTGGTAGCGAAAACAAGGCCCAGGGTGACCCCCGTCACCCGGATAAAAGTTGGCACGTTCATGCGGATTCCCCCATCGTCACGGGCCTCGCGGCCCCGCCGTTTGGACGGCTGAACGGAGACTGGCCCCCTTGACGCATCGCGTCAATAAGAAAAATGGGCATGAAACTGGGCTTAGAATGCCGGTATGGCCGCTATCCCCGCCCAACCGGACTTGACCCTGCGCAGTTATGACGGCGATGAAGGCACCGATCGCCACGACTGGGCGCAGCTGGTGCTGCCCGTGCGCGGCTCGCTGACCCTCGCCATCGCCGGGCGCGAGAACCGGTTCGGCGTGGCCCGCGCGGCCTACGTGCCCGCCGGCGCCTGGCACACCACCATCGGCGACCGCCCCAACCGCTCGCTGGTGCTCGACGTGTCGGCGGCCGATATCCCGGCGGGCATTGCCGACCGGCTGGCCTCCTCCGCTTTCGTGCCCATGGCACCCGCCGCGTCCGCGCTCGTGGAGTACATGCGCCTGCAGGTGGAAGACCGCGCCCACACCGGCGAACAGCTGGTGCGCTGGGTGCCCTTGCTGCTGGATGCGCTGGGAAGGGAGCGGCCCCGCCCGGTGAGCCGCCTCCAGGCCACCCTGGCCGTGGTCGATAACGCTATCGGCCAGCCGTGGACCGCAGCCCTCATGGCCCGGCACGCGAACCTGAGCGTCAGCCGGCTGCATGAGGTGTTCCGTGCCGAACTCGGCACGACCCCGCGCGTCTGGCTCGCGGAAAGACGCCTGGCGCGCGTCCGCGAATGGCTGGTGCACAGCGACCGCTCGATCGCCGCGATCGCCACCGAGGCCGGCTACGGCGACCAGAGCGCGCTAACCCGGGCCATGCGCGACGCCATGGACACCACACCCGGCGCCTATCGGCGCCAGCAACGCGAGACGGCGACAAACATCCCGTAGCCCATGCCAAGCGCCTCCCCTGCGCACGCTGCCATGATGGCCATGCGCATTTCGAGGAATCAGCGTGGACGGCAAGACCAACATCCCCCTGGGCATCGCCTTTGGCATCGTGGCGGGCGCGCTTTGGGGCACCGTATTCGTGGCACCGCAGCTCGCCCGGGACTTCACCGGATTGCAGCTCGCGGCGGGCCGCTATCTCGTCTACGGGGCCATTTCTGCATTGCTGCTCATGCCACGCTGGCCGAGCCTGCGCGGGTGGCTGGAGCCTCGCCACTGGCGCGCCCTGATCGGGCTCAGCCTGCTGGCCAACATCATCTACTACGTGGCGCTCGCCACGGCGGTGCAATGGGGTGGTGTCGCCATGGCGTCACTGGTCATCGGCTTCCTGCCGGTCGCCGTGACCGTCGTAGGGAGCCGGGCGGTGGGCGCGGTTCCGCTGCGCCGTCTGCTTCCCTCGCTGGGCTTCAGCGCCATTGCCATCGTGTGCATCGGCTGGCAGGCGTTTACCGGTAGCGCCGGGTTCGAATGGCGCCGCGTGGCCGGGTTTGCCTTCGCGGTGACGGCGCTCGTTTCGTGGACGATCTACGCCCTGCGCAACGCGCGCTGGCTCCACGCGCTGCCCCACGTCTCGGCACACGACTGGAACCTGCTCACGGGCCTTGTGACCGGTGCGCTTTCGCTCCTGCTGGTGCCCGCCGCCCTGTACTTCGACAACGCCACCCACTCCTGCGGTGCCTGGCTGCGGTTCGCGGCGATCAGCGCGGGCATGGCGATTTTCGCCTCGATCCTCGGCAACGGCTTCTGGAACCGCATGAGCCGCCTGCTACCCCTGACCCTGGTCGGCCAGATGATCCTGTTCGAAACGCTCTTCGCGCTGCTCTACGGCTTTATCTGGGAAGCACGCCTGCCCGTCGCCACGGAGTGGATCGCGATGGCCTGCGTGGGCCTGAGCGTGCTCTCGTGCCTGCACGCCCACCGCCGCTGACCGTCACGCCTTGCCGGCGGCGATGTTCACGCTGATCGCGATGATGAACACGTTGAAGAAGAACGCGATGGCGCTGTGCATCAGCGCGATGCGGCGCAGGTAGCGCGTGCTGATCTGCACATCGGATACCTGGAAGGTCATGCCGATGGTGAACGAGAAGTACGCGAAGTCCCAGTAGTCGGGCTTCTCGTCACCGGGGAAGTCGAGGCCTTTGTGCTGATCGCCAAAGTTGCCGTAGAAGCCGTGCGCGTAGTGCAGCGCGAACAGCGTATTCATGAACGCCCAGGACAGGATGAGCGTGGTCGCGGCGATGGCAATGGCCATGGCACCGCCCTTCTCCGCCGATTCCAGTTCGGTGCTCACGGCCACCAATACCGCGGCCGACAAGACCACGCCGGCGAGCAGCGTCCCCCAGCGTCCGACATCCTGCTTCCGCGCTTCGTCGCGCATGGCAGCGGGCGTGCAATCGTGAAAGGTGCGCACGATAAGGACGAGGTAGAGCAGCGCCCCCAGGTCGAAGCCCAGCATGAAACTCAGCGCGTGCGGCAGCCGCGTGCATTCGAGGACGCCAAAGGTCGCCGCGGCGACCACGGTACCGATAAGCAGGCGGGGCCGCGCGTTGAGGTAGCGGCGGCCCCACCAGGGATGGGCTGCGGGTTGTCCGGTCATGCGGCGGACTATAGCCGCTGCGTTCGTGGGTGGTATGTGCACACTCCTACAGGGGGCGTGCCTTGTGGTTTGCGGTTTACAGCTGCGTCGTCGCGGTCTTCAGTAGTGCAGCCGCCTTACGGGTGGCCTCCGTCGTGAGCGTAATTTCTTGCTTCACCTGGGCTGTGTCCTTCGCATCGAGCGCATCGCCGATCGCCGGCAGCGGTGCCACGTCCTCACCTTCCTTACGGCCCGGGGCCTGCAACAGATGGCGGTACCAGGGGCGCTGCGGGAGGCCCGCTGGCTGTAGCCATGCCGTGGCAAACGCGCGCAGGGTGGCATTGACCTTCGCTGCCTTCGCCGCAGGCAGCTCGCTAGCCGCGCCAGCCGCCTCGTCATAGGCCCTGGCCGCGGCCAGGAGCTCCTGCTGCGCATCGCGCAATGGCGCCAGATCCGGCGCTTGCAGGGCCTCGTCGACCCGCGCGGGAGGCTGGAGCTGGCGGTAGGCCACCGAGGCAAGCCCGTAGGCACCGTTGTCGACGAGCGCGTTATGCCGCTGCGATTCGCGATGCGCCGCGTCGGCGCTGGCCTGCAGCCGATCGATATCCTTCCCCAGCGACGTCGCAAACGAGGTGTACCGCCACGGCAGCACGTCGGCATTCGCGGTACGCAACACGAGCCGCGCATTGGTCTTCGCGAGCAGGCCCACGTAAGCCAGCCCCGGGTCACCGAAACGCTGGTAGTGCGTGTAGGTGTCGTACAGCGAGTGATAGACCGGCACGCTCTCCTCATCGCCATCGCGGTCGTAACCGTAACGCACATGGAGCGACGGCACGCCGAAGCGATGCGCGAACGGCAGGTAGTCCGAACCCGTGCCCAACCGCTGCGGCACGATCTCGCCTTCGGCGTTCCGGCCCTTCTCCGCAGCATCCACGGCGCGCTTTGCCAGACGCCGGGCCTGCACGGTCGCACCTGTCTCGGGATCCTTCAGATCAGCCGCCACACCATCCACGAGCGCCGCCAGCGAGGGGTCACCACCCGCCGAGAGAAAGCCGCGACCGGTCGTGTCGTTGTTGAGATAGAACACGGCATGCGTCGCAAGCTCGCCGGCGTGGCGTTCCGCCCAGGCTTTCGAACCGAGGATGCCCAGCTCTTCGCCATCCCAACTGGCGAAGACCAGCGTGCGCTTAGGCCGCTGCCCCGCCCGGGCCAATTCACCGAGCGCTTTGGCTTCGGCAAGCAAGGCCGTGGTACCCGCCAGCGGATCCCACGCACCGAAAACCCATGCATCGTGGTGCACGCCACGGATCACCCATTCATCAGGCCATGTGCTGCCCCGCAAGGTCGCCACCACGTTGTACAAGGTTCGCCACTCCCACGGCGACGCCACTTCCAGATGGACACCGGCATCGCCACCGACGTGGTACGTGAGCGGCAAGCCACCCTGCCAACGCAACGGCACGGGCTTGCCGCCCAGCGCGCGCAGGAAGTGTTCGGCATCGCCGTAACCGATGGTCACCACCGGGATCGAGAGGTCGGCCGTGTGATGCTCGGCCTGCAAGGTCTTCGCGCCCTTCGCATCCAGCACGCTATCAATACCGAGCGTGCCGCGCTGAAGGGTTCGCTCGGTACGCCAGGCGCCCGTCGGATACACATCACCCTTGGGGAACCCGTCTGCTTCGGGATCCGAGTAGATCACCACGCCGACGGCACCATGCTGCTGCGCGAGCCGCGGCTTCACCCACCGCCCCGCACCGCTGGATTTCACCAGCACGACCTTGCCCTTCACCGATGCACCGAGCCGCTCGAGGTCGTCGTAGTCGCGAGCCAGGCCTTCGTTGACGAAGACCAGTGGCGCATCCACGCGTCCATCGGGGCTATACGACTCCATGCCGGGCAACACACCAGCCTGCTTCGCGGTATCAGGGTCGCCCGCCACGGCAGGCTCGGTGAAATCGGCGGCGTAGGGGTCGCCGCCGCTCAGCGACAGTTTCTGGGTCGTGGGATAGGCCACCAGCACTTTCACCGGCTCGACCTTCACATCCCAACCCCAGCTGCGTAGGCTGGCCGCGATGAAGTCGGCGTTCTCCTTGTTGTGCGCCGCCCCGACGTTGTTGGGCGCCGAGGTCAGCTGCTTCAGCCAACCATCGAGATCCGCCTTATCGATCGAAGCATCGGCGCGCTGCTCAAGCCCGCGCTCAGCCGATGCAGCCGTGGGCCCGAAGCCGGCCAGTGCCGCATCCTGCGCCGCCGCTGTGGTCGCCGCCACGGCGGCCGTGAGAACCAACGAAGAAATCACTGCACGCATGGCCATCACTTCCACCGGTACGTGACGCTGGCGTAGTAGTAGCGGCCGTTCCAGCTCAGTGGCGAGAACAGGCTGTACTTGAAGTTTCCGCTGGTCGAGTTGGCATACTTCACCTGCTCCGGGCGCGCGTTGGTCACGTTGTCCGCGCCAGCGGTGAAGGTCCAGCTATCGAGGTTGTAGTCCGCCGAAAGATCTAGCGTCCAGCGATGGTCGAAGTTCTGGTCGAGCGCCGGGCCGCTGTTGCTGTAGACCGTGTAGCTGCCGTAACGCTGTACGTTGGCATGGCCGCCCCAGCGCCCATGCAGGTAGTCGAAGCCGAGGTCGAGCTTCGTCCGTGGGTTCGTATCGCCCAGGAGGCCCAGGCGCTCACGCCTTTCGACGCGCTGCACCGCCACACCGAGCTCATCGAGGATGGCCGGGTTGTCCTTCACCTTGATGACCTTGTTCTCGTTGTACGCCCAGCCCAGCGTGGTGTTGAGGCGATCGCCATTCGAGAAGTCGAAACCGTACTGGCTGACGAAATCGAGGCCGCGCGTCCGCGTGTCCACGGCATTGGTGAAATAGCGGATGGACTGGTAGTTGGCATCCACGCCATTCGCGGCGAGATAGGCGCTCACCGCCGGGGTGTTCACCGGGATGTTCGACGAGAGGTTGATGCGGTTGGTGATCTTGATCCAGTAAGCATCCACGCTGAGGTTCCAGCCGGTCAGCGGCTCAGCCACCAGCCCGATCGTGGCGCTACGCGATTTTTCCGGCTTGAGCTGCTGCGCACCGAGCAGGCTGGCGGCCGGCGCATCCACCGGGAACGTGCCCGACTGCACCATCACCTGGCCCTGCCCGAGATCCTGCAGCTGCGAGGAGATATCGGCATAGTGCTGCTGCACAAGGGTGGGCGCACGGAAACCGGTACCGACGCTGCCGCGCACCGCGATGCGCGGTGTGAAATCGAAGCGGCCCGAAAGCGAACCCGATGTCGTGCCGCCAAAGTCACTGTAATGTTCGTGACGGCCCGCCAGCGAAACGGCGAAACGGTCCGTCAGGTTGGTTTCCAGGTCGATGTATTCGGACACGTCGTGGCGCTGCCAGTTACCCTGGAGATCACCCGTGATGCCGCCGTTGGCACCGTACTGCGAGACCGCATCACCGGGGGTCACCTTGTACGCCTGGCGCAGGTATTCGAGCCCAAACGACACGCTCACCGAGTTGGGCAGCCACGAAGGCGTGAACTCCTTGCTGATATCCACGTTGCCGGTCTGCTGCTGGGTCTTGTAATCCGCCCCCTGGATGAAGAACGGCGTATAGCCGTACGTCTTGTACCAGTCCGCGTTGATCGCATGGCTACGCTGGTCGTACTCGTTGGAGCCATGCGTGGCCGAGACATCGTAGTGCCAGCCATCGCCCAGTTCGCCGCGCAGGCCCGCGGTCAGGGTGGTGTCGTTGACGATGGGAATGCTCACCGGCAGGTAGCCATCCGGGTAGATCGCCGGCACGTTGGTGGAATCGCCACGGTGGCGGTAGAGGCTGGCCGTTTCATCACGGTCGCGGCGATAGATCGCGGTGAAGTAAACCTCGGCCGCCTTGCTGAACTCGTACTGGCCCGTCAGCGAGACCTTGTTCGACTGCACGGCCGGATCACCCAGCCAGTAGACCTTCTTGCCATAGGTGGTGCCGACCGCCGAGCTGCTCCGATCCAGCCCCGCGCGATTCGTACCGTCGTTGTTCTGGGTATCGATCGCCACATGGATCGAGCCCTTGTCACCCAGGCGGAAGCCCGTATCCGCGCTGAGCTGGCGTTGCAGGCCGTCACCTGCGTCGTAGCCGCCAAACTTCGCCGTGACCTGGCCGCCCTCCCCGCCTTTCTTCAGGATCACGTTGATCACGCCGCCGATCGCGTCGGAACCGTAACGCGCCGACTGGCCGTCGCGCAGCACTTCGATGCGCTCGATAGCGGAAATAGGAATCGCGTTGAGGTCCACCGGGTTCGAGCCGCGTCCGATCGCGCCACCCAGGTTGAGGAACGCGCCGGCATGCTGTCGCTTGCCGTCGATCAGCACGAGCACCTGATCCGGGCTAAGCCCGCGCAAGGTCACCGGCCGTGCCACTTCGGCGCCACTGATCGTGGTGGGCTGCGGGAAACTAAGCGAAGGCACCAGCCGCGCCAGCGCCGCGGTGAGCTGGGTGGCGCCGGTCTGCTGCAACTGTTGCGGTGTAATCACATCGATCGGCTGCAACGAGCTGGACACGGTGCGTTCGGTGCTGCGCGTACCCGTGACGATGACGGTGTCGAGGTTGCTGGCCTTGCTGGCCTCCTGTGCCTGCGCCGCGCTGGCTAGAGCAAGCGATACGGCAACGAACAACGGCGCGCGGCCGCGAATGGAGCGGTGAGACATGAGGTGCGATTCCCCTGGATTGGAAAACGGGAGCAACGAATGCCCGTGGCGGCGCAAACGGCGCCACCAGGGTTACGAGCAGATGTAAAAGAGGGACGGCGAAGCAGGCCGCGGGCAAGCCCGCGGCAAGTGCTGCATCAGCGTATTACGGGTGCGGCAGGTGCGCCGGGATCAGCCCAGGCAACAACAACACGCGCGCACCACGAAACATCGCGGCGTGGCCGCGGAGATGTTCGGAAGCATGGCGGTGTGGTTGTTGTGTGTGTTCACTGGGAGTGTGGATCGCCTGGCTGATGCCGCCCGAAGGCGGCGGATGGCAGTGGGCTGCAGCCACTGAACCATGACTGCAAGCTATTTGTTGCACTGCACAGTGCATTTGTCAACCAAGCGTAAAAAAACGCCACCGTGGTGAACGGCGGCGAGGGGAGAATTGCACAGGGCCATCGGGGGCCCAGCTGTTGTTATTGCCGTTGCTGGCATGGCGGACATCTCCGGTCCGCCATGCCAGCAGCGACATGGCTTGCCGCTTATTAGAAGTCGTACGTCGCCGTGAGGCGGGCGTAGCGCGGCGTCTGGAAGTACGTGCCGGTGTTGTAGCTGTTCGACACGGTGAAGCGGTCGTCTTCGTACGTAGCGTCGGTGGCCAGCGGCTTGTTTTCGTTGGTGACGTTGAACACCTGGAAGCCAAACGCGAGCTTGTGGTCGGCAAACGACGGGCGATACTCGATCGCGAGGTCAAGCTGCTTGACCCACGGCTGGCGCTGGTCGCCCGGGGCGTACAACGAACCCGCGCACGAGTGGTACGACGAGCCATAGCCGATCGGATCGTCTTCTTCCGGACCGAAGTAGCCAAGGCAGGACTTCGGTGCGCCGGAGGTCAGCCGGACCGCGCCCGAGACCATCCATTCCGGGGTCAGCTGGTAGTAACCGTAAGCCTTGAACTGGTGCTTGCGGTCGTTGGCGAGCAGGCCATTGCTGTGGATCATTAGCTCGGCGGCATCCCAATCCTGCGTCTTCGAGATGTCATCCTGGCCGATGTCCGACTTCACCTGGCCTTCCGTGTTGCCGTAGCTCTTCGAGAAGGTGTAGTCGAAGCGTGCGAACCACTTGCCATCGAACGGATGCAGCAGGTAAAGGTCGAGTGCGTAGTACTTACGCTTGGCGCCCTGGGTGAAGCCCCAGTCGTCCTTGCTCATCGTCACTTCGGTACGGCCACTGCCATCGACATTGGCGAAGCTGAAGTTATTCGACTTACCCGGGTTGAAAATGACGCAGCCGGGGATCGTCACGCTATCCGGATCGACACCCTGGGCAGCGAGCTTGTCTTCGACCTTAACCGGATCGCAAACGTCATCGATCGCAGCCTGCAGGCGGCGCAGCGTGAACTTGGCACCGGTGACCCAGTTGGCACCCAGGGTCTTGTCGAAGCCGAGGATCGCTTCATCCTGGTACTGCGAATCGAGGTCGGTCGCGGTGATCGACTTCGGGTCGTTCGGCTGGCCGTATTCGCCGTTGGACGACACGGGGCCCGGGCCGATGGGCGTCAGGCCGGTCGGCTCGCCGATCGGGGAAATGCCCGTGTACGTGAAGTATTCGTTGGTGAACGTCGACGACGACGCACCACGAATCGCCACGCTGTTCGGCAGCGCCAGGTAGTAACGGCCGAGGTTGCCGTAGATCTTCAGCGAGGAATCGCCGAAGACATCCCACGACGCGCCGAGGCGCGGAGCCCACTGGTTACCGCTGTTGACGTACGTGCGGCCGTTGTTATTGAAGTTCTTGAAGCGGTCGTTGCGAACACCGACGGTGACCAGGAACTTGTCCGTGATCTGCCACTTGTCTTCGAGGAAGTAGGCCTTCTGGTCCACCGACATGCTGGTGGTCGTGTTGAAGATGTAGCGGCGTGCGTAGTAGCCATCGCCGCCCGGCGCACCAACGCCGAGCGCCGGCACGAGATCGAGGGTGGGATCGCCGGCGTGACCGTAGATCCACAGGTAGCCCGGGCCGGTCGTTGCCACGCCCTCGTTATGGGCGCTGTAGAACATGTTATCGATACCGCCCGTCAGGCGGTGGTCGCCCACCTGCCATTCGAGGTCGGCACGCAGGCCGCGGGTCTTGCTGTTGGCATCCGGCGCGTTCTTCTGCGTGGTAGCCGTGGAGTTACGGATCGGGTCGCCGCCGTTCAGCGCCGGATCCTGGTTGGTCGCACTGCTGATGAACGGCAGGCCCTGGTCGCCCGGGTTACGGCGGATATCGTCGGTGTGGCTCTTACCGTACGTCGCCGAGAACGTCAGGTCATCGGTGATGTAGCTGGTGTACTTGGCGATGCCGTACTTCGACGCGATCTTGGTCGTATCCGGGTACTGGCCTTCGAAACCGGTATGGACGCGATCGTCGTAATCGAACGTGCTGTACTTGCCCGACTCCTCGTCCACCGAGCGGATGCCGGTGAATTCAAGGATGTTGCTGTCGTTGATGTTCCAGTCCAGCTTGGCGTAGTACTTCGGCAGGTCGTACGTGTAATGGTTCGTCGCGTTAGGCGTGAGCAGCACCGAATTCGTGGTGGTGCCTTCCGACTTCTCGGTCTCTGCCGCCACGAACATGTACAGCTTGTCCTTGATCAGCGGGCCGCCGATGTAGGCACTGACGGTACGGGTCCACTGGGTATCACCCTCGCGGCTGCGGTACAGCGTGCCAGGCAGCGTGTCGTCCGTGTAGGAGTACCTGTCAGGCAGGGTCGCGTTCGGGAAGTACTGGTTCGGGCGCGATGCGCGCGCGAACTTCGGCTCCCAAAGGAGCTGGGCACCGAAGTGCCATTCGTTGGTACCGCGCTTGCCGACCTGCGAGATAACGCCGCCATCGGAACGGCCATACATGGCGCTGTAACCGCCCGTGTAGACTTCCTGCTGGTCGATGGCGCCGTACGGCAGGCTGACGCCGCCGAGGTTCTTCAGCGGATCGGAGGTGTTGTAGCCGTTGATGTAGTACGCGTTCTCGGAGACGCCAGCGCCACCGAACGACACGGTGCGACCGAAGGCGCCGTTACCGGTCACCGCACCCGGTGCCAGCAGCGCGATCGCTTCGGCAGTGCGGCCCAGCGGCAGGCGGGCGAGCTGTTCGGAGGTGACGACGGTGCGCGAGTCGACTGCGGACACGTCGATCGGCGGCAGCGCGCTCGCATTGACGGTGACCGATTCCAGCGCCTGGGCGTTGGCGGCCGTCGCGGCGCCCGCGAACGACACTTCGGAGCTGGCACCGACGGTCAGGCCCACGTTCTTGCGCGAATCGACCACCTGGCCGTTCTGCACGACGTTGACGGTATACGAACCCAGCGGCAGGTTACCGATGCGGTAGCGGCCATCCTCGCCCACCGGTACTTCACGGCTCACGCCCGTGCTGCCAGCGACCTGGATGGTGGAGCCAGGCGCGGCCTGGCCGAAAATCGAACCCGTGGTGGCCTGTGCGAACACAGCTCCCGTGCCACCAAGGCCTGCCGCGAGGGCGAACGCCAGCGCGGACCGGCGCAGGAACTGCGCCTTTCGTGCGTTATTCGAATTCATGTAGGACTCCCCAAAGCGGCCGCGAGCGGCCTGCGTAAGGCCGGCAATTGCCGGCGGTCTCACGCGGAGTCTTGTCCCCTATCCCTATTGCACGCCCCCTCCCAAGGAGTGCAAAGACAAGCATTTCCGCCTGTCGCCACACGTTTGCCCGTGTGTTAGCCCGAAATTAAACGTTACGGATTTACGTCGTCAATACTTGCGATTCCTTTTTTTATTGCGAATTCGGCAGCTACGTAGAATTTCGTAGGCAAGTACTTGCGGCACATGGTTTTTTTGACGTAGCCACATAATTTCCTAGGATTTTTTCCGAAAGCCGCCTATGCGATCATGCGACTCCCCTGCTTCGCCCCTCCACAGGCCCCTCCATGAGCGACTACGAAGACGATTTCGACTACGAGCGTGAGCACGACGACGAGGACGGTGAAGAAAACACCGAATCGAACGTCTGGCAGCTCCTGCTCCTGATCAACCCGAATGACGAGGACGCGGCGCTGCAGCAGTTCACGGCGTACCGCGAGACCGTGGAAGAAGAAGGCGACGAGGACCCTATCGGCATCGTGGCCCGGGTGACGGACTGGCGCGCCAGTTTCGAGGTGGACGCGGACGATACCCGCGTACTGGTCGAAGCCATCAACGAACTCGTCTCACGCTGGAGCGGCGTGGAAATCGATTGGGGTGGCGATCCGGACGACGACGAATTCCATGAGGACGTCGACGGCCCGGAAATCTTCTCGCGCGCCTTCGATTCACTGAATGAACGCGGCTACACGCTCTGGTCACGCGAGGCCGAAAAAGACGATGTGTACGCGGGCTGGATCACGTCGTCGCGTGATGATGAAAACATGCGCATCGTCGCGACCGCACTTGGCGTCAATCTCCGCCTTGGCAACCAGGTGATGTGAAGCAACGGGAAGGCCGTCATATCGTAAGGACGGTCTTTCCCCTCTTCTTGCGGCCAGGCGCTTCAGCGAATGCTTTCGCGGCATCAGCCAGCGCATAGACGAGATCGACCTGCGCCTTGATGCGCCCATCGGCGACCCATTGCGCGATTTCGCCAAGTTGCGCCGCATCGGGTCGCACGATGAACCAGTAAGCCTCGATGCCGAGTGACGCGGCGCGCTCCGGCGAAGGTGCGTCTTCCGCTTCACCGGAAATTGTCACAAGGCGTGCGGCCGGCTTTACAAAGCGCCAGCTGCGTTCCAGCAGATCGCGGCCCACGGTGTCGAAGACGACATCGACGTGGCCTGCGAAATCTTCGAAGCGCTGGGTTTCGGTATCGATCGCCACGTCGGCGCCAAGCGCAAGGCACAGGGCTACTGCCTCGCCACCACGCGCCGTAGCCACGACGCGCGCACCCGCCGCTTTGGCGATCTGGATAGCGAACGTACCCACCGCACCCGCGCCTCCATGGACAAGCACCGTTTCTCCCGTGGCCAGCCTGGCGTGGTCGAAGAACGCCTGCCAGGCGGTGAGCGCGCCGATGGGCAAGGTGCTCGCATCAACGGACGTCACGCGATCCGGAAGCTTCGCCACCTCGCCGGGCAACACGCTGGCTTGCTCTGCCGCCGCACCGTTTCGCCAGAAGTCGATGAGCCCGACAACGCGATCGCCCACGCTGAAACCATGCGTGGCGCTGCCCACCTGGGCGACGGTCCCGGCAAACTCGTGGCCGATCACCACCGGTAGCGGCCGCCGGCTTCCGTCGGCCAGCGGCGTCGCTCCATTCGTGACCCATGTCGGCTCAGCGAACGTGAGGCCAACCGCCTCCACGTCGATCAACAAGCGATCATCAGCGGGCGCGGGCGCATCGATCTCGCCCACGCGAATGCTGAGATCGCCTGCGTTGGCATCGGCAATCCATGCGGCCTTCATGGCCGGCGCCCATGGGCAAGGCAAACGTGCATGACGCGTCTCCGGCAGGGTCAGGCGCCGAGCGTTCCATCTTCAGGCGCCGCTGGCTTGCAGCCCCACGCCTTCGGCTTGCATGCGCTCCTTCAACAAATCGATGAAGGCCCGCACCTTCACGGTCGGCTGCCCGGCATACACCGCATAAACGCCACCCGCGGGCAGCGTGTAGGCGGGAAGTAGCGGCATGAGGCGGCCCGCCGCGAGATCGTCACGGGCCACGTAATCCGGAAGCACCGCGATGCCCACCCCGGCCATCACCAGCGCGTGGACAGCGAGCGTGCTGTTGGCGCTAGCCGCGGCCTCGACCTGCACGGCCTGCTTCGCCCCTGCCCCGTCGCTGAAGGTCCAGCGCGTGGGGGAAGGAAGCACCGTCAGCGCGACCCACCGGTGTGCCGCGAGGTCTTCCGGTGCCGTCGGCGTGCCATGCGCGGCCAGATAAGCCGGCGTGGCCACCAGGCACTGGGCCACGTCAGCCAGCTTCGCCGAGCGCAACGACGAATCGCGCAGCCAACCGATGCGCACAGCCACGTCGAAGCGCTCCGCAATGAGGTCGACGATGGTGTCGCTCACGACCAGCTCGGGCCGTACCTGCGGGTAGCGGCGCACGTAGTCAGCGAGCGCCGGGGCCACGATAAACGGACCATGGTCCCCGGCGGCGGCGATGCGGAGGCTGCCCATGGGCGTGTCCCGGCATTCACCGAGGCGCGTAATGGCGGCTTCGGCATCGGCGACCACCTGGGCGCAATCCTGATAGAACCGCTCACCAGCGTCGGTCAGCGACATCTTGCGCGTGCTGCGGAGCATGAGGGTCATGCCGAGCTCGTCCTCGAGCTTGGCGAGGTGCTGGCTGACCATGGCCTTGGTGGTACCCAACTGCTCGGCGGCCGCGGTAAAGGAGCCGGCCTGGACAAGGGTGACGAAGACCGCGAGGCGGTTGAGGTTGATGTCGGTGGCCATGCGGATGCCCGGCGATCGTAAAGCCGCACTTTACGATGAATTACCGATAAGGGCATTTTTGCGCAACGATGATAGGCGCATGCTACCGGTTATCCCTTCCGCTCCGTATTCAAGGATCTCCATGAACATCGTTCTCTTCGGCGCCACCGGCAACATTGGCAAGGTCATCCTCCAGGAGGCGCTGGACCGCGGCCATCATGTGACGGCGATCGTGCGCGACCCGTCGAAACTGTCGGTGACGAGCCCGCTGTTGAAGGTTGCCCAGGGTGATCTTCTGAATCCGTCAACCTATGCCGCGGCGCTGACCGGCGCGGAGGCGGCGATCGCGAGCGTGAACGATCCGAACCCGGATAACGTGCCGAAGCAGGCTGAAACGTTGCTGGCGGCGTTGTCGAAGGCGGGCGTGAAGCGTTTTGCGTGGGTGGGCGGCGCGGGTTCGCTTGAAGTGGCGCCGGGCGTGCGAGTGATCGACGATCCGAACTTTCCGGCGGCCTGGAAGCCGTCGGCGATGGGCATGGTGAAGGCGCTGGAGGTTTTCCGGGCGAGCAAGGCGGATATCGACTGGACGTTTATCAGCCCGGCAGCGCACATCGAGCCGGGTGAGCGTACGGGCAAGTACCGCGTGGGCGGTGATCAGCTTCTGGTGGATGCTGAGGGAAATAGCCGCATTTCGCAGGCGGACTACGCGATCGGCCTGCTCGACCGCCTCGAAAAGGGCGACGCCGCGCGGAAGCGGATTACGTTGGCTTATTGAGGCCTTCGCGATAGGGCTCGCCTTCGGCTTCGCGTTGCTCGGCCTTTGGCCATAGCGTTGGCGCTCGGACGTCTCCGGAAAGAGCCCTTGGCGCCCACCCTCGCTGCTCAGACAAGTCTCCAACGTTCGAAAGGGATGCCCCTCCGGGGCCATGTACTTATTGCCCTACGGGCGCGAACCGGCGTGCGGACGGGGGTTTGAAACTCGCCTTCCTGGCTCGGTTTCAAACGACCGGCCCTCCATGGCCGGCCCCGCCTGCGGCGGCTGTTCCCGTCCGCCCGCCTCGTCTCCGACAACTCGCCTCGAGGGTGGGCGCCAAGGCCTCTCGGACACACTGAGGCTGATCGATGGGAAAGCCACCGCCACCAACACGGCCGACCTCGCGACGCCCCGCACCTGCCAAACGGCCGTAGGAGCCCACCCTGTGGGCGACATCTTTCGCCTCAACGCCCAGGCCCTGTCGTACGGCACGATCGATCAAGGGCCAGACGCCGCAAGATCCGCAGTCTGCCGCGAACGGCGTCGCCCACAGGGTGGGCTCCTACGGGGGTGGGCGTTGGCTTGTTGGTAGGTCGCACCTCGGGCGACAAGGCCTGCCGCCACGACCATGGTGCTGGCTCTCCCATCACACGCCCTCAGTGACTCGGAGAGTCCTCGGCGCCCACCCTCGAGGCGAGTTTCGCAGGCGAGGGCGCCGGGCGGGAACAGCCGCCGAAGGCGGGAGCGGCCATGGATGGCCGCTCGTTTGAAACCGAGCCAGGATGGCGAGTTTCAAACCCCCGCCCGGCGACCGGTTCGCGGCCGTAGGCCAAATAAGTACATGGCCCCGGAGGGGCATCCCTTTCGAACGACGAGGACCTGTCTGAGCAGCGAGGGTGGGCGCCGAGGGCTCTTTCCAGAGACGTCCGAGCGCTAACGCGATGGCGTAAGCCGAGCCAGCCCAACGCGATGCCGAAGGCGAGCCGCGCCGTGCCGGAGACGGGATACCCCCGCCAGCCGGGTATAATCGGGGAATGAATTATCGTCACGCCTACCACGCCGGCAACTTCGCCGATGTCATGAAGCACATGGTGCTCGTCGCCCTGCTCGACACCATGAAGCAGAAAAACACCCCCTTCTGCTACATCGACACCCACGCCGGCAGCGGCCGCTACGATCTCAAAGGCGTCCAAGCCCGTAAAACCGGCGAAGCCGACGAAGGCGTCGCCCAGCTCAAAGCCGCCACCGGCCTCCCGCCCCTCCTCTGGAAGTGGCTCGAAGTCGTCCGCGCCTGCAACGATGGTGACGAGATCCGCTACTACCCCGGCTCGCCCTGGATCGCCGCGCACCTCATGCGCGAAAGCGACAGCGCCCAGTTGTGCGAACTACACACCGAGGAAGCCGACCGCCTGCGCCAGCTCTTCCACCACGACGCCCGCGTCCACGTGCACAACCGCGATGGCTACGAAGCCATGAAAGCGCTGGTGCCGCCGAAGGAAAAGCGCGGCTTCGTGTTGATCGACCCGCCGTTCGAACAGCAGGAAGGCGAATTCCGCACCATCGAAAAGGCCCTGAAGGCTGCCATGGAAAAATGGCCCACCGGCATCTTCGCCGTGTGGTACCCGATCAAGGTGCGCAGCCAGGTCCAGCCGTTCCACCGCTGGCTGGCAACGAAGAGCGGGGCCAAGCGCGTACTGGCCGCGGAGTTCCTCCTGCATAAGGACGACTCCCCGCTTCGCCTCAACGGCACCGGGATGGTCATCGTGAACGCCCCGTGGAAGCTCGATGAAACGATCCGCGATAGCCTCAAGGCGCTGCCTAAGCTGCTTGGCCAGCCTGGCGAATCCGAATACCGGCTGACCTGGCTGGTGGAAGAAGGCAAGGATCCCGCGCCCCTACACGTCGCGCATCCACCGCGTTCAGTACCAAGGCGCTAAAGTCAGGCTACACGTCAGGAGTCGACCCATGCGCCCGTCCACCGTCCGTCTCGCCGTCCCTGCCGCCGTTCTCTCGCTTGCCCTCGCCGGCTGCGCGCCTGCGCCGATCTACAAGCCGACGCCGAACACCGCTGCCGTGCCGCCTTCCCAGGTGGCGCGCGAGCCGGAGCGTTATGGCAGCTCCGATGTGATCTGGGGCGGCCGCATCGTGCAGGTCAAGAATTACGCCGACCACAGCGAGATTGAAGTGCTCGCCTACCCGCTGGATAGCTCACAGCGGCCCAAGGCCAACGACACCGGCAACGGCCGCTTCATCGCCGCCATGCCAGGGTATGTGGAGAGCCTGGACTTTCCGGCGGGTGGACTGGTCACCTTCGCCGGGCGCTTGAATGGCACGCGCACGGGCAATGTTGGCCAGGCCAGCTACACCTTCCCGCTGGTGTCGGTGAACCAGTCGCACGTCTGGACCGCCAAGGAAATGCAGGGCGGCCACCCGAACATCAGCTTCGGCGTGGGTGTCGGCGTTATCCGTTAAACCGCAGGCACGCACGCCGCGCCGCTTTATACTCTGCCCAGCCGCACGGGGTCGCGGCGTCGGGGGATCAGGGCGTTGACGGAACACCGTGGCCAGCTTTACCTGCGCGCAAAAGCCATCGCACTTACCGCACTCGACTTGCCGCCCGATGACCGGGCGGCACGGGTCGCCGCGTTGTGCGAAGGCGACGAAGCCCTGGCGGCCGAGGTCGCATGGATGCTGGGTGCGGCCGACGTCACGGAGCCCGGCTGGTCACTGCTGCCTGCCGACATCGCGCTGCCCACCGATGGGGCCCGTTTTCACGGCGAGTTGCCCAGCGAATACCGCATCGAACGCTTGCTTGGCGAAGGCGGCATGGGCGTGGTTTACCTCGCGGCCCGCACGACCGACGCGGGCACACCAGGTGAATGGCGACAAGCGGTCGCCCTGAAGCTGCTTCGCTTTATTGGCACGGAGGCGAGCGAGGCCCACCGTCGCTTCGCCGCCGAACGGCGCGTGCTCGCGACACTGAATCACCCGCATATCGCCCACCTGCTCGATGCGGGGCGCACAGCCGACGGGCGGCCCTTTATCGCGATGGAATACGTGGACGGCGACCGCATCGACCACTGGTGCGAAGCACGGCAGGCGTCCCTGCGCGAGCGGATCACACTATTCCTGAAGGTGTGTGACGCCGTGCAGTATGCCCATGGCAAGCTCGTCCTCCACCGCGATATCAAGCCCGCCAACCTCCTCGTGACGGCAGAGGGTGAGCCCAAGCTTCTCGATTTCGGTATCTCGCGCCTGCTCGACGCCACGGGCAGCGCGGTCGATGCCCCCACGGTCACCATGCATCGCGCGCTCACGTTCGCCTACGCCAGCCCTGAGCAAGTCCGCGCGCAACCGCTCGATGTGCGCACCGATGTGTGGTCGCTCGGCGTCGTGCTTTACCAGCTCGTGTGCGGCAAGCGGCCGTTCGGCATCGCCGATGACACGTCGGCGCTTGCGGTCTCGCAAGCCATTGTCGATGGCCCGCTCATCGCCCCGGCGCGCCTCGCACCCGCGGCGGTGCCCGCCGATATGGACGCAATCGTCATGAAGGCGCTGCGTCGCGATCCGGCTGCCCGCTATGCCAGTGTGACCGCGCTGGCCGACGATTTGCGCCGCTTCCTCGACGCTCGCCCGGTCCTCGCCCGGCAGGGGCGCCGCTGGTATCGCGCGCGCCTGTTCATGCGCCGCCATCGCGCGGCACTCGGCGTAGCTGCCGGCGTGGCACTGCTGCTCGTCGCCTTCGTCGTAACGCTGTTCGTGCAATTGCAGCGCGTGCAACGCGAACGCGACAAGACACAAGCGGTCGCCAGTTTCATGGCCGATCTCTTTGAACACGCCGATCCGGGCCACGCGCAGGGCGAAAACCTGCGCGTACGCGACATGCTCGATCGCGGCGCGGCGCAGGTGCGTGCCGATCCACGCTTGTCCCCCGAAACGCGTGCCGCGCTGCTTCTATCCATCGGTACGAGCTACAACGCGCTCGACCAGGGCGCGCGAGCGATTCCGCTCCTGAAGCAAGCGATTGCATTGCAGGAGGCCGATGGGGCGACGCGCACCGAACGCGGCCGGACCTGGATGGCGCTCGGGCGAGCCTATGGCATCCAGACAGACGCCGTGCATGCCGTCGAGGCCGACCATCGCGCCCTTGCCCTCCTTGATGGCGCGCAGGCCCTGGCTCGCGGCGACATGTACACGCTACGCACCCATCTGTACCTGCAGCAGCTGATCTCGGGCGCCGTGCCGCCCGATCGGCTGGCGGCGCAGCTGGAGTCCCTCGTCACCGAACTCGACCAACAGAGCCCCGCCCTACCCGTCGAACAGGAACAGGCACTCACGACCTGGGCTCTCGCCCTCGGCAATGCGGGAAAAGATGGCGACGCCATCCGTGTGGGCCAACGCGCCTCGGCGCTATCTGCCACGACCTTCGGCAAGGACGACCCCGAACGCATGCACGCCGACTACATCCTGGCCGCTGTCACGGCCCCCACCGATCCTGCCGCCGCCTCGCGGATCTACGAGCGGCTGATCGCGGAGCGCGAGCGCATGCTTGGGCCGTCGGGTGCAGGCATGTCGTCACTGCAAGGCACGCTGGGCAGCACGCTGGCCCGCCAGGGCGAGCACGCCCACGCGGCCCGCGTGCTGGAGCAGGCGTACCGGTCGGCGCTCGCCGAGCCGGAACCCCGCGTGGATTTCCAGCACAACGTCCTGGTTGAGCTTGCCCGGGAATACGTCGCGCTCGGCCGCGCCAACGATGCGATGACCTTGCTCGAGCCGCACTGGGAATCACTCGCCACGCAGGCTCACCAGGGCGCGCCCTGGCCGCTGGCCAATTTCGCCCAGGCACTGGATATCGCGGGTGGCATCGCCTTGCAACGCGGCAACCTGGCAGACGCCCGCGCCTACTACGCGCGGATGCCCGCGCTGCCGGACCCGTCGCGTGCGCCCGATGCCGCGGCCGCCATGAATGAGCTGCGGGCACGCCTGCTTGCTGCCGGAGGCACGACGGCCACGCCATGAACGATACGACGACCGATAACGACGTCACCGCTTGGTTACACCGGGCACGCGCGGGCGATGCGCAGGCGCTCGACCTGGCCCTGCGCGAGATGTACGCCGCCCTGCACGGGCTGGCCCAGGGCAAGCTTCGCCAGAACCGC
This sequence comes from Luteibacter aegosomaticola, assembly GCF_023078475.1. Lineage (NCBI taxonomy): Bacteria > Pseudomonadati > Pseudomonadota > Gammaproteobacteria > Lysobacterales > Rhodanobacteraceae > Luteibacter > Luteibacter aegosomaticola. The sequence continues at coordinate 1,812,401 of NZ_CP095741.1, read as the reverse complement.
AGCGAACGCACGTTGAGCGCCACCGCGTTGGTGAACGAGGCTTACCTGAAGGTGTTCGGCAACAACGCCGGCCCCGTATGGGACGACCGCGGCCACATGCTCGGCGTGGCGGCGCGAGCCATGCGCGAGGTGCTGATCGATGCGGCGCGCCGGCGCAAGGCCGCCAAGCGGCCGCAGGAGGCTGATCGCCTCCAGCTGACAGAAATCGCAGCGTCCGTCGGCAATGACACCGACCCCGCTGCGCTATCCGATTGCCTGGACGAACTGGAGCGCCTGGACCCACGCCAGGCACAGATCGTCACGCTTCGCTTCTTCGTGGGCCTGAGCGCAGAGGACATCGGCGCGACGCTTGGGATATCCCCGTCCACGGTACAACGCGAATGGCGGGTCGCCCGCGCATGGCTCCAACGCGAACTCAACCGTTGAAGTAAGATCCTGCGATCACAGGGATAAGGATCCATATGTCGGGCCACGCTGATTCAAAGCGCGCGATCTTCCTCGCGCTGGGTGCCAACTTCGCCATTTTCGTCGCCAAGCTGGTGGCGGCATTGTTCACGGGCTCGGGCGCGATGCTGGCCGAGGCCGTGCACTCGCTGGCCGATTGCGGTAACCAGGGGCTGCTCCTGCTCGGCATGCGCCAGGCCAAACGGCCGCCCTCGCCCGACTATCCCCTGGGCTGGGGCCGCGCCCTGTATTTCTGGTCGTTCCTTGTCGCCATCCTGCTCTTCAGCGTGGGCGGCATGTTCTCGGTGTACGAGGGCGTGCACAAGCTTACCCACGCCGAGCCACTGAGCTGGCCGTGGCTGGCCGTGGGCGTGCTGGTGTTCTCGATCGTTACCGAGGGCATTTCCATGCATGGTTGCATGCAGGAAGTGAACAAGGCCCGTGGCGACCAGCCGCTCTGGCAGTGGTTCCGTGAAACCCGCGCCAGCGAGCTGCTGGTGATCTTCGGTGAAGACCTCGCCGCGCTGATCGGCCTGTGCCTGGCGCTGGCCGCGATCCTCCTGACCATGCTCACCGGCAACCTGATTTTCGACGCCGTCGGCACGATTTGCATCGGCGTGCTGCTGATCGTGGTGGCCGTGGCGGTGGCCCGCGAGGTCAAGGCACTGCTGATCGGCCAGGGTGTGGAGCCGCGGCGCCGTGCCGAAATGGTCGCCTTCCTCGAAGCCCGCCCGGAGATCGACCAGGTCTACAACGTACTGACCCTGCAGATGGGCAGCGACGTGATGGTGGCCACCAAGGCGAAGATGGCGCCCACCCCCACCGCCCGGGCCATGATCGAGGCCATCAACGTGGTCGAGGCGGATTTCAAGGCGCGCTTCAAGGATGTGCGCTGGAGCTTCTTCGAGCCGGATTACACGGACTGACGGGATCGCGCGCATGCGCGCGATCAGCCTACGGAGCGCTAACGCGGCCCCTGTACAATAGCGGGCTAACCCGACCGAAGATCGCCGCCCAACGATGCCCGTAACGCTCCCGCGCCCGCCCCTGCCCGCCAACGCCAAGACCCGCCGTTACTGGGCCGTGCCACACGGCTCGGCCTGGGCCATGGAGGTGGCCGAGGCGGCCCGGGCGCACGAGGGCTTGCTGGTGGTCGTGGTGCGCGATACGCGCAGCGCCGATACCCTTGAGAGCGAGCTGGGCGTCTTCGCCGGTGAGCTGCCGGTGCTGCATTTCCCGGATTGGGAAACCCTGCCCTACGACGTCTTCAGCCCCCACCCCGAGGTAGTCTCCCAGCGCATCGCCACGCTGTACCGCCTGCCCTCGGTCAAGCGCGGCGTGCTGGTTGTGCCGGTGGCGACGCTCATGCAGCGGATCGCCCCGCGCACGCATATCACCGGTTCCGGCCTGGTGCTGCGCAAGGGCCAGAAACTCGACATCAGCGCCGAGCAGCGCCGCCTCGAAGCCGCGGGCTACCGCAACGTGCCGCAGGTGGCCGAGCCGGGCGACTTCGCCGTACGCGGCGCGCTGATCGATATCTACGCCATGGGTGCCAGCGAGCCCTACCGCATCGAACTGTTCGATGACGAGATCGAATCGATCCGCACGTTCGATACGGAAACCCAGCGCTCGCAGCACCAGGTCGAAGGCGTCGACCTGCTTCCCGCGCGCGAATTCCCGGTGACCGACGAGGCCGCGAAAGCCTTCCGCGTCGCGCTGCGCGACCGCTTCCCGATCGACGTGCGCCGCTGCCCGCTCTACCAGGACATGAAGGAAGGCGTGACGCCCGGCGGCATCGAGTACTACCTGCCGCTGTTCTTCGCGAAGACCGAAACCCTCTTCGAATACATCGCCGACCATGCCTTGTTCGTACTGGGCGAAGGCGTACTCGAATCCGCTGCCGCTTTCTGGCAGCAGGTCGGCGACCGCTACGACCAGCGCGCCCACGACATCGAACGCCCGGTGCTGCCACCGGCGGAGATCTACCTGCCGCCGGAGCTTCTCCGCGAGCACCTCAACAAGCAGGTGCGCATCGATGTGGTCGAGAAAGGCCACGAACACGCGGCCGACCTGGGCACGCAACCCGCGCCCGACCTACCGCTCAACCGCAAGGGTGAGGAACCCGGCACCGCGCTGCGCCACTTCCTGGCCCACTATCCGGGCCGCACGTTGATCGCCGCCGATTCGGCCGGCCGGCGCGAGGCGCTGATCGAACAGCTCGCTGGCGCGGGCATGAAGCCGGCGACCATCGATGGCTGGAAAGCCTTCCTCGCGTCGGACGATAAATTCACGATCACCGTGGCATCGCTGGAACAGGGCTTCGCGCTCACCGAGCCGGCGCTTACGGTGCTTACCGAGCGCGAGCTCTTCGGCGAACGCGTACGCACCGACCGGCGCAAGCGCGCTGGCGCCGCGCGCGATCCCGAAAGCATCATCAAGGACCTCACCGAGCTGCAGATCGGCTCGCCTATCGTCCACATCGACCACGGCGTGGGCCGCTACCAGGGCCTGCTTACGCTCGACGTCGGCGATATGCCGGGTGAGTTCCTCACCATCGAGTACGCCAAGGGCGACAAGCTTTACGTGCCCGTGGCCCAGCTGGGCCTGGTCAGCCGCTATACCGGCACGGCGCCCGAACTGGCACCGCTGCATTCACTCGGCGGCGACGCCTGGGAACGCGCGCGCAAGAAGGCGGCGGAGAAGGTCCGCGACGTCGCTGCCGAACTGCTCGCGATTTACGCGCAGCGCGAAGCCAAGCAAGGCGAAGCACTTTCCGTCGACCGGCAGATGATCGAGGAATTCGCCGCCACCTTCCCGTTCGAAGAAACCCTGGATCAGCAGCGCGCGATCGACGCCGTGATCGTGGACCTCGCCGCCCCGCGCGCGATGGATCGCGTCGTCTGCGGCGACGTGGGTTTCGGCAAGACCGAAGTCGCCCTTCGCGCCGCCTTCGCCGCAGCTACCGCGGGCAAGCAGGTCGCCGTGCTGGTGCCGACCACCCTGCTCGCCCAGCAGCACTACCGGAACTTCGCCGACCGCTTTGCCGATTGGCCGGTGCGCGTTGAGGTGCTTTCCCGCTTCAAATCGAAGAAAGAAGTGGATAACGCACTGGAGCGCCTGGCCGATGGCCAGGTCGATGTCATGGTCGGCACGCACAAGCTGCTGCAGCCCGATATCCGCTTCAAGAACCTGGGCCTTGTCATCGTCGACGAGGAGCAGCGCTTTGGTGTGCGCCAGAAAGAGCAGCTGAAGAAGCTGCGCGCCGAGGTAGACCTGCTCACGCTCACCGCGACGCCGATCCCCCGCACGCTGAACATGGCCATGAGCGGCCTGCGTGATCTCTCGATCATCGCCACGCCGCCCGCGCACCGCACCGCCGTACGCACGCTGATCTCGACCTGGCAGCCCGCACTGATCCGCGAAGCGATCCAGCGCGAGCTGGCCCGTGGCGGCCAGGTGTATTTCCTGCACAACGAGGTGGAATCGATCGAGCGCCAGGCACGCGAGCTTGGCGAGCTGATTCCCGAAGCGCGCATCCGTGTGGCGCACGGCCAGATGCCGGAACGCGAGCTCGAACAGGTCATGGCGGATTTCCATCGCCAGCGCTTCAACGTCCTGGTCTCCACCACCATCATCGAGTCGGGCATCGATATCCCGACAGCAAATACGATCGTCGTGAACCGCGCGGATCGCTTCGGCCTGGCCCAGTTGCACCAGCTACGTGGCCGCGTAGGCCGCTCGCACCATCGCGCTTATGCGTACCTGATCGTGCCCGATCGCAAAGCGATGACGGCAGACGCCGAGAAGCGCCTCGAGGCGCTGGCCTCGCTGGAAGAGCTCGGCGCCGGTTTCACCCTCGCAACGCACGATCTCGAGATTCGCGGCGCAGGCGAAATGCTGGGCGAAGAGCAATCAGGCCAGATCCAGGAAATCGGTTTCGGCCTGTATACCGAGTTGCTGGACCGCGCCGTGCGTGCGCTGCGCTCGGGCAAGATCCCCGACTTCGATCTCACTTCGGAGCACGAGACCGAGGTGGAGCTGCACGTGCCGGCACTGATCCCCGACGATTACCTGCCTGACGTGCACACGCGCCTGACGCTCTACAAGCGCATCGCCAGCGCACGCAACGACGACGGCCTGCGCGAGCTGCAGGTGGAGATGATCGATCGTTTCGGCCTGCTCCCCGACCAGGCAAAGAACCTGTTCGCCGTGGCTCAGCTGAAGCTGATGGCCACGCCACTGGGTGTCCGCAAGGTGGATTTCGGCCCCAACGGTGGCCGCATCACGTTCCGCGAAAAGCCGGATATCGATCCGGTCGCACTGATCCGCCTGATCCAGCAGCAGCCGCGCATCTTCAAGATGGATGGCCAGGACAAGCTGCGCGTGATCATGGAGCTGCCGGGCAGCGCCGAACGCATCCGCACGGCGCAGGAAACGCTGGTCTCGCTAGGCGCCCGCCGGCCGGGCTAAGCGCCGCTCTTGTAGGAGCGCGCAAGCGCGCTCCTACAGGTTCGGTGGTTATGCAGCTAGCGCTGAACGCACCAGGTACTGCACGCTGAAGCGCTTATCGGCGTCCATCCACACCTTCTGCACCGACAGGCCGGCCTTGTTCGCCAGTTGCGCGAAATCATCCAGCGAATACTTGCAGCTGTATTCCACCTGCATGGCTTCGTCTTCGCGGAACGCGAACACATCGTGGCCTACATGCACATCCTGGCGCTTCGTGCTCACCAGGGTGGTTTCGATGCGGCCGGCCAGTGCGTTGTAGCGGGCGCGGTGACGGAACGCATCCACATCGAAGTCGGTGCCGATCTCACGATTCAGGCGCACGAGCATGTTGAGGGTGAAATCACGAGTGACACCGGCCGCATCGTTGTAGGCGGCCTCGATGTCGGCGGGATCCTTCTTCAGGTCCACACCGATGATGACGCCACCGCCATCGCTCATTTCTGCGCGCATCTGGCGCAGGATCTTGACCGCTTCCTTCGCTTCGAAGTTACCGATCGTGGAACCGGGGAAGTAGATAGCCGTACGGCGCGGAGACCGCGCCGCGACAGGCAGACGCAGGGGCTGGGTGAAATCCGCGCACACCGGCTGCATGGGCACGTGGGGGAAGCGGGTAGCCAGCTCGGCGACGCTTTCCATCAAGGCCGTGCGGGAAATTTCCACGGGCACGTAGGCCACCGGGCTCTCGAGGTGCTCCAGTAGCATGCGGGTCTTGATGCCACTCCCGCTGCCGTATTCGACAAGGCGCACGTCGGGGCCGAGCGTCTCGGCGATATCGGCCGCATGGTCGCGCATGATCGCGATCTCGGTGCGGGTCAGGTAGTACTCGGGTTGTTCGCAGATGGCTTCGAACAGTGCAGAGCCGCGCTCATCGTAGAAAAGACGGGAAGGCAGTTTCTTGGGTTTGGCGGCCAGGCCGCGACGGACAGTGTGGAGGGTGTCTTCGACATCCGGGTGGCGATCATCCAGGCGGATGTCTTTCGGTTGAGCGCTCATCGATCGTTTCCAAGTCGTAGCCCCGAAAACTGCCAGCGGGCGTGGGGCGGAAAAAAATTGCGATAGCTCGCACGCACATGGTCAGCGGGTGTAGCGCACGAACCTCCGCGGAGGATCCACTGCCCATTCATGAACTTTCCGTTGTATTCACCCAGCGCGCCATCGAGCGGACGAAACCCCGGATAACTGACATAAGGGCTCATTGTCCATTCCCAACAGTCGCCGTACATCTGCCCGAGCTCCGTCTCGAACGAGGTGGCACGGGGTTGGAACACCCCGCTGTCCTGAAGGTTCCCGCGCACGGGGAGCGGCGCGGCCATCGTTTCCCATTCGGCTTCCGTCGGCAGGCGTGCACCGGCCCACCGTGCGAACGCATCGGCTTCGAAATAGCTGATGTGGCACACCGGTGCATGCGGATCGATGGCGTGACGACCCTGCAGCGTGAACTCGGTGTCGCAAGCCTCGTCCCAATACAACGGGCGTTGCCATTGTTCGGTTTGCACGGTGGCCCAGCCATCGGAAAGCCATAGCGTCGGCGTGCGGTATCCGCCGTCCTCGATGAATGCACGGTACTCCGCGTTCGTGACAGGACGGTTAGCGATCGATCCCGCCTGCCGATAAGTGCGATGCCGCGGTTCTTCATTGTCGAAATGAAAACCATCGCCGGCGTAGCCGATATCAACAACGCCCTCGTCGAACTGCACGTAACGTAGTGCGGGCGCGGCGACGGAAAGCGCGCGCGGCGCGTCCGGCGCATACGCAGGTTCCAGCGGATTTTGGGCGAACGCGTGCTTGATATCGGTAAGCAGGAGCTCTTGGTGCTGCTGCTCATGCTGCACGCCGAGTTCGACGAGCATGGGCAACGCATCGTCATCGCCCCGCGCGATACGTTCAGCGAGCGCATCGTCGATGCGCGAACGATAGGCGTACACCTCGGCTAACGACGGACGCGCGAGCATGCCGCGGCGCGGCCGCGCATGCATCGGCCCAACGGACTGGTAGTAACTGTTGAACAGGAAGAACCACTCAGGGTTCGGCGAGACATACGTGTCATCGCGCCCCAGGATGAACTGCTCGAAGAACCACGTCGTATGCGCCAGGTGCCACTTGGTTGGGCTGGCATCGGGCATCGACTGGATGACGGTGTCCTCGGGCTGCAAGCGCGCCGCCAGCTCAAGCGTGCGGCGACGGATGCGGAGGAAACGTTCGGCGAGCGCCACGCTGGGGGACGTGGGGGGAACGATGCCGAGCGGACGTGCGGTCATGCGCTGGATTCCATGCTCGGCTGACGATCCGTCAGCCGTGACGCACGACCATGCCCTAGGAAACGTTCAATGGGTGTGAGTGGTTGCGTGGAGGGCCTTAACGGAAGGTGGACCAAGGCCCCATCTCCTCTCGTTTTTTCCTGTGAACCGGCTTAACGTGGTATTCCCTGCCACCGAGGGTTTCGCCATGAACGCCCGTTACCTGACCGCCACCTGCCTGCTCCTCGTCTCAGTAGCGGCCCATGCCGCCGGGGCCCCACCCCAGGCGCGCCAAGAGCTCCCGGTGAACGATTGCATGCGCACCGACCGGATCTCGAATTACACCGTGGTCGACGACCGCACGCTGACCGTGGCCAACGGCCCCAATTTCTACAAAATCACCACCACCGTGGCTTGCCCGCGAATGGACATCGGCGGAGGCGTTCGCTTCAAGTCGTCGGAGAATATCAAGGCCGTCCAGCCCATGGCGATCTGCGGCAGCATCAACGAACAGATCATCCGCCGCGACGATCCGCCGTGCGCCATCCAGTCGGTTGAGAAGATCGACAAGGCTACGTACCAGCAGCTCAACAAGAAGCACCGGACCTCGGGCCCGGGCACTAGCGGCGGTGTGCACTAGCGGCTCTTGTAGGAGCGCGCTTGCGCGCGATTGGGGCTTGCCGCAGGTACATCGCGAGCAAGCTCGCTCCTACAGGAGCGGTGCAAAAAAAAGCCCGGCATACGCCGGGCTTTTCTCGTTCAGGCTAAACGGCGATCAATAGCCGTCGTCGCGCACGTAACGGGTGGTGCTATAGCCATCATCGTACGTGGTCGTGGTGGTCGTGACACGGCGCACCGGCGGGGCGTCTTCGTAGACCACCGTGGCCGGACGGCTGTAGTACGCCGGGCCATTGTCGTACACGACCGTACGCGGCTGCGTGGCATTGTAAACCAGGGCGCCTACCGTACCGGCGACAATGGCGCCGGCGATCCAGCGGCCACTGTGGTCGTAGTAGCCACCGCGGTGATAACCACCGTAGTAACCACCACCGTGATAGTAGCCGCCGCCATGGTATCCGTAACCGCCACGGCCCCAGCCACCTGCGAACGAGGCTGGTGCAAACGCCATAAGGCCCACGGCAGCAAGGGCAACAGCGGACTTAACGAACTTGGCTTTCATGACAGTCACCTCCTCAGGTGAGCGCAGATTCGCGCCCGGCCACTGAATCCATACTGAAGTTTTCTGCACCGCCCGTTCACGTTTTCCACGGGTTCACGAACGGCTTCCTGAGCAGCCAGCAGCCATGGATATCGTGGCGGCGGGCGAAGTCGAACGGGATGCTCGGTGCGCTCCAGTCTTCAATGGAAAGATGGGGTTCGAGAGCCGCCTTATCAAGCTGGAAACGGCGGAAATTGTTCGAGAAAACAATCACCCCTTCCGGCAGCAGGCGCTCGGCGCACAGCAGCAGCAATTTCACATGGTCGCGCTGCACGTCGAAGTCATCGGCCTTCTTCGAGTTGGAGAAGGTCGGCGGATCGACGTAGATCAGCCCGTACTGCATCGAGCGGGTCTCGAGGAACTTCAGGGCGTCTTCCTGCACCAGGCGGTGGCGGTTGCCCGTGAAGCCGTTCAGGGCCAGGTTTTTCGAGGCCCAGTCGAGGTAGGTGCCCGACAGATCGACCGTGGTGGTGTCGCGCGCATTGCCATCGGCGGCATACACGCTGGCCGTGCCGGTATAGGCAAACAGATTGAGGAAATGCTTGCCGGCGGCAAGTTCCCGGATCTTCGCGCGGACCAGGCGATGGTCGAGGAACAGGCCGGTATCCAGGTAATCGGTCGGGTTAATCAGGAACTTCAGCCCACCCTCGTTCACCTCGACGAACTGGCCCTGCTGGTCGAACTGGCCGTACTTGGAGCCACCCTTGCCCTTCTCACGGGTTTTCACCGCGATACGGTCGCGCGAAATGTCCAGCACCTCGGCCGCTACGCGCACGACTTCGCGCAGGCGGGTGCGGGCCACGTCCACGGGGATGTCCTGTGGTGCCTTGTATTCCTGGATGTGCAGCCAGTCTTCGTAGACGTCGATGGCGGCCGCGTATTCCGGCAGGTCCTGGTCGTAGGCGCGCCAGCAGGTGATGCCCTCGCGGCTCAGGCGCTTACGCAGGTGGCGCACGTTCTTCTCAAGGCGGTTCTTGAGCATTTGCGCGCCGTCGGAGAGCGGCTTGAGTTCGCGCGCCGGGGCGTCGCCCACCGCGCGCAGGCTGAAGGTGAGCAGCGGCGTTTCCAGCGCACCGTTGTAAAGCGCATAGCGCTTGTCCGGCGACAGGCGCAGGGCACGGCCCAGCTCCTCATCGCCGGCCAGCACGGCGGCGCGCCAGCCCGGGAAGCGCTCCTTCAGCGCCTGGCCCAGCTGACGGTACAGGTGCGGCAGCTCGGCGCGGTCGCCAAGGCGCTCACCGTACGGCGGGTTGGTGATAACGAGGCCTAGCGGCGTCTCCGGCGGAGGCGTCACGTGGATCGCGTCGCGGCGGTCCAGCGTGATGAAACCCGCCACGCCGGCGGTCTGAGCGTTGCGCTTGGCGGTCTGCACCATGTGCGCATCGGTATCGCTACCGAAGAACACCGGGCGCAGGTTGCGCATGCCTTCATCGGTGGTGGCCTTGGCCTCCTCCCACAACTGCTTCCACATCGCGTAATCGTGCTTCAGCCAACCGAGGAAGCCGAAGTAGCCACGACGCAGGCCCGGGGCCGCGCCGGCGGCCATCAGGGCGCCTTCGATCAGCAGGGTGCCCGAGCCGCACATCGGATCGACCAGGGCACCACCTTCCGCGTACAGGCGCGGCCACTGCGCGCGGACCAGCATGGCGGCGGCAAGATTTTCCTTCAGCGGCGCTTCGCCCTGGCGCTCGCGCCAGCCGCGGCGATGCAACGGCGAGCCGGAAAGGTCGATGGAAAGCGTGGCGCGGTCGCGGCGCACGCGTACGTTCACCTGTACGTCGGGCTCGTCGGTTTCCACATCCGGGCGCGCGCCGCTGGCCGTGCGGAACTGGTCGACGATGCCGTCCTTGGTCTTTAGCGCGATGAACTGGCTGTGGGTGAGCTTGCTCTGCGCGGTGTTGGCGTCCACGGCCAGGGTGCCGTGCGGGGCCAGGTGCTCAGCCCAGTTGATCGACTGCACGCCCTGGTAGAGGTCTTCCGGCGTCGCGGCATCGAACTCGGCCAGCGGCAACAACACGCGGCTGGCCATGCGCGACCAGAGGCAGGCGCGGTAAGCCGTCTCCATGCCGCCGCTGAAGGCCACGCCCGCGAGGGCTTCCTTCACATCGGTGGCGCCGAGGGCGACCAGTTCGTCCTTCAGCAGGTACTCGAGGCCCTTCGGGCAAGTGGCGAAAAAGTTCATGCCAGGCTGTCCAGGAAGCGGCGGAATTCGGCGTCGATGTCGCCAAGGGTGTCGGAAAGGCGGTGGTCGTCCTGGACCAGGAGCAACGGGGCGCCCTGGCCCCGGGCGAACGCGATAGCGCCCTCCACCGGGCAGACGTCATCGGCATAACCGTGGACCAGGAACGAAGGCACGCCCGGTTCGGCGGCGAAAGCGCGCGGGTAACCGGGGATTTCGGCTGGCAGGGCCAGCAGGAAAAGGCCGGCGACCGGGGCGTCCAGCGAGGCCAGGCCAGAGACGAAGGCGCCCATGCTCGAGCCCACCAGGACCGGCGGCACGGGCGAGGCGGCGATGGCCTCGGCCAGTCGCGCCAGCCGCGGATCGACGGAGCCGGCATGGCCCTTCAGGTCGTCCTCCCGGTAATCCGGGCGGTGGGTGGTCCAGCCGAGAGCCTCGGCCGTGGCCGCCAGGGCGCTCACCTTGGTGGCGTCGGGACCGGAATCGGACCCGTGGGAAAGAATGATGTGGCCGCGCATGGCGGTCTCCGTACGCGGATCGACTGGCTATGTTATCAAAGCGGCATGATCGACATCCTGTACGCCCCCCTGCCCTATGAATCCCGGCTACCCGAGCGAGCCGCCGACACCGTCGACCTCGTGGTCATCCACTGCACCGAACTGCCCGACCTGGCGATGGCCCGCGAGTATGGCGAACGGGTGCTCTACGAAGACCGCGGTACGGGCGCCTCCGGCCATTACTACATCGACCGCGATGGCACGATCCTCTGCTATGTGGACCCGATGCGCGTGGCCAACCACACCCGTGGCTACAACCCCCGCTCCATCGGCATTGAGCTGGTAAACCTGGGCCGCTACCCGGACTGGTTCCACACGGCGAAGCAGGAAATGACCGAACCCTACCCGCCGGCGCAGATCACCGCCCTACGGGCCCTGCTTGACGACCTTGTGGCCCGCTTTCCGTCCCTCCGCCATATCGCTGGCCACGAAGACCTCGATACGGCGATGGTCCCGTCCAGCGACGACCCGGAGAACGAAGTGCCGCGCAAGCGCGACCCGGGCCCGCAATTTCCCTGGGCGCGGGCGTACGACGACGGCCGGCTCGGCCGGATCAAGGCCTGATTCCCTATAATCCGTCGCTATCGCGCACCGTTTCCAAAGGGTCACCCATGCAGGACAACCACGTCGCCGAGCTTGTCGAACTGCTCGAACTCGAACGCCTCGAAGACAACCTGTTCCGCGGCCAGAGCCGCGATATCGGCACACGCTTCGTCTTCGGCGGCCAGGTGCTGGGCCAGGCGCTCTCCGCCGCGGCACGCACCGTGCCTGCCGATCGCGTGGCTCACTCGCTGCACGCTTATTTCCTGCGCGCCGGCGATATCGATGCACCGATCGTCTACAGCGTGGAGCGCACCCGCGATGGCGGATCGTTCTCGGCACGCCGCGTGGTCGCGATCCAGCATGGCCAGCCCATCCTCAACGGTTCCATCTCGTTCCAGGTGCCCGAAGAGGGTTACGAGCACCAGATGTCGATGCCCGAAGTGCCTGCCCCGGAAGACGTGGAGCCGATGCCGGCCATGTCGGCCGAGCAGCTCTCCCGCCTGCCGGAGAAAACCCAGCGCTGGCTCGGCAAGGATGGCCCGTTCGAATTCCGCCACGTGTGGCCGCGCGACGAACTGCGCCCGGCCAAGCGTCCGCCGTACCAGCACATCTGGTTCCGCCTGACCGCACCGATCGCCGACACGCTCTCGCTGCACCAGGCCCTGCTGGCTTATGCATCGGATTTCCACCTGATCGGCACCGCCACCCTGCCGCACGGCATCTCGTACCTCACCCGCAACATGCAGATGGCCAGTCTGGATCACGCCCTGTGGTTCCACCGCCCCTTCCGCATCGACGAGTGGCTGCTGTATTCCTTCGACAGCCCCACCTCGCAGGGTGGCCGCGGCCTGGCCCGCGGCATGATCTACACGCGGGATGGCAAGCTCATCGCCAGCACCGCGCAGGAAGGCCTCATCCGCGTACGCCCCGACTGATATCCCATGCAGATTGAGCTGCGGCACCTGCGCTATTTCATCGCCGTAGCCGATGAGCTGCACTTCAGCCGCGCGGCCGAGCGGCTGGGTATTTCCCAGCCGCCGTTGAGCCAGCAGATCCGTGATCTCGAAGCGCAGCTTGGCGTACGCCTGCTGCGCCGTACGAATCGCCGCGTTGAACTCACCGACGCGGGCCGCGTTTACCTCGATGCAGCGCGCGACATCATCGCGCGCGTCGACGAAGCCGGCGACATGGCCCGGCGGGCTGAACGCGGTGAGATTGGCGAGTTGCATGTGGGCTTCACCCAGAGCACGCCGCTGATCGCGCGCTTCCCGCGCGCGGTGCGTGCGTTTCGCGAAGCTTATCCGGCCGTGCGCCTGGTGTTGAAAGAACACAACACACTGCAGCAGATCGAACGCTTGCTTGAAGGGACGCAGCAGGTGGGCCTGATTCGCGGCACGGATCTTCCGCCGCCGCTCGTCGCGCGCAAGCTGGTCGATGATCCACTGGTGGCCGTGCTTCGCGCCGATCATCACTTGGCCAAGGGCCGTCGTCCGCGTGTTCGCGTGGAGCAGCTCGCCGACGAACCGTTCGTGATCTTCAGCCGGAACGCTGGCACAGGCGTCGCCGCGCAGGTGCAGCAGATGTGCCGAAACGCAGGGTTCGCGCCGCGTATCGCGCAGGAAGCCGGTGAATCCGCCACGATGGTGGGCCTCGTCGCTGCCGGCCTCGGCGTAGCCGTGCTTCCCGAATCCATGCGCCTCCTCCATGTCGAAGGCGTCGCATACGTCCCCATCGATTCACCCGATGCCGCCAGCGCGCTACACCTCGTACACCGCCGCACAGACACGTCACCGCTAGTTAAAGCGTTCATGCAACTGATGCTCAGCGCGTGATGCGTGCTGACGCGCCGCATCGCTATACTCAGCGCCCATCTGTACTGAAGCAAGGACGCTTCGCATGCCCATTAGCAACAAGCCCAAGCCGGGCGAGATCCTGATCTGCGCGTTTCCGACCGATCAGCGCGACTTGATTGACGGCGAGATGGCGAAAGATCGCCTGGTGATCGTCATGAACAAGCCGCTTCCTGGCCGCGGGAAGCTCGTCAATGTCGTGCCTATCAGCATGACGGCACCTGCTCCGATCATGCCGTGGCACGTACAGGTACCCATTGATTGCCTGCCAGCGGCTTCAAGGCATCGCAAAGGCGATCGCTGGGCAAAGTGCGACATGATCTCAACAGTCGGCTGGGGGCGACTCAATCGATATGAAGCACCGATGAGGAGTGGCAGGCGAGTGTTTCAGGAAGGACGCGCTGACATGTCGACGTACGTCGCTGTTAAGCGCGCTCTTGCGACTGTTCTCAACATCACCACGGACGTCTTACATCAAGAGTCTGTCGTGCAGAAAGCGGACACGTCTTTGGAAGTCCCCCCATATTAAGAGGCGGAGCCATCTTCGAACGATCCATCGACAGTACACCGCTCCAAGAACGAACCAGATGTTTGACAAGCGGCTAAGGCATCCCTAGATTCCACCTCGTCGAGAACACACGACCTCCAAGTCTGCAGTCAGGCCCCTCAGGGGCGGCAATTGCAGCAGGGACGAAGGCGTTGACGAGTCTTCCACCCTAGCCAAAAGCCCCGGGTGTGAGCCCGGGGCTTCGTCATATCAGGGATAATCAGGTGGCGAGCGGCTTCAGGCCTCGCAACTTGATTGCGATGGCGAGGCCTGCGACAACGAGCACCGCGACATACACCGCCACGCCCGTCCAGCCCGCATGTACCCAGGCGACACCGCCCAGCGAGCCGGCGACGCTAGATCCCATGTAATACGAGAACAGGTACATTGACGAGGCATGGGCCTTGGCGCGCTTCGCCCGCATGCCCACCCAGCCGCTGGCGATGGAATGGCCACCGAAGAAGCCGAAGGTGATGAGCGCGATGCCGATCACGATGGCCCACAGCGAACTGCTTGAAGTGAGCGCCACACCTGCCAGCATCATGACGAAAGTCGTCCAGATGACCTTGCCCCGCCCCAGCTTGCTGGCGAGCGAACCCATCCAGGCCGAAGCGCCCACGCCGATCAGGTACACCATGAAAATGGCACCGACGTGCGATTGCGACAGCGAGAATGGCGGAGCGAGCAGTCGGTACGACACGTAGTTGTAGATGGTGACGAATGCGCCCATGAGCAGGAAGCCTTCGGCGAACAGCCACGGTAGACCCTTATCCTTAAGCAGCTCACCGAACGACGACAACAAGGCGCGCGGATGGGCTCGGCGCTTCTCAAAGTGCAGCGATGCCGGAAGGCCCTTGGCGACAAGGAACGCGGCGACAAGACCCAGCGCGCCGATAACGCCAACGGCAACGCGCCACGATGCGTGATCCGCCGTGAAGCCCGAGATCAAACGCCCGCTCATGCCACCGATGGCATTGCCGCCAATGTACAAACCCATGGCGAAGCCCAACGACTCACCGTGCACTTCTTCACTCAGGTAAGTCATCGCAACGGCCGGCAGGCCGGCCAGCGTGACACCCAGTAATGCGCGAGCCGCCAGCAGTAACGTCCAGCTCGGCGACACCGCCGTCAACAACACCAGGATCGACGACGAGAGCAGCGACGCCAGCATGATCGGCTTGCGGCCGAAGGCATCCGAGATGGCGCCAGCGAACAGCATGCCCACGGCCATTACCGCCGTGGTCAGCGAAAGTGAAAGCGAGCTGGTCGCGGCATCCACCCCGAACTCGTGCGAGAACGCGGGCATCAGCGGCTGCACGCAGTACAGCAGCCCGAAGGTCGCGAAGCCGGACGAAAAAAGGGCGAGGTTGGTGCGCCGGAAGGCAGGCGTGCCGTGGCGAATGCGCCGATCAACAACCGCCGGCGCAGCGGGGGACGAGCCGTCCACGAGGGACCTCCAGGGAGTGAGCCAATGTGCCTAGGCTAAACCCTGAATTGAGTCGAATCGATACCGCAAAACCTCCGGTTCGATATGCCACACGACTAAATACGCCCAGCTCCTGCAGGTGCGGGCATTTAGCGCACCGCGGTACCGGGCGCGACACCGTCCCACTGAACTGCCTGCGCGAGTTCCTCGTCGGTCAGGGCCAGCGCACCCGAATCCTTCGAGGCGTGGTCGGCAACGATGTGGCCATCGTGACGGGAGAGTTCGCGATTGCCGGCGTCCGTGACCGCCTTGGCCCGCTCATCATCGGACGACAGCAGCACCAGCAGGGTGGTCGTACCAGCCACGAATTTCACGCCGCTTGTCGCGCCGGATTTCGCCAGCTCGGCGGAGGCCAGGGGAATCGCTTTTACCTTCCCCGCCCAGCGCGGCGGCCCGACGAAAGTGTAGCCCGCCGCTTCGTCGCGCCACTGGAACTGTTTCATAGGCTCGGCGGCAGGCGCCTTCTGGCCGTGAGTGCCCGGTGGGGGCTCGGCGTGACCGGCCAGCGGTAACGCGAGGAGAAGCAGGAAGGCGGCGGTTTTCATGGCATAGCTCCGTTGTACCCGGCCAGCGTACGCGGAACGCCTGTCGCCGCCGCGTCAAGCGCCGCGATCACCCGGATCCTCGGGGTGCCCTTCCCGTCCGCTCACCCATGCGAACAGCACGATACCAACGACGATGGCCACCGCACCCAGCGCCGACAACGCGCCCGGAAACGACTCATGCAGGAAGGTCACGCCAATCACGGTAGCAAATAACAGTTCGGCGGCCTGCATAGCCTCCACGGCGGCCAGTGCCGTCGGATTACGGCCAACGAGCTCCGTGGCGTGGAAAAACAGCACCGTGGCGATCACGCCTGAGGACAAGGCGACCCCGCCGGCGAGCAATGCCTCGCGCAGCGTGGGCGGCCCAATGGTGGCCCAGGTGGCTACAGCGATCAGCAACCACAGCGGCCAGCTCGCCAGGGTCATACCGAACACCCGTTGCACCGGCCCCAGCTTCGTACCGGTACGCTCGAGATGCAGGAGGATCTTCCGGTTACCCAGGGGGTACGCGAAGGCCGCCAGCACCACCGCGCCAACGGCAAGCCACGCCGAGGCATCGAGCGAGCCGTGCGCATTCCCGAACTGCAGCAGCATCACGCCGGCGACGATCAGCGCACCTATAGCCAGTGCCCCACCATGCCAGCGGGCACGCTCATCGCGATAGATGAAAGGCGCCATCAACGGCCCGGCCAGCACCGTCATCTGGAAGCTACCCGCGACGAGCCACGAGGGGCCACTGCTCGCCGCCCAGGTGAGAGGCACACCGAACAACACGAAGCCCACCGAACTCCATCCGAGCCACGCCCGTGGATGCGCACGCAGTTCCGACGGAAGCCGCCCCAACCCTCCCTGGAACGGAAGCACCACGGCCAACAGCGGCAGCGTGAACAGGTAACGCAGGATCACCGCCCACTGCCAATGCCCACCGCCACTGACGACGGCGCGGTTAAGCACATAGGTGAACGTGAAGAACAGCGCTGACAACAGCGCGATCGCCACGGCCTTCAGGGCGATGGAGCGCATGGAGAGCCTTGCGGGGATGGAACGAACCCCGACTATGCCAGCCGGCGCATGCCTTCGTCAGCCGCTTCGTTGAGCTCGTTGAGCTCGAGGAACAATTCCTGCAGGTCACCGCCGATGGACCGCCCATCAACCACAAGCCCAACGGAGCCCTTCACGCCGGCTACCGGGCAGCAGCCATCGGCAATGCCCAGGAGATTGGCCGTGGTTTCCACCATGACCTGGCAGACGATATCCATAAGCGTCGCCTTGCCGTCGTCATCCAGGTTCTGGAATAGCGACAGCGCCCGCACCCAGTGCGGGTCGACGGCCTGGTCGGGCGTCATCCTGAACAGGTCCGCGTAGACCGCGAGGTTGTCGCGGACCACGGCATCCTGCAGGGCCTGAACAAAGCGTTCGGCGTTCATGGGGGGCGTTACCGATGAATTGGGGGATACGCCTTAGATGGAGGCTGGGGGACGGGAGTCAATTGCCCCGTGACTCAGTGGTTCTCGCGGTTCATCCGGCGGGGACGGCGGGATGCCGGGACGTAGCCGGGCCAGACGGCATCGTAGAAGTAGCGTTCCTGGGCGCTGGGTGGCTCGTAGGGCTTGCTGGCCGCCGGGATCCGCTGCCTGAGCGAGGCTTCGTTATGCTCGGCCCAGCGCATGATCATCCGTTGCATGAGGGATACGCCCTTGAGGGCCATGCCCTGCCCGGCCTGCGGCCCGTAACGCCAGCGGACCACCCAGCGATCGCCCTCCGGGCTGACACGCGCGAACGCCCGCGTCGTCCCCTCCAGGATCGCGTATTGCCTTTCCCCCATCTGGACCCAGTGGACCATCGCCATGGATTGACGTTACGCCGGGGTAGTCTCAGATACGTGGAACGCAAGTTCCCCCTCCCATGTCGTAGAATTCGGCGCCTTCCATCGGAACATCTTTCGTGGCCGCCGATCCCAGTGCCGTCCTCCCCGCCGCTTCCGGCGGCCAGATCCTGCGACGCATCTTCGATCGGATCCCCCTCGCCGTCAGGCGCGCCTTCATCCCGTTCGTGGTCACGCGCCTGCTTATCGCCCTGCTCTTCGCAACCGTTCCCCTGATGCAACAGGGCCTGGCCGATCATTGGGGTGCACGCGATAACATGCGGATCCGGGTCTCCCCCGCCGCGATGGCTACCGGCTTTGAACGGGTAGCCATCGGGAACGACTCCAGTTTCTATTACGGCATCGCGTCCGAGGGCTACGAAGAGCGGCCATTCGATACGACGACTGCGACGCGCTGGGCGTTTTTCCCGTTGCATCCATTGCTTTGGCGTGCGGCTGCATACGTTACGGGCGAATGGCTCTGGTCAGGCATCCTGGTCGCCAACGTGATCGCTTTCGCGGCGTTCTGCCTGATGTGGTCACTCGCCTACACACTCACCTCCGATATCTCGCTGGCGGATAGCGCGTTGGTGTTTGCCCTCTGCTGGCCAACCACCTATTTCATGATGCTTCCGCACAGCGAGGCATTGTTTTTCCTCCTCGTCACCGCAGCCTTCCTTGCGGACCAGGCGCGGCGTCCCTGGCTATCGCCGCTCATTGGTGGCTTTGCCAGCGCGGCGCGAGTGAACGGCGTCTTCCTCGCGCCAGCGCTCCTGGTCGATCGCTGGTACAGGGGCGAGCGGACGCTCCGCGACATACTTCCGCTTGGCCTCACAGCCGTGGGCCTGGCAGCCTTCATGGCCTATCTTTGGCACGCCACGGGGAATCCCCTCGCATTCAAGGATATCCAGGTCATCTGGGGGCGCAGTTTCCACATGCCGTGGACCGCACTTACCGACTACGTGAGCCGCCCCTTGCAGTTGGTGGCGCCATGGAACCCCAAGGTGCTGAACTTTGCCGTGACGGTGCTCGCCGGCATCAGTATCGTCACGTGCTGGAAGCGCGGCTGGCGTGGCCTGGCCGTATTCACGGGCCTGACCTTGCTGGCACCGCTGTGCACGGGAACGCTCATGTCCATGGGGCGCTACCTCAGCGTGAGCCCAGGCATCTTTCTCGCACTCGCCACCTGGTCGGCCGATCGTCCGCGCTTCGCCCTGCTATGGCAGGCGATTTCGGTACTCGCACTGACCTTGCTATGCACGCTATTCGCGTTGCATATCGACATCGGCGGGGCTTAAGGCACGGCACGGCCCGTGCCCAGGTAAAACGCTTTCGCGACGCCCGGCTCCGCCGTCACATTGGCGGAGCGATCAAAGCACACGTGCCCTGCTGCGTGCTGACGAAATGGCAGTTCGGCCGCAGGCCCAACGTCGCCGCTGGTGGCGAACACCGCACAGAGCCGGTAGTCCGTACCCTTGTGGGTATAGTCAAACGGCGCCTTCGTCACGGGATCCAGGCGTTCCGATTCAACGGCGATCTCCGCAAGGCTTTCAGGCAACTTGCCGTAGCGGGCCACTTGCGCCTCGAGGCGCGTGGCAAGACCCATAAGCAGGCCCGCGCGCCGCTCATCCTGTGCACGCATGCGCTGATACCCCGGCGTTCCGTTGATCCATAACCCGGCCGCAACGGCAGCCAGCATGACGACGGAGACGGCAATGGCCAATGCGCCACGGCCGGTCACGCATCCACCTCATCGCGACGCAGGTCACGCAGGTAGTACGTGAAAGCGACGACGGCAATGATCGCAGCCACGATCACTTTCAGCATGAAGCGCATCGTTAGTTCGCCGCCGAGGAAATGGTCGACAAGCGTGGTCAGGTCACAGATGAGTGCCACGGCCGCGACGAACAGCGTGAGATAGGTCAGCCACCGACGCACGGCAGACTGCCGCTTTGCCGGATGCCGCGCCAGGGCTCGCTCATTGCGCCAGGATAGATAAAGAAAGACCGGGAACGCGATGATCACCGACGCGAGCGACCAGCGAAGGTCAGGGCCCAGCCTGAAGTATTCGACCTGTTGCGTGGCGTCTGGAAACGCCCGGTCGATCAGGTTGAAAAGCAAGGCACCCAGGTGAAACGCGCTCAGGTAGAGCGTCGTGAAGATCACGAGGTAGATGAAAGCCTCGCGCGGGGAGAGATAAGGGCGCGGCCGCGGCACGGGGATGGGAAAATCGCTCTCGGCGTAAGCGACCAGTGCGGGGCGTACCTGTTCTGGGGTCCAGCCTGCGGTGACCAGTGCCTGCTCGATCGCCTGCCGGGATTGCCCCCGATCCAGCGCGGCGTGGACGAAACGTTCCAGTTCCTGCGTGCTACCCGCCATGCACCCTCTCCTGAGTCCGTGTGGAACGGATCATAGCCATGTTCGACAGGCATTACCTGCAGAAGCGCGCTTGCACCCTCCTACATGGGCTCGAGGTGGGTGATGAGCAGGCGGACGCTTTCACGGCCTTGCCAGTCGTTCACCGTGAGCTCGTAGGCGGCGCGAAAGCGCTGTGGCGGCGGAGTGCCGTCGTAGCAGCTGAACATCACGGCGTCGAGCGGGGCTCCGCCCTGTTCGTGGCGGAGCTGGAAGCGGAGGTGCTTCGTGCCCATGGGTTTCCATGACGCGCATTCGAAGACGTTTTCGAAGACAGGTGCCGGAAACGCCTGACCCCAGGGGCCCGCGAAACGCAGTTGCTTCGCCAGGTCGAGCGTGTGATCGCGATAGTCGAGCTCGCCGTCGGTGTGGATCATTGCCTGCAACCGCTCGTCGTCCAGATGGGCGCGCGCGGTCGCATCGAAGATTTCGGCAAAACGCGCAAATCCGGAGGCAGGCATGCTGAGGCCGGCCGCCATCGCGTGACCACCGAAGCGCAGGATCAGGCCGGGGTGCTTCGCGTCAATTTCGGCAAGCGCATCGCGAATATGGAAGCCGGGGATGGAGCGCGCCGAGCCACGCAATTCATCGGTATCGTCGCCCGCAGGCGCAAACGCCATCACAGGCCGGTGCAGTTTCTCTTTCAACTTCGAAGCGACGAGGCCAACGATGCCGGCATGCCAGCCGGGATCGAACAAGGCGACGCCCACGGCATCGATGTGCGCCGCACGAGCGACCATCGTCTCGGCCTCCTCCACCATCCCCGCCTGCATTTCGCGGCGTTCCTGGTTGATGGCGCTGAGCTGTTCGGCGTAACGGCGCGCGATGCCAGTGTCGTCGGTGAGCAGGCAGGCAACGCCCAGCGACATGTCTTCAAGACGCCCCGCCGCATTCAGGCGCGGGCCAATGGCGAAGGCAAGGTCGGTCGCCGTCACGGTGGCGACCGATCGGTTCGACGCTTCGATCAGCGCCGTGATGCCTGCGCAAGCCTTGCCGGCGCGCATGCGCTTCAGGCCGGCCTCGACAAACACACGGTTATTGAAATCGAGCGGAACGAGGTCGGCGACGGTGCCAAGTGCGACCAGATCCAGAAGCGAGGTCAGGTCGGGCTCGGTGCCCTCGGCGAACCGCCCTGCATCGCGCATGGCCGCACGCACGGCGAGCAGCAGGTAGAACATGACGCCGACGCCTGCGAGCGCCTTGCTCGGGAAAGCGTCCCCATCGAGGTTCGGGTTAACCATCGCATCCGCGGCAGGCAGCGTATCGCCCGGCAGATGGTGATCGGTGATGAGGACGCGGATACCGCGCGCTTGCGCGGCGGCGACACCAGCGACGCTGGCCACGCCGTTATCGACCGTGACGATCAGGTCCGGCGCGGGCTCGAGCGACGCCACCAGCGCTTCGCTCAAACCGTAGCCGTGCACGAAGCGATTGGGCACCACGTGTGACACGTGCTTCGCACCAAGCAGGCGCATGCCGCGCTCAGCCACGGCGGCGCCGGTCGCGCCATCGCAGTCGTAATCGCCGGCGATGACGATGCGTTGCTGCTTGTCGATCGCATCGATCAGGAGCGTGACGGCACGGTCCATGCCACCGAGCAAGGCGGGCGAATGCAAGCGCGCCAGCCGATGCTCCGCACCTTCAGGCGTCGCCACGCCGCGTGCGGCGTAGATGCGTTGAATCACGGGATGCACATAAGCGGGCCAGCCACTGGGGGCCGATGCGGCGGTGCGCTGGCGCCAGCTTTTCATGCCTTGGCCTTGCGCCAGAAGCGCAGGCGGTGGGATTTGTGTACCACGGTGCGGCGGCCGTCAGCGAAGCTGAGGCGGAGTTCGGTGCCAGCTTCGAGGCGGGCGGCCAGGAAGGGCCACCATGTGCGATCGAAGTCGCTGGGCTGGACGTCCTGAAGGTCGAGGAGTTCGGCCTGGCCCGTCCCGGCTACGGCGGGGGTCGCGCGTGAGCGCGCTCCTACGAGGGTGTCGCGGGCTACGACGTCCACACCGGCTTTGTGGCCTAGCGCCCAGACCAGGAGGTCGTCGCTGTAGATGCGGGATTGGCCGCACTCGACCCATGCCGGAAGTGTTCCCGCGCCCCACAGCCAGACGCTGTTGATGGGCGGCAAGCCATCGCGCTGGCGCGCGGCGTTGGCGGCATGGTTGTGTAGTACGACCTGCGCCTCGTTGAGAAGCGCGCGCCAGCGGCGACCGTCTTCGCCCTTGGGTAACTGCTCGAACAGATCGGCGCCGAGCGCCTCTTCCGGCTCGGGGAACACGGGCACCTGGACGTAGTTGGGCACCTTGAGCTGCCAATGCTGGGGATCACCCACCATCAACGCCATGCCCTCTTCCGCAAACGTTTCGCCGAGAGCGGCGACCATGCTGGCGGCATCGGCACTGCACACGGCGAGGTTACCGCAACCCAGCAGACGCGCGCCGCTAAGCTCAGGCTGTACCCACGCGGGATCCGCGCAGACCCACAACGCATCGCCGGCATCGCCAGCCACGCTTTGCCGGATCAAGGCGGCGGCAGGCAACGGGCCATCCGGCCAACGAAAGCATTCCGCCAACGCATGCATGTAACCGGGCGTCGCGGCCGGCAACGCGGTACCGCGCGCCAGCCACTGGTTGAACTCTGCCACGAAGCTGAGCTTATCGCGGCCGGGCAGCAGTACATTCAACACATTCGCCATGCTCAGTCCTCGATTTTCTCGAGCAGTTCCATCCATTCGAACTCGAGCGACTCCTTCTCGCCGCGCAACTCTGCCTGGCGCTGGCCCAGGCGGGCAAGCTCGGCCGTGGGGCCACCGTAGACGGCAGGATCGGCAAGCTTGGTTTCGATGCTGGTGAGTTCCTTGTCCATCGCCTCGACAAGCGATTCGATTTTCTTCACCCGGGCACGCAGCGGCTTTTCCTTTTCGCGCTCCTCAGCGGTGAGCTTGCGCTTCTCTTTCGCCTTTTCCTTCACCGGCGCATCGGCCGGCGCGGAGGCGACGGCGGCGGTCTTACGCGTCGTGGCGCGCGTGCGCAGCCACTTGGCGTAGTCGTCGAGATCGCCATCGAACGGGCTGACATCGCCATCGGCGACGCGCCAGAACTCGTCGCACACCATGCCGAGCAGGTGGCGATCATGCGAGACCAGCACGAGTGCACCGTCGAAGTCCGAAAGCGCATCGGCCAGCGCTTCGCGCATGTCCAGGTCAAGGTGGTTGGTCGGTTCGTCGAGCAGCAACAGGTTGGGCTTGTCCCACGCGATGAGCGCCAGCGCCAGGCGTGCGCGCTCACCGCCGGAAAACGCGTCGACGTGCTCGAACACGCGGTCGGCCGGGAAGTTCCAGGTACCAAGGTAGTCGCGCAGCGCCTGCTGGCCGGCATTCGGCGCTTTGTCCTGCAGATGGTCGAAGGCGCTCCAGCCATCGTGCAGGCTTTCCACGGTGTGCTGCGCGAAGTAACCGATCTTCAGGTCCTTGTGGAACGGGCGCTCGCCGGTCATCGGCTCGAGTTCGCCGACCAGCGACTTCACCATGGTCGACTTACCCGCACCGTTCGGACCGAGCAGGCCGATGCGGTCGCCCGCTTCCAGGCCAAAGGCGATGTCCTTCAGCACCACGCGATCGCCATAGCCCGCATCGACATGATCGAGGCGCAGCATGGACGTTGGCAGGCGGTCCGGCTTGGGGAAGCTGAAGCTGAAGGGCCGTTCGGCGCGCACGGCCTCGGTACCACTCATCTTTTCCAGGCGCTTCATGCGCGACTGCGCCTGCTTGGCCTTGCTGGCTTTGGCCTTGAAGCGGTCGATGAAGGACTGCAGGTGCGCACGCTCGGCCTGCTCGCGCACATGCGCGATCTGCTGCTGGCG
Source organism: Luteibacter aegosomaticola (assembly GCF_023078475.1). Lineage (NCBI taxonomy): Bacteria > Pseudomonadati > Pseudomonadota > Gammaproteobacteria > Lysobacterales > Rhodanobacteraceae > Luteibacter > Luteibacter aegosomaticola. The sequence continues at coordinate 1,788,151 of NZ_CP095741.1, read as the reverse complement.
GAGGTGCTCGGCACGCTGGCGTTCGAACTGCGAGTAATTGCCCGTATAGAGCTTCGCCGTGCCGTCGTGCAGGTGCATCGTGTGCGTCGTAACCGCATCGAGGAACTCGCGGTCATGCGAAATGATCAGCAGCGTGCCCTGGTAGCGGCGCAGCCATTCTTCCAGCCAAAGGACCGCATCGAGGTCGAGATGGTTGGTGGGCTCGTCGAGCAGCAGCAGGTCCGACGGCGCCATGAGCGCGCGAGCCAGGTTGAGGCGCACGCGCCAGCCACCCGAGAACGAGGCGACCGCCTGTTCGTGGGTTTCGGGGGAAAAACCCAGGCCATGCAGGAGGCGGCCCGCACGGGCGCGGCCGTCATAGCCGTTGACCTCTTCGATGCGCAGGTGAGCCATGGCCACGGCCTCGAGATCGCCGGCATCGTAGGCGTCCTGCTCGGCCTTCAAGGCGGCAGCCACATCCACATCGCCGCCGAGCACGTAGTCGATCGCAGCATCAGGCAGCGCCGGGGTTTCCTGGGCCACCGAGGCCATGCGCACCTTCGACGGCATGTCGAGATCGCCCTTCTCCGGCTCCAGCTCGCCCTTGAGGGCGGCGAACAGGGTGGATTTGCCGCAGCCGTTGCGGCCGATGACGGCCAGGCTCCATCCGGTCTGGATGGTCAGGTCCATCTTATCGAGCAAGGTACGGGTGCCCCGGCGCAGGGCGAGGTTACGAAACGAGATCATGGCGGGCCGAAGAAGGCGAAAGGCGACTGCGCATGATAGCTGCCCTGCCCGCTCGCGTCGCCCAAGTGCGACTTAGCCCACAGCCGTGAAGACGGCCGGGCGCCGCCCATGGCGCGATATCGGGCGATCTGTTAAAACGCTGTCCTGCGCCGCATGGGGAGCGCGACGGAGCCATCATGAACACCATCAAGCCTGTTTTCACCGCGATCGCCCTGGCCCTCGTGGCCGTGGCCGCAGCGCCTTCCGCCCGTGCCGGCGATACCCTCCTGATGCAGCGCGTGCAGCAGGAAAAGGGCATGAACCTGCCCACCAAGGGCATGAGCATGGCCGACGTGGAGCGCCGTTTTGGCGCGCCGACCTCGAAGCTCGATTCCCGTGGCGGCGGCAGCAGCAAGCAGCCGGTGATCAACCGCTGGATGTATCCGGGCTATATCGTCTATTTCGAGAAGAGCCACGTGATCCACACGGTGCTGAACACCCCGGCGGGCAACAACACCAACCCGCAAAGCCCGAAATAACACGGTCGGGCAACGGTCATCGGGAAGCCTTACAATAGCGGGCTTCCCTTCATGACCCCACCCGCCATGACCAACTCCGCTTCTTACCGCCTCCCCGCCGAGTGGGAGCCGCAGGCCGGCGTCCTTATCGCCTGGCCGCACGACGGTACCGACTGGGCCGAGCGCCTGGCGGGGGTGGAAACCACCTACGTGGCCCTGGCGGCCGCCGTCACCCGCTTCGAGCCGCTGCACATCATCGTGGCCGATGCCGAACTGCGCGAACGCGCACGCCTGGCCATCGAAGAGGCCGGCGCCGATATGGCGCGCGTGCACTTCATCGAACTGCCCTACGACGACACCTGGCTGCGCGACTCCGGTCCGATCACCCTGACCGGCCCGAACGGCGTGCTGCTCAACGATTACCGCTTCACCGGCTGGGGCGGCAAGTTCGGTGCCGAGCAGGATGACGCGATCATCGCCGGCCTGCTCCAGCGCGGCGTGCTCAGCGGCCTGCCGCACAAGCGCATCGACTGGGCGCTGGAAGGCGGCGGCATCGAGAGCGATGGCAAGGGCACGATCCTCACCACGTGGAAGTGCCTGGTGCAGCGCCACCCAGACCTTTCCCGCGAATCGATGACCGACACGCTGGCGACCACCCTGCACGCCGATCGCGTGCTGTGGCTGGAGCATGGCTACCTTGAAGGCGACGACACCGACGCCCATATCGATACGCTCGCGCGCTTCAGCCCGGATGGCGGCATCGTCTTCCAGGCCTGCGACGACGCCAGCGATCCGCATTTCGAAGAACTGGGCCAGATGGCCTCGGAACTTGCCGAACTGCGCTCGCCGGAAGGCAAGCCGTACGTGCTGCACCCCCTGCCCTGGGCCCAGCCGATCATCGACGAAGGCCGCCGCCTGGCAGCGTCCTACGCGAACTACCTGATCGTGAATGGCGCAGTGCTGGTGCCGGCGTATGGCGACCGCGTCGATGCGGAAGCGGCCCGGATCATCGGGCTGGCCCATCCGGGCCGCGAAGTGGTGCAGGTGCCGTGCCGCCCGCTCATCTGGCAGAACGGCAGCCTGCATTGCATCACCATGCAGCTGCCCGCCGATATCGCCAAGTAAGCATTCCGAGGAAAGACAACCATGACCCGCAAGACCCTCAAGGTCGCCCTCCTCCAGGAAACCGACCGCGGTAGCCGCGATGCCAACCTCGACGCGATCGAGGCCGGCCTGCGCGAAGCCGCGAAAGCCGGTGTTGAACTGGTACTGCTGCAGGAACTGCACAACGGCCCGTACTTCTGCCAGCACGAGAGCGTGGGCGAGTTCGACCGCGCCGAGACCATCCCCGGCCCGGGCACCGAACGCATCGGCAAGCTGGCCGAGGAGCTGAAGCTCGTCGTCATCGCTTCCATCTTCGAGAAGCGCGCCACCGGCCTGTACCACAACACCGCCGTGGTCTTTGATCGCTCGGCCGTCATCGCGGGCAAGTACCGCAAGATGCACATCCCCGATGATCCGGCGTTCTACGAGAAGTTCTACTTCACGCCGGGCGACATCGGCTTCGAGCCGATCCAGACCTCCGTGGGCAAGCTCGGCGTGCTCGTGTGCTGGGACCAGTGGTACCCGGAAGCCGCGCGCCTGATGGCGCTGGCCGGCGCTGACATCCTCTTCTATCCCACTGCGATTGGCTGGGACCCCAATGACGACGACGCCGAGAAGGCGCGCCAGCGCGAGGCATGGATTACCGTGCAGCGTGGTCACGCCGTCGCCAACGGGCTGCCGCTGCTCTCGTGCAACCGCACGGGTTACGAGGCGGACCCTTCCGGCGTGGGCAGCGGCATCCAGTTCTGGGGCTCCAGCTTCGTCGCAGGTCCGCAGGGTGAGTTCCTGGCCCAGGCCGGCACCGAGGGTCGCGAACTGCTCATCGTCGATGTCGACATGGAGCGCAGCGAGCACGTGCGCCGCATCTGGCCGTTCCTGCGTGATCGCCGCATTGATGCGTACGCCGACCTCACCAAGCGTTACCGCGATTAACCCTTAAGGACACCCGACGCGCATGCAGTCCGCCGAGCACGACGCCCCCATCCCCGCGGCCCTGGAAGGCCAGCCTATCGAGCGCATGCGCCGCGATGGGGTCGATTACGTCATCCTGGGCACGGCGCATGTGTCGCGCGCGAGCGTCGAGGCGGTCAACGCACTGCTTGAAACCGAGCACTTCGATGCCGTCGCCGTGGAGCTGTGCGCCAGCCGTGCGCACGGCATCCGCGATCCGGAGGCCTTCAAGCAGATGGATCTGTTCCAGGTCATCCGCCAGGGCAAGGCCGGCATGGTCGCGGCGAGCCTGGTGCTCGGTTCGTTCCAGAAGCGCCTGGCCGCGCAGTACGGCATCGAGCCCGGCGCGGAAATGAAGGCGGCGATGGATGGCGCGGATGCGCGCGGCCTGCCGGTGTGGCTCGTCGATCGCGAGGTCGGCACCACGCTCAAGCGAGCATGGCGTAGCGTAGGCTTCTTCCAGCGCTTCGGCCTGCTGGCCGGCATGCTGGGCAGCGTATTCGAGCGCGAAGACATCGCCGAAGCCGATATCGAGAAGCTCAAGCAATCCGACCTGCTCGAGGCCTCCTTCAGCGAGTTCGCGAAGGATTCGGCACCGCTGTACCGCGCCCTGATCGCCGAGCGCGATGAGTTCATGGCAGCAAAGCTGCGCGAATACGGCGACCGGATGGATGACGCCGCACCCAGCCGCAAGGTACTGGTGGTGATCGGCGCAGGCCACCTCAAGGGCATGAGCCACGAACTGGGCCACCAGCACGGCGTGCCGTCGGCCATCGCCGATGAGCTCGCCGTCACGCCGCCGGCGGCGAAATGGCCGAAGTACCTGGCCGTTGGCATCGTGCTGGCGATCTTTGCCGTCATCGGCTACGCGTTCTACCGCAACCCCAGCCTGGGCAAGGAAGCGCTGTTGAACTGGGTGCTGCTGACCGGCGGCCTCTCGGCACTGGGCGCACTGATTGCAGGTGGCCACCCACTCAGCATCATCGCTGCGTTTGTCGCCGGCCCGATCAAGCCGTTCCGCCCCGGCATCCCGTCTGGCGCCGTCAGCGCCATGGTCGAAGCATGGATCCGCAAGCCGCGCGTGGTCGATTTCGAGCAGCTGCGCGATGACATCACGCACTGGACCGGTTGGTGGAAGAACCGCGTGGCGCGGACACTGCTGAACTTCTTCCTCGTGTGCATTGGGACGATCGCCGGTGAGTACATCGCCGGGATCCATATCATCCGGACGCTGCTGTAACTCCGATCGAACGCTTACGTGATCGGGGTCACGGGGCACAGTGGTAGCCCGCAAACGCGCTTTCGCGCGATTCGCCGGGCCAAGGGCTCTTGCTGCACCGCCGGTTGTCGCCCGCCGGAAGGCGCCTCTATACTCCAATGGCTACTTTCACCCCCGGCCCCGCCCGGTACCCAGGGAACCATTGATGAAGCGTCTGTATCTGTACGGTCTGATCGCTGTAGCCATGTGTGCCACCACGGCGCACGCTGAAGGGGACAAAACCAGGGGACGCCAGCTCGTGTACACCTGCCAGGGTTGTCACGGCGTACCCGGTTATTCCAACGTCTACCCGTCGTACCACGTGCCGCACATCGCCGGCCAGAACGAGCAGTACATCGTCAACGCGCTGAAGGACTACCAGAAGGGTTTCAAGGCGCCCGGTACCGGCCGCACGCACCCCACCATGGGCGCCCAGGCCGCCAGCCTGTCGGATAAAGACATCGCCGACATCGCCGCCTACCTTTCCAGTCTCGCCCAGTAAGCTGCCGAGGACGCATGATGATCCGTGGGTTCACCCTGACTCTCATCGGCGCCGCCCTGGCGCTGTCTGCCACCACCACCTTTGCCGCCGGCGACCCGGCCTCGGGTAGCAAGAAGATCGCTACCTGCGTGGCCTGCCACGGCAAGGATGGCAATTCGGTCGATCCGCAGTACCCGCGCCTGGCCGGCCAGTACGCCGACTACCTCGAGCAAGCCCTCCACGAGTACAAGAGCGGCAAGCGCGACAACCTCGTCATGAAGGGCTTCGCGGCCACGCTATCCGATCAGGATATCGACGACATCTCGGCGTATTTCCACACGATGCCGACCAAGCTCAGCGGCCTCGAGGGCCACGTACAGGGCGACTAATCCACCCTGTTACCCGTAACGAAAAAGCCCGCTTCCGCGGGCTTTTTCGCAGCTTCCGCGTAGGAGCCCACCCTGTGGGCGACGCCGTTCGCGCGTAGGAGCCCACCCTGTGGGCGACGCCGTTCGCGGAAAAGCTGCAGGGCCTGCTGCGTCGCTTCGAAAGATGTCGCCCACAGGGTGGGCTCCTACCGCGCTACTACGAAAGATGTCGCCCACAGGGTGGGCTCCTACCGCGCTACTACGAAAGATGTCGCCCACAGGGTGGGCCCCTACCGGGCGGCGTTAGCCGGCTTTGCGTTCGAAGTAGGGCTTGTCGCCCGTCGCGTGGTCGGTGACGTCGCGCACTTCGGTGACTTCGGGGATGCGTTCGCGCAGGGTCTTCTCCACGCCATTCTTCAGCGTGACATCGACCATGCCGCAACCATGGCAGCCACCGCCGAAGCGAAGCACCACCACGCCTTCCGCCGTAACTTCCACCAGCGAGATGCGACCGCCATGCGAGGCGATGCCGGGGGCGATTTCGGTCTCCAGCACATACTTCACGCGCTCGACCACGCCCGCGCCCTCACCCGGTGCCTCACCCTTGATCCGTGGCGCACGGATGTTCAGCTGGCTACCCGTAGGGGTCATCTCGTAATCGATGCTGGCCGGGTCGAGCCACGGCATGCTCTCGCTATCGACGTAGAGGTTGAAACCCTGGCACTCGATGGTCCACTCATCACCCGTGAGCTCGGTGGTGGAGCAGAACTCGAGCTCGCACTGCGCCGAAGGGGTGCCGGCCGAGACGACGCGCAGGCGCACGCCAAGGCCATCCTCGCCCTGCTGGGCGATCAGCCGCTGGAAATGCGCCTGGGCGCGTTCCGTGATATCGATCATGGTGACTCCGGAAAGACATGCCCGGCGCGGAGATCGCCGGGAAACAAGACCATTTTAGTACGGTTTCGATCTGGGCGCGCCCTTTTGACAATTCAACCGCGACCATCGACCCTTCGCTCCTTTCTCCGGATGGACACGCCGCCATGTCGCTCTCGCCCCTCGCCACCCAGCACTGCCAGCCGCGCAAAGGCGCCGAGCACGCGCTCGACCGCACCGCCATCGATGGCTACCTGAAGGACCTGCCGGGCTGGGTTGTAAGCGCCGACGGCAAGGCGATCGTGAAGGATTTCCCGTTCAAGGATTTCCACCACACGCTCGGCTTCATCAACGCCGTGGGGTTCATGGCCAATCAGGAAGACCATCATCCGGACATCGAGGCCGGGTACGGCCACTGCCATCTCCTGTGGTCTACCCACGACGTGGGCGGCCTCTCCCTGAACGATTTCATCTGCGCCGCGCGCGTTGAGGCCCTGCTCGACCGCTGACGTGCCCTCACGCCGCTACCGCGCGCTAGCGCTGGCGATGGCCGTCCTGGCCATCGCTAGCTGCTTCCTGCTCCCACTACTGGCAGCCCGCGTGGTGCGTGGCGCCATGGAGCGGTCCGGCGCCATGGATCGCGCCGCCTATGCGAGCGGCACATCACCCTGGTCATGGCGGTTTCGCGACGCTAATGACCTGGTGGCAGGAAAGGTATTCGGCGACGCTGCGATCAAGTCCGGCGAACAGGGCCTCATCGTGGCGCCAACGCGCAGCGGACGCGGCGAACTCGGCTTCCCACTGACCCGGCAAGCCGACCTGAGCCGACTCAATCTCCTTCGCCTGGATGCCAGCGCCCCTGCCGGGCAGTTCAGCATTGTCGTCCGGCCAACCTTGTCCGCACCGCTCGTAAGGGCCGACTTAACAGGCCTTGCCGCGCCCATCCACCTGGATCAGTTGACGTGGCGCGACGCGACAGGCGCGACGGTCGCGGCACCTGGGCGGGCCGCCATGCTCCGACTCGCCTTCATGCTGCCGACGGACGCCACCCTGGTGCTTCGAGGGGCAAGCCTCGCCCGCGCAGGCGGGCCGCTACCCGAAACCGGCACACCCATCCCAACCGGCCTGACCGCAGAAGGACTACTTCACTGGCGTGACCAGCAGCGGGCGATCGACCCGCTGACCACCTTTGGCAGCATGCCGCCCCCAAGCCCCGGGCCCAACTGGCTCCGCCTGACGCCGGTTGCCGTCTATTTTGTGCTGCTCATTGCTAACAGCATTCGGACACGGCGCCAACGCACGACCAGCCGGCTCGACGACCTGGTCCATGCCGCCCTGGCGGCGGCGGGCCCGTTGTGGCTCATCGTTGGACTGGGACTGGCGCCGAGGCCAGACGCCAGCGCCGTGGCGATGTTCGCCGGCGGCGTCGCTTACGCCGCCTACCTCACCTGGATTCGAGCCGTGCCCCGCTGGCACTGGAAGGGCAACTGGCGAATGGCTGGCTGGCCACTCCTGGCCATCCCGGTCGCCCTCGGCGTGGCGGCAGTCGCCGGGCACGCACCGGCGTGGCCGCCCTTAGGCCGCGCACTCCTTTATATAGGGTGGGCGTTTTTCCAACAGTGGCTGATGCTCGCCGTCGTGGCCGGGCTACTGGCCCGAGCGCTACCGCGACCCGCAGCCGTGCTGCTGACAGCCCTGGCCTTCGCCCTGCTCCACACCCCCAACGGCCTGCTCATGCAGCTGTGTTTCGTGGCCGAGCTGGGCTGGGCATGGTGGTACCTGCACCACCGTTCACTCTTACCGGTCGCCGTGGCCCACGCTGCGGCGGCGGTGATCATGCAGGCCTGCATGGCCGGGGGCGTGCTCCGCTCCCTGGAAGTCAGCGCCCGCTTCCTGTCCTGACACGGTAGGAGCCCATCCTGTGGGCGACGCCGTTCGCGAAAGCGCCGCAGGGCCTGCTGCGCTGCTGCAAAAGATGTCGCCCACAGGGTGGGCTCCTACGATGCGGGTTAGCTGCGGAGATTGTCGAGGAACGCCTTGAGATCGTCGGGCAACGGCGCTGAAAAGTCGTAGTTCTTGCCGTCAAGATCGAAACTCATGCGGGCGGCATGGAGGAACATCCGCTTCAGTCCCTTGGCGCGCAGGCGCTTGTTGGCTTCTGGATCGCCGTACTTCGGGTCGCCGGCAAGCGGATGGCCGATGTACTGGGCGTGGACGCGGATCTGATGGGTGCGGCCCGTACCGAGGGTCGCGCGCATCAGGCGGCTGGCGGGGTACTGCTCCACTTCCTGGAAGAAGGTGAGCGAGGGCTTGCCGGCGTCATCGACCCGGACCATGCGCTCGCCGCCATGCACGACCGACTTGAGCAGGGGCGCGTTCACATCGAACTTGGCCTTACGCGGCGTCCCCGTCATCAGGCAGAGGTACTGCTTAACCACCTGGTTATCGCGGATCAGGGCCTGCAGGCCGGTCAGGCCAGCCCGGCTCTTCGAGAAGACCAGCACACCACTGGTATCGCGATCGAGGCGATGGACCAGTTCCAGGTGCTCATTGGGGCGGGCGGCACGAAGCAGCTCGATCGCGCCATGGCTCACGCCACTACCACCGTGAGCGGCGATACCGACCGGCTTGTCGATCACCAGGAAGTGCTTGTCTTCAAAGATGATCGAGTCCGTGACCGCCTTGACCATGCCACTCGGGGCCACGCCCTCTTCTTTTTCGGCCATGCGAATGGGCGGGATGCGCAGCATATCGCCGGCCGCCAGACGGGTATCCGGCTTGGCGCGCTTGCCATTAATACGGACCTGGCCCGTTCTCAGGATGCGGTAGACCAGGCTCTTGGGCACCCCTTTGCAGAGGGTCATGAGCGCATTATCCACGCGCTGCCCGTCCCTCTCGGGGCCGATTTCGACCTGCCGCACACCTTGGCCGCCGTCGAGGGAAGTTGCCGTCTGCATTGATAAAACTCGAAATTGATAGGATACTCGGCGAGCGTCAGGCTCCGCTGAAGACTTATCTCTCGCGGGGTGCCGGTTCCGTCGCGTAAGGCGAGTGTCACGCTATCCCGTCCGAGGGGTCGGGAGGTGGAAGACACCCCATATCGTAATGGTTCGGGTTGCAGTTGTCCGGTTATCTGTAAGAAACGGGGTGGCTGCAAGGCGCTTATCACGAATCACGCCGGGACCAGGTATCGGCCCCGGAAACCATGCCGCTTAAAGCCTCACCGCTGCGGCGCGATCCCCGGCAGGCCGCCACATGGGCGCCACCGCGGCGCGCGGCCGCGCGGTCAGGTCGAGGAATCTACAATGAAGCGTATGTTGATCAACGCGACTCAGCGCGAAGAGTTGCGCGTGGCCATCGTCGATGGCCAGAATCTTTACGATCTCGACATCGAAATCCCGTCCCGGGAACAGAAAAAGGCCAATATCTACAAAGGCCGCATCACCCGCGTCGAACCCTCCCTGGAAGCCTGCTTCGTCGATTATGGCGCCGAGCGCCATGGCTTCCTGCCGCTGAAGGAAATCTCCCGCGATTACTTCAATCCGAACGCGGAAGGTAAATCAAATATCCGCGAGCTCCTGAAGGAAGGCCAGGAGATCATCGTCCAGGTCGAGAAGGAAGAACGCGGTAACAAGGGCGCGGCCCTCACCACGTTCATCAGCCTCGCTGGCCGTTACATGGTGCTGATGCCGAACAACCCGCGAGCGGGTGGTGTTTCGCGTCGCATCGAAGGCGAAGACCGCCAGGCACTCAAGGAAGCCCTCGAGCACCTCTCGGTGCCCGATGAGATGGGCCTTATCGTGCGCACCGCCGGCATGGGCCGCGACGCCGAAGAACTCCAGTGGGATCTCGATTACCTGCTGCAGCTGTGGAAGTCGATCTCCGCCGCCGCCACCTCGCAGAAGGCGCCGTTCCTGATTTACCAGGAATCGAAGCTGTTCATCCGCGCGCTGCGCGATTACCTGCGTAACGACATTGGCGAAATCCTCATCGACGAAGAGTCGCTGTTCAAGGATGCCCGCGATTTCGTCCAGCAGGTGATGCCGAACAACCTGCGCAAGCTCAAGCTGTACCAGGACCCGACCCCGCTGTTCTCGCGCTATCAGATCGAGACCCAGATCGAGTCCATTTTCGAGCGCAATGTCCGCCTCCCCTCCGGCGGCTCCATCGTTATCGACCAGACCGAAGCGCTGACCGCCATCGACATCAACTCGTCGAAGGCCACCAAGGGCAGCGATATCGAAGAGACGGCGTTCAACACCAACCTCGAAGCCGCCACCGAGATCGCCCGCCAGCTGCGCATCCGCGATGCCGGCGGCCTCATCGTCATCGACTTCATCGATATGGACAGCCCGCGCCACCAGCGCGAGGTGGAAGAGCGCCTGAAGGACGCCCTCAAGGCGGACCGCGCCCGTGTCCAGATCGGCCGCATCAGCCGCTTCGGCCTGCTCGAGATGTCGCGCCAGCGCCTGCGCCCGAGCCTCGGCGAAGCCACCCAGAACGTCTGCCCGCGTTGCGAAGGCCACGGCCATATCCGCAGCGTCGAGTCGCTGGGCCTTTCGACCCTCCGTCTCATCGAAGAGCACGCGATGAAGGAAAACACCGGGCAGGTCCTGGTGCAGGCACCGCCGTCGGTCGCCAACTTCATGCTCAACGAGAAGCGCGCCAGCGTGGTCGAGATCGAGCTGCGCCACAACGTCCACGTCGTGGTCGTGGCCGACGACAAGCTGGAAACCCCGCACCTCGAGATCACCCGCATCCGCGAAGCGGACATGGGCGAGCACAGCAAGCCGAGCTACGAGCGCACCACCCCGGTGGTCGCGACGGCCCTGCCGAAGATGGGCCAGATGCTGGGCAGCGGCGAGCAGCCGCTCGTCACCGGCGTCGTCCCGTCCTCGCCCGCCCCGATCCGCGACGACGAAGACGAAACCGTCGCCGCGCCGGCCCAGGTGGCCCGCCCGGCCGCTCCGGCCGCGCCCACCGGCGGCTTCTTCTCGCGCCTGTTCAGCGGTCTGTTTGGCGGTGGTGCCAAGCCGGAACCTGCTGCACCGGCACCTGCCCCGTCGTCGCGCCGCGAAGAGTCGCGCTCCGGTGGTCGTAATGACCGTAACGATCGCAACCGTCGTGGCGAAGGCCGCGGTGAGGGTCGTGGCGAAGGCCGTGGCAAGGGCGAGCAGCGCCAGGGCCGCAAGGACAAGGGCGAAGGCCAGGGCCGCCAGGGCCAGCAGCAGCCCAAGCCGAAGCAGGAAAAGGGTCAGCAGCAGCGCCAGGGCGAAGACAAGAATCGCCAGAAGGATGGCCAGCAGGAGAAGGGTGGCCGCCAGGGCGGTCGCCAGGATCAGCAGGACAAGGCGCAGGCCAACGAGAACCGCCGCCAGCAGCAGCCGCGCAACGAGCGCCAGCCGCAGGGCGAGAAGGTAGAGAAGGCCGATAAGGTCGAGAAGGCAGCCAACCAGGCTCAGCCGCAGCGCACCCCGGCCGAGAAGCCGGTGGCGCCGGTCGCCGCCGTGGTCGCCGAAGAGAAGCTGTTGACCACACCTGGCGCAGACCAGCCGCTCACCACGACCGACGCTGGCAGCGAAGCCGCCGTCACCGCTAATGGTGCCGAAGCAGCCGATGCCAACCGCGAAGCAGGCGAAGGCGGCCAGCGCCGTCGTCGCGGCCGCCGTGGTGGCCGCCGCCGTCGTCGCCAGGAAGACGGCGCACCGGCAGGTAGCCTCGAAGCCGGTGCCGATGGCGCCGAGCTCGACGACGAGGATGGCGATGATGACATCGGCACGGGCCGCGACAGCGCCAGCGTGCCGCCGATCCTCGACACGCCGGAAGCAGCCGCCAACGCTGCGAAGCTGAGCCCGCCGCGCACCGAGGCCACGAGCCCCGCTGAGCCGGGCGATGAAGAACACGTCCCGTCGGCACTCACCCTGCCCGCGCTGCCGAAGCTGCCGCCCATCCCGGGCAACGCCGCGCAGCCGGCGCACGCCGTGGCATCGCACGAAACCGTCACCCCGGCCGATTCGGTCGAGGTGCGGACCAGCGAACGCCGCCAAACGGAATCGGACGCCCCGCTGAAGACGGCCCCGGCCGCACCGGCACCGGTCCCGGCCGTCGAGCCGTCCGAGTCGGCGCTCGACGCTCCGGCACGTGGCGTCGCTTCCGATGATGTCGCCGCCGCGCCCGCGCCGGCCATCGAACCGGTGAAGGCGGAAGCGATCCCGGCTGTCCCGCCGGTGCTCGCGCCGAAGGCTGACGACGCGGCTCCGGCTGAGGTCGCCGCCCCGCCGGCCCCCGAGAAGACGGTGGTTGAAGCCGAAAAGCCCGTCGAGGCCGTGAAGGCTGCCGAGCCGGTCGTAACGGCTCCTGAGGCTGAAGCACCTAAGGCTGCCCCGGCCCCGGCCCCGGTACCGGCACCTGTCGCCGAACCGACGCCGACGCCAGCCGTGGTCGCCGCACCGCCTGCTCCCGTGACCCCGGCTGCCGCTCCGGCACCGACGGCAACGGCGCCGGTGGCACCCCCTGCCGAGCCGGCCACGCCCAAGTCGCCGGAAGCGTCGAACGTCTCGCACGTCTCGCACACCCCGGCCACGCCCGGCGAGCAGCCTGCCTGGACGCCGCCGACCCAGGGTGACCTGCTGACGCGGCCCCGCCAGGAGCAGCCGCAGGACGGCCAGCACTAAGCACCACAACGCGGGGAGGCCATCGGCCTCCCCGCTGCGTTAAGGCACACACAAAAACGCCGGGACATGCCCGGCGTGCCTCCCTCGATGTGCCAGCCCCGATCTAGGTGCCGACCTGGTGGTTATGGGTATCGAGCAAACCGTGGACGGTCATGAGATGGGCGAGGCCCACCACGTGATCCACGTGCAGCTTCTCCATCAACCGCTGCTTATACGTCGATACTGTCTTGGGGCTCAGGTTCAGGCGCTCGCCGATGGACGTGAGTGGCATGCCACGCACGAGCATCATCGATACCTCCATCTCGCGCGTGGAGAGTGAGTCGAAAGGCGAATCCGAACCATCGAGCGTCGCGAGCGCCAGTTGCTGCGCCACGATGGGTGCCAGGTACCGGCGGCCGCCCGCCACCGAACGCACGGCGGTAAGCAGTTCGTCGGACGAGCAACCCTTGGTCAGGTAACCCAACGCCCCCGCATCGAGCAGGCGCTTGGGGAAACGCGCGTCATCCACAACGGTCAGGATGACGATATTGGTGCGCAACTTGGCGCGGATGACGCGCTCCGTCAGCTCGACGCCACTCATGCCCGGCATGTGGACGTCGACAAGGGCGATATCCGGGGCCTGTGCACGGATGAGGCGCAGGCCCTCCTCCGCGGTAGCGGCCTCACCCCTGACCCGGAGATCCGCCTGCTGCTGCAGGATCATCCGGAAGCCGGTCCTGACCAGTTCATGGTCGTCGACCAAAACAACACTAATCATTTATTGCCCTCCCTGGGCCGACTGTACTTCTTTGCACGCTGAAAGCGCGCGGCCTGCGAATGCATACAATGCCAGATGTGCAGGCGGGACAACCAGCGCGAACCATGATGCGGCGGCGCCCGACCGCGCTGTAGCGGCTTTTTCCGCCAGCGTTGTGGTGACACTTCCCAGTGATCGTGTCATCGTCCGGCGCGGAAGCATGTAGGCCAAGGAGGCATCATGGATGATCGAACGTATCTGCTCGGCAAGCTCGCCGCGCTCGAATCGGCGCTGGAAGCCGCCATCTCGGCCCACCCGGAGCCCGGCGTACTCACCCTCGCCCTGTGCCAGGCCATGGCGCGGCAAGCGCCTGCGGCGCAAGCGCTCGATGTCGGGGCCTACGCGGAAGGATGGCTGGCCGTCGTGACACCTTTATTGATCTCGCGCGTAAAAATGCGCCCGTCCACGCCGTCCATGCCCACGACAGCGCGGCATCATTGAGCAACATCTGAGAAGCGGCTTACCCGGACGCGCCCGGCAAGGCGGCGGCACGCGCCTTTTTCTGCGCGTGCACGGCGGCAACCCGGCGCACGAGCACGATACCGACGAGGATCAACAGCGTTGGCCACAGCCGTCCACCGGCGGCTTTGGCGAGCAATTTACCCGCGGCCATCGCGCCAATCTGACTTACCTGGTGGGCACCCTGCGTGCTGGCCATGACCGGCCTCCCCGAGGCATTGGTTATCGCCAGCCTCGCCGCGCCCGCATGGGCGCGGCGTGAAGCCAGCGGCTAAACCGCCTTCGCGCACTCACCAGATCCTGACGCGCCCGGACGGTGGCAGGTAGAGGCGCATGCCCTGTGTCACGCCGTAGGCGCTGTTCCAGCTATCCAGGTTGCGCATCGTCCACACACGCTGCGGTCCCGGTGCGTGTCCATTCGTCAGCAAGCGGCGGCGCAGATCCGCGTCCCGGTACCGATAGCGCCACAGCTGCGCCCAGCCAAGGAAGAAGCGCTGGTCGCCGGTGAATCCATCGATCACGGCAGGATGCAGGCCGTCTGGCGACGCCTTGTACGCATCGTATGCCACGGTCAGGCCCGCGAGGTCGGCAATGTTCTCGCCGAGGGTCAGGCCACCATTCACGTGCATGCCCGGCAACGGCTCGTACTGATCGAACTGGCGCGCCAGCGCGCCGGTGCGCGCCTTGAAGGCGTCGAGGTCAGCGGGTTGCCACCACGTTGCCAGCCGCCCGTGTTCGTCGTACTTCGCGCCCTGGTCGTCGAACTGGTGGCTCAGCTCATGGCCGATCACAGCGCCGATCCCGCCATAGTTCACCGCCGCATCCGCTTGCGGGTCGAAGAACGGCGGCTGCAGGATCGCCGCAGGAAAGGTAATCGCCACGGTGGGGTAATTGGCGAACGCATCCACGGTCATCGGCGTGGTGGTCCATTCCCATCGATCGACGGGCTTACCTATTCGTCCAAGGTCCCAGGCATGCCGCCATTGCCGCGCACGCATCGCATTACCCAGCAGATCATCGGCGCGCATGGTCAGGGTGCCGTAGTCATGCCAGCGGTCCGGATAGCCGATGCGCGGCGAGAAGTTGCGCAGCTTCGCGTGTGCGCGTTGCTTCGTCGCGGGCGCCATCCAGTCGAGCTGATCGAGGCGGCGATCCATTGCGGCGATGATGCCCTTCACCATGGTGAGCGCCGCGGCCTTCGTCTGTGGGGTGAACCAGCGCGCGACGTATACCTTGCCGACGTCGTCGGGCACGGCTTCGACGGTGAAATTCGCCGCGCGCTGCCTGATCGGCTCACGCTGCTCGCTGCCATCGAGCACCTTGCCGTGGAAGGCGAAGTCCGCGTCGGCCACCGCATCCGGCAGCACATCGGCATAGGCGTGCAGCGACTGGATCAGTAGTGCATCACGCAACACGTTCACGGGCGTGCTTGCCACGAGCTTGTCGATCGCCGCGATGGCATCGGGCTGCATCACCACGACAGGCGCCGTGTCGCCCGCTGCTGCGCCAAGCAGCGCATCAAACCCAAGGTTCGGCGATGCTGCCTTCAACGCGCCCAATGTCGTCGGATTGTACGTGCGTGCCGCATCGCGGTTTTGCAGTGGTGTCCAGCTCGCGCGTGCGATGGCCGTTTCGAATGCCATCACCGCATCCGCGCGCTTCGCCGCATCGCCCTGCCCCGCCAGTACAAGCATGCGCGCCAACCAGGCGACATACGCAGAACGGGTCGACGGCATGGGCGCATCGCTGCCAAGGTAGTACGAACGGTCTGGCATGCCGAGTCCGGCCTGCGATATCACGGCGGCGTACCGATCCGGCTGGCCGTCGTCGGGCTGTACATCCACGCCCACCGGTAACGTGATGCCGAGGCGCAGCGCGTCGGGCAGCAGCGCGCGATAACCAGCCAGATCGTGCACCGCAAGCACGCGGTCAAGCCATGGCTTCATCGGTGCCATGCCGAGCCGCTCAACGCGCGCATGATCAAGGTAACTGGCATAGGCCGCGCCCATGCGGCTGCCGACATCGTGCCGTGCGGCCTCGATGATCTCGCTCACGCGTGCCGTATTCGTATCCGCCATGCGAGTGAACAACGACACCGTTGAGCGGTCGGCCGCGATCGGCGTGTGCTTCGTCCAGGTGCCGTTGGCATACGCGTAGAAGTCATCGCCAGGGCGCACGGAGCGGTCCATCCCGGCCTCGTCGAAACCAAAGCGGCCAGTTTGCGCGCGCTGGGCATGCTGGGCGTACGTCGCACCGCACACGGCCGACAACGTCAATGCCAGGGCCCAACAGGGCAGATAGCGAAACGGATTCATAGGCCCCTCCTCGCCCCACTCTAGTGGGAATGGAGGGCTCGCGTCAGCCCTTGCGCTCCAGCGCTTCCGCGTAGGCCACATTGATTTCGGCCGCGCGGCGTTCCGCCAGCTCACGGATTTCCGGGGCCATGTTCACGACCTTGTCCGGGTGGTTTTCGCGAATGAGGCGACGATAGGCGTCGACGATCTGCTCGCGAGTGGCGTCAGGCGCCACGTTCAACACATCGAACCATGGACGCTTCGCACTGATCGGCGGCATGGCCGGAGTGGCAGGCGTCTCTTTCGAATCGACCATCATCGCCGAAACGAATTTGTAGCCAATGAGCAGCGCCACCACGATGACGACGATATCGGTGATGCTCATGCGAGGGCGCCTTCAATCTGCAGGGAATACGCCTGGAGCTGAGCGTGTCGCTCGCTTTCCAGGTCTTCGAGATCCATCTGGTAACGCACGCGTGCCTGTATCGCGCGAACCAGGCGCTCACGCTCCGGCGCATCGAGCAGCGCGTGGGCCACGGCAACCAGATCGAAGCGGTCCCCCGCGCGTGCACCCTGCTTGCGGATGATGTTCAGCGCGTAAGGTGCGCAGAGCAGCGCATCGGAGCTGATGCCCGCCGCCTCCTTGCGGCTGAGGCCCGTGACACGACGCACTCGCCACAGCCGCATGATCGCGGAGAAGATCGCGAGGTACAGGGCCGCCATCCAGGCGAGCGTCACGGGAATCGGGCTGTAGACGGCTGCAGGCATGGCGGCAAACAGGCAAGCCACGAGCAGCACCGGCCATGCGCAGGCGGAAACACCGATCCGCCACGCTCGCAGCCCACGCATGGGCGCGGCCTGCGTAGGCGCTTTCAGTGAACTCCAGCGCAAGCGCAGAAGGCCACGGGTCGGTGCAAGCATGGGCGGCAGGAACACGTGGCGCCCCGACAAGGCGAATTCCGATCCGACCGAAAACGACCAGCGCCCGTCACGCCCTTCATGGAACACCACTTCGTTGTGGTACAGCAACTGCACGGCGTCGTAGACGTACATGACGACGACGCCGGCCAGCAGCCACCAGGCGTGATGGAGCATGGGTGCGATCAGGCCTTGTTGCGGTTGAAGAGGCGCTTGAAGAACGTGCCGACGGCTGCAAGGCCCACCAGCACCAGCTTCCAGCCGGCCGCCAGGGCGCTGAGGATCACGGCAAAGAAGCCTTTCTTCGCCGCGACAGCGGCGGCACCGCCCACGATCAGCGCACCCAGGCCGTACTCGGCCACGCGGTCACCCGAACGGAAATCGGTGTAGGCCTGGCCGGGATTGAACGCGAAGCCCTGGATAGCACCCTTGAACTGGCCGATGGCGGCATCGAGGTCGTTCGGATCCGCCACGACGACCGCGCTCATCACGCCGCTGCGGCCGAGGATGCGCGCGTTGTAGTTCACCACGTCGGTCTGCGACTTGTCGTTGCGTGCCACGAACGACCAGGTCAGCGACTTGAACGTCGAGTCGTACTGCGGCTTCGTCTTCCAACCGGTGAGGGTCAGCGTGTCCCAGCCATTCTTACGGCGCTCGACGTTGCTCTCTTCCGTACCTTCCTTGACCGACTTGAGCAGATCGTCGTCGTCCAGCTTTTCATCGTCCTTGACGTAGCCAGTGTCTTCGTAATCGAAGTACGCCACCCAATCCATGGTCTGCGGCGCCAGAGTGTAGCTATCCTCGTCGCCCGAGGGGTTGTGCATGATCTTGTCCAGGCGGCGGGTCCCGTCCGGGCCGAGGAACGCGTAGCCGGCAGGCACGTCCAGGCTGGCGTGGGAACCGACCTGGACCTTGGTCGGGCCGATCTGCCACGGCAGGTCGTTGATGTCCTCGGCGTGGACCACGGCGGCGAGGAGCGAGAGCGCGACGAGGGTCGCGAGGCGGCGAGCGAATTTCTGCATGTTGATCTTCCTGAGCGTGCGCGACGACGCGCGAATACGGCTCGCCAAAGCGAACCCTTTGTCCGTACGGAGGCCGCAAGTCCCCTGACGCGGCTGCGAAAATTCTGAACGTGCGGCGGCGCAGCGTCAAGGCGCGCGACCCCAGGGGCCATGTAACGCCGTTTCATCCGGCACTTTCCCCGTTTCGTCGGAAACCCCGCCACTTCCCGTCGCAAGGCGCGGAGACTCCGGCCACCTATCCCGACGGTGGTTTGCGGAGGCTCTCATGGAACTGGATCGCTTCGTTCGTCTTACCCTGCTTGGTGCGTCGCTTTGCGCGGCGTTTTCGATGCCTGCGGCTGCGGCCGATGGCCGGGAAAGAAGTGAGATCGCGATGTATGTACGCCGATGCGGTGCGGCACTCGAGTGCAATGGCACCTATCTTGTCGCGCAGCATGGCCAGATCGTCTACGAGGGTGCCGTGGGGCGACTTTCCTCCACACGCCATACCCCGCTCACCGTCGATTCCGCGTTCGACATTGGATCCATCACCAAGCAATTCACCGCGGCCGCCATCGTCAGGCTGGCCGAGCAGCAACGCGTGGCGCTTGACGATCCGGCGGCGAAATATCTGCCCGGGTTCCCGTATCCGACGATCACCCTGCGCCAGTTGCTGAACCAGACGTCGGGCGTTCCGGACGTCATGCCGCACTACACGCAGGTGATCCTGAGCGGGAGCGCACACGGCCCCGTCGACCTCGCTGATATTGTCGAGGTCCTGCGTGAGGCGAAACAGCCGCTCATCACCCCTCCCGGCGCCGCGTTTGGCTATAGCAACACGGGCTATTCGCTGCTTGGAAAGGTCATCGAGAACGCATCCGGGAAAACGTACGCGGCCTTCCTGCAGGATGAATTCTTCGTTCCGCTCGGCATGACCCACACCTGGGTGCGCACGCCATCCGCCGAGACACTGCCCGGGACCGACCGGGCGTACGGCATGCGAATGACGCTCAATGGGTCGCGAAAGCCGGTCGACCAGATTCCCGGGCTTTACCTGTATGGCGCCGGGGGCGTCTATTCCACGACGGGGGATCTTTTGATCTGGGCGACGTCGATCAATCAGGGACGCGTGATGTCGGCGGAGCACTGGCGGGAGGCAACCACGCCAGCCACGCTGGCCGACGGAAGCCTGAGCCCATATGGCTTCGGCCTCAGCCTTAAGCCATCGATCGTTGGCGGCAAGAGCGTCTCGCACGGCGGACACTGGCGCGGCTTCAAGTCCGACCTGACCATGCTGCCGGATCAGGACACCACGATCGTTATCCTCACCAACAACAGCGAGGACCGCGAGGTGGAGAACGCGCGCAACGCATTCGTCGGCATCATGAGCAAAGCGGCTGATGCGACGCAAACCGCGCCGTAGGCCAAAAAACAAAGCCCCGGCGCAAGGCCGGGGCTTTGTAGAAAACTGGAGCGGGAAACGAGACTCGAACTCGCGACCCCGACCTTGGCAAGGTCGTGCTCTACCAACTGAGCTATTCCCGCGTCGTGAGCCGGCCATTATAGGGAAAGTTTGCAGATACGCAAGCCCCCGTTTACACCATGCCGCGAGCCAGCTTCATGGCCAGAACGAGCGCCCCTATGCCAACGCCTACCGAGGTGGCCACGTAAGCCACGGCCAGGCCCAGTTGGCCCCGCTCGTACAGCAGGACGGTCTCGAGCGAGAACGTGGAGAAGGTGGTGAACCCGCCCAGGACGCCCGTGGCTATGAACAAGCGGAGGGATTGCGGCCCCGTGCCCTGCGCCGCCAACCAGCCGGTGAGCAGCCCCATCAAGGCGGAACCCACGATGTTGATGAGCAGCGTGGGCCACGGGAATCCCTGCCCCAGCAGGCGCATGCCGAACACGCTGAGGCCGTAACGCGCCATCGAGCCCAGCCCACCACCAATGAAGACCAGCAGATAACCCACGAACACCTCGTGCCGTCAGAGGGCGACGTGCTTCGAGCGTAGATGCCGATGCGGGGCCACGCAAGCGATCACGTCGCGAAGACCTGCGCGATCGTCGCCGTCGGTTTGCGCAGCAGGGTTTCGTTGAAGGTGAGGTGCAGACGGCCGCTGTCGGGTTTGCCCACCACGATGTCTGCCGCGCGCGCCCGTTCGCGCAAGCCATCGGCCACGTTGGGATCGAGCACCGCAACGGCGATGTTGCTGCCACGCTCCACCCGCTCGATGCGGATACCCGGCATGCTTGCGAGCTTCACCAGCAACGCCTCTCCCGCCGTACGCACGCGTGCGAAGCGCTCGCCGAAGTGATCCAGGCCGCGCAAGGTGAGCACCGCCGAAGGCCAGCCGCGGAAGATCGTGCCGCCAAAGATGTGCCGCACATGCCGCGCCCTGTCGATATGCGCCTTGTCACCAGCGAGGATCGCGCCGAACGGCGCACCGAGGTATTTGTAGAGCGAGACATACACGGTATCGAACGGCGCGGCGTACGCCTTGGGATCGAACCCCTGCATGCCCGACATCAATAGCAAGCGTGCCCCGTCGAGATGCATGCCGCTGCCATTCTTCTTCGCGATGGCGGCGATACGCAGGATCGTATCGAGCGCGATGGTCGAGCCATCGAGTCTCCGTACCGGGCTTTCCAGCGAGATGGCACCGACCTCGAGCGGATAAGGGTCTTCCGAGCGCTGGTTGTAAGCCGCTTCGATGGAGGCGACGAGCTGCTCGCCCGTCCCGCCCTCGATCGGCACGGGATTGATCCCACTCAGCACCGGCGTCGCATCTTCCTCGTCGCGGTAGACGTGGCTCTCCTTCTGCAGGAGCAGGTGCCGCCGATCACCGCAGAGGATGCGGACGGCGATCTGGTTGGCCATGGTGCCCGTGGGCATGAATGCGGCGTCTTCCTTGCCCAACAGCTCGGCAAAGCGCTTCTCGAGCTTCCCGACCGCGCCCTCCTGCAGGTAGATATCGCCCACTTCGGTGTCCCCCGCGATCGCTTCATCGAGGCGATGGGGCAGCCAGATCGAACGGGTGGGCACATCATCGCCCACCAGCGCGACGATCTTGTCGGCCTGTAGCGGCTTTTCGGCAGGCGCCGGTGCCGGCGCGGCGCCCAGGGCCAGCGGGGTACCCGCGGCAGCAAGGGAAAGCGCGCCCATGGGCACGGCCTGGAGGAACGCACGACGACTGACCATGGATGCCTTTCCCGCGTGGTGGTGCGCGGAGCGTCACACGGAACACCTCACTCCGGCAACGGCTGGCGGAGCGCCTCGGCATCCCGCCGGGGTGGCGCACCGAACATGCGGGTGTATTCGCGGCTGAACTGCGAGGCGCTTTCGTAGCCCACGCGGAACGCGGCTGTCTCGGCATTGGCCGTGCCCGAGACGAGCAGGTGCCGTGCCTCAAGCAGGCGCAGTTGCTTCTGGAACTGCACCGGAGTCATCGAAGTAAGCGCCTTGAACTGACGATGGAAGGCCGAAGGGCTCAGCTGCGCGATCGCCGCGAGTTCATCGATGCTCACCGCCTCGGCAAACTTCGCGCGCAACGCATGCACGGCGCTGAGCACCCGGTGGGTGCGGCCATCGGCCAGGGCCACCTTCGCCACGTCCGCCGCGTGCGGCCCACTCAGCAACCAATAGGCAATCTCGCGCATTACCAGCGGCGCGACGTGCGGGATGGCTTCGGGTGTATCAAGCAGGCGCAGCAAGCGCATCACGCAATCGGCCAGCGGGCCGTCGTAATCGGTAACGAAGACACCCCGCGGCACCTGGGCCGAGACCTTCACCGGTGTGACGAGGCTATCGAGCACCTCGCTCATGAGCTTGCGGTCGAGCCCGATGATGACGCCGAGGAACGGCTCGTCGGGGCTCGCTGCCGCGACCCGGCTGAACGCGGGCATCTCGACGCTCACCACCAGCGCCTGCCCCGGGCCGTATTCGTAGCGGCGATTGCCGAAGACGCTTTGCTTGCTGCCCTGGGCCACGACGCACAACGACGGCTGAAACAGCAACGGCGCAGGCCGCTTGGGCAGGTCCGAGCGCAGGATGCCCACGTTCTCGATCGCCGTCATCCACGGGTTCTCGCCCGGGTGGCTTTCGGTGTAGCGGCGGACAAGGTCGATGAGGGTTTGGGACACGCGCGGCCTCCGCGAGGGGATGGCTGGATCGTACCCAGCCTACGCCCTCTTGATGGGGATGCGAGCAGGATCAGGCAAGAACCGGCTGGCTTCCGGCATTCGGCGGCGGGCGGCCGGCCCCTACCTTTTCCTCCACGCCCTTACCCCCCTGGAGCCATCGCATGACCGCCTCGCAGAACACCGCCCGCCGTATCGCCATCGTGACCGGCGGCAGCCGCGGCCTCGGCCGCAACACCATCATCCACCTGGCCCGTCGTGGTGTGGATAGCGTCTTTACCTACCACTCCAACGAAGCCGAGGCACGCAGCGCTGTCGACGCCGTGGCCGCGGAAGGCGCACGCGCCGTCGCTCTCCAGCTGGATGCGGGTAACACCGCGACGTTCGACGCCTTCGTTGAACAGGTGCGCGGCGCGCTTTCGACGCTCGGTGCGACGCGCTTCGACTACCTCGTGAACAACGCCGGCACCTCACACCACACGCCCATCGCGGAAACCACCGAGGCCCAGGTGGACGCGCTGTACAACGTGCACTTCAAGGGCGTGTTCTTCCTTACCCAGAAGCTGCTGCCACTCATCAACGACGGCGGCCGCATCATCAACCTCTCCAGTGGCCTCACCCGTTTCGCCATGCCTGGCAGCGCGCCCTACGCTGCCATGAAGGGTGCGATCGAGGTGCTTACGCGCTACTTCGCCAAGGAATTCGCGGAACGCGGCATCACGGCAAACACCGTGGCGCCAGGCGCCATCGCCACCGATTTCAGCGGCGGCATGGTCCGCGACAACCCGGAGATCAACCAGCGCGTCGCGGGTTTCACCGCGCTGGGCCGTGTCGGCCAGCCGGACGACATCGGCCCGATGATCGCCGCCCTCCTCTCCGACGAAAACCGCTGGGTGACCGGCCAGCGCATCGAAGTCTCGGGCGGCATGCTGCTCTGACGCTACGGGCAACCGGGTGCGGGTGAGCCCAGCCGTGGGCTCACCACGATACGGTCGAGGTCCGGGGCAAAACCGGATGGATTGCCGAGCTGGAGTGTGTTGCTGCCCTTGAGCAGCGGCACCTCCAGCACGCGCGCCACAGGATCGTCGAAGCTGCTGCCATCGAGATCCAGTTGGGTCGGGTTACGCCCGTTCACCGTGAGGAAGAGCGTGCGCGGCCCCTTCGTCGCGTAATCGATCTCGAGCTGGTAGACGCCGGCACGCGGCGCGGTGACGTTCGTGAAGGTCACCGCGTTCGCGCTGCCACCGCCGATATTCCCGGCCTTGGCCAGGCCCGAGAAGTAGTTGCTGAAGCCCGCGGTCACCGTACCGCCAAGCGTTGCCGACTCGGCCTCGTATACGCTGGCCACTGGCGCCGGCACGCCTGCGCCATCGCGAATCACGATGCGGTCCAGATCGGGCGGGTAACTCACATCGTTGCCAAAACGAATCCGGTTCACGCCCCTGCGCAGGCACACCGGCAGCGTGCTCGACGAGGGCAGCTGGAAGCTCCCACCGCCTGAATTGAACGTGTGGTACGGGCCATCGTTCACGCGATAGAGGTACGAACGCAGGCCAAGCGTGAGCGAATCGACCTGCATGAGGTACACGCCATCGTGCGGCACCGTGACACTGTTGAAGCTCACCGTATTGTTCACGCCAAGGCCAAGGCCGCCCACCTTGTTGCCCGACGAGCAGCCGCTGCACGCATACACCTGCGCCGTACCGGCCAGCGCGGCCGCCTCAGCCTCGTACGCCGCGGACGGCCCGGCCGGCAAGGTGCCCGGCAACCGATCCACCAGCAGCAACTGTGTACCGTGTGCAGGCAGCACCACCTCATGCTGGAGCACGGACGGGCCGAGCTCCTTGTGGTTCCACAGGTCACGCACGCGCAGCGCACCCGCGGCGCCCAGCAACCGCCACGGCAAAGTCACCGTGGCAGGCGCCGCGTTCATGTTGAACAGCGCGACGTAGTAGCGACCGTTACCGAGGTCACTCACCCATACCTGGTGATCGCCGCCGAGCACCTGGCGCGCCGGGTGGCCGGATTGATCGACCGCCAGCACCTCGTCGTTGGTCGCGATGCGCAGGCCATCGGGGTCGAGCGCCGTGAGGTCACCACCGAGATACAACGGCGCATTCGCCATCGACCAGATCGTCATGGCTGAACGCTTTTCGTCGAGGGTGAGGCCATCGCGGGTGCCGTCGGCGATATCCAGCGAATCCAGGTCGTTCCAGCCTTTCGCCGGACCGGCCGCGTCCTGCCACGATGGCAGGTCGCGGAAGCGCTTCTCGATGCGCGGCCAGTTGGTCAGCGTGGCGCAGCGGCCTTCGCACTCCACGTCATCATCGATACGTCGCGCATTGGCCCACGCCGACCAGATATCGTTGTCATCCTTGTCGACCTGCCACGACACGGTGAACCACATCGGCCGGCCTGTCTTCGCAATCGCCTTTGACCAGGCCACGACATCGTCGCGGTTATCGATGCTCAGGTCGTCGCTGTACGAGCCCGGCGTCACGCCATCAAGCTTGATGAAATCCACACCCCATGAGGCGAACAACGCCACCACGGAATCCATGTACGCCTGCGCGCCGGGCTTCGAGAAATCGATCTTGTAGTGGTACGGCGATTCGCCGGGGCCACCGAACGCATTGCCCGCCCGATGCGGCAGCGCCAGGATGTCCTGGATGTGCAGGTTCGTCCCGAGGATGGGCGAATTCGCCTGCACCGCGGGCTCTTCCACGCCGGGAATCCAGTAGATGCCGGCCTTCTGGCCGTTCGCATGGATGTGGTCGATGAGGGCCTTGATGTCAGGGAAGGTGGAAGGGTCCGGCCTAGGCCGGCCGTTGGCATCGAAGCCACCCATCCATCCGGAGTCGAGGTTGATGTACGTATAGCCATGCGCCTGCAAACCCGACGCGGCAAGCGCGTCGGACTGCTTCAGCATATTGGCCTGCGTGAGGAACGCAGCATCCATGGTTTGCTGGCTGAAACTGCTCCAGCCGAGATACGGGCGCTGAGCCACCCCATTGACCTGGGCGGTGGCGGTACTGGCCAGGGCGAACACGCCACAGGCCAGGGCGAGACGGCGGAGCGACGGAACATGACGTACAGGCACGGCGCGACTCCTTGCGGGGGAAAAGCTATGGCGCTTCGAAGACCGCCCCTGCAGCGTCGAAGTCACCCTTGATCAGCAGATCGACACCGTGGGCCATCCAGTACGCGCCGCTGGCCACCTCGGGGGTCCCTGGCACGGCGGCGCCGTGGATGAAGCGCATGCGGTAGCGTGCAACCGGGTCCAGCCCCTGCAGGCGTAGCGTCGGGAACGCCCTCGCCTCTTCGCCCTGGCGCTGGAACGCGAACAGCACGGCCTGCTTGCGATCGGTGGATACGGAACTGGTGGCCGACCACGCGGCACGGTTCTGCGGCGAGAGCAGGCGATAGAGGTCGCCACGCTGCACCGTCGTGCGGATCGCCTTGTACGCGGTGATGTAGTGCCGCGCCGTCGTGTTATCCGCCTCGCTCCACGTGAGCAGGTTGGCGCCGATGCCGAGACCGCCCTGCATGGACGAGAGGAAGCGGAAATCCAGCGACATCGCGCGGTTATTCACCCAGGTGGGCGAGCCGGTCACCCAAGACATCATCGTGGCCGGTGCATACGCCTGGCTGAAACCATCCTGGATGGAGAGACGATCCGAGGCATCCGTGTTGTCAGAGGGCCATACCTCATCGGTAAGCGCCATCACGCCCAGATCGACGCGCGCGCCACCGCCCGAGCACGATTCGATTTCCACGCCCGGATGCTTCTCGCGCAGGCGGCGCAGGATGTCGTAAAGGTTGCGCGTGTAGGCCACGTAGACCTTCTGCTGCTCGTCCGGCGACATCTGCGGCCAGCCCGGCTCGGACCAGTTGCGGTTGTAGTCCCACTTCAGGAACTGGATGTCGTTCTCGGCGAGCAGGCGATCCAGCACCTCGAACACGTGGGCTTTCACGTCCTCGCGCGCGAGGTTGAGCACGAGCTGGTTACGCCCCTCACTACGCTGGCGGTCCGGGAAATTGAGCACCCAGTCCGGGTGCGCACGGTACAGATCGCTATCGGAGTTCACCATCTCCGGCTCGACCCAAAGGCCGAAGCTCATGCCCAGCGTATGCACCTTATCGATGAGCGGCTTCAGGCCATTCGGGAACTTGGTGCGGTTCACCGTCCAATCGCCCAGCCCGGCATGGTCGCTATTGCGTGCGCCAAACCAGCCGTCATCAACGACGAACCGCTCCACGCCAAGCTTCGCCGCGCGTTCGGCCAGCTGCTCCTGCCCTGCCTCATCCACCTTGAATTCGGTGGCTTCCCAGGAGTTGTAGAGCACCGGGCGCAGCTTTGCCTGCTCGCCGTGCGGCAGGACGCTCGCCTTCTCGAAGCGATGCAGCAGGCGCGAGGCTTCCCCCATGCCATCGGCCGTGTAGCCACCGTAGAACACGGGGGTATCGAGCGATTCACCCGGCTTCAGGCGGTAACCAAAATCGAAGGGGTTGAATCCGCCGGTCACGCGGACCTGGCCGAGGATGTCTTCGTCGACGCGGATCTGCCACGAGCCGCTCCACGCCAGCGCGCCGAACCAGACATCGCCGTGTTCTTCATTCCACGCGCCACCCCGATTGATGGCGAACCACGGGTTGTTCTCGTCGCCCGTGGAGCCGCGGCGACTTTCCAGCACCGTCGCGCCCTGCGTGATCGCGCGCGTCTGCAGGTGCCATTCGCCCGCCCATGTGCCGGTGAGGTAACGCAGCGAATAATCGCTGCCGGATGGCAGGCTCCATGTGGCCGCGGCCGCGCTATCGATCGTGAGTGCCTGGGTGCTCTTGTTTTCAATGCGCGCCGAACGGCCGATGACGCCAGTCGCCGGATCGGCCGTGTAGCGCAGCGTGACATCCACGCCGGCCTTGACGTCGCGCATCAGGATGGCGAGCGCGCCGTGGTCGATCCGGTAGCTGTCATAGCGCAGGATCAGGTCGCGATTGCCGTCATCGAACTTCACCTTGAGCGCTGGCATCGCGGTGATGTTGCCGCCCCAACCCGCGTATTCCTGGCGCGAGAGTGCGCCCTTGGGATCAAACGAGGAGCGCTCGGGCGCCGGTGTCGCCGGCCCCAGCGGATCATCGGCCGCAAGGCGTGCACCCCAGTAGAGCGTCTGCAGCCGGCCATCGGGATCGACGCCCATGGCATACGTGACCTTGCCTGCGTCCAGGCGGAAAACGTGCGATGACGCGTCGTAGCGCGGCGCCACCTCACGCGGCGGCGTGGCGGCAACGGCGAGCGGCGCGGCGAACGCGGCAGCCAGGGCAAGGGCGAGCCGGCGGGTGGAGGCGTGCTGCTTCAACGTTCTTACCCCTCTTCGGAAACACGGAATGCGAAGGATCGTGCCAACGCCTGCCCAGGCGCCAGCACGGTCATGCCGTTGGCGGCAGGCCCGCCAGGCAGGTTCACGGCGTTCACCGGGTGGTCGACGGGCTCGAAGCAGAAAAAAGTTTCGCCTTCGGGCACGTAGAGGATGTAGCTATCCACATCGGCGGTGATGTTGAGCCGCAGGCCTTGCAGCGGCCAGCGAATGCGAGCCGCGCCCTTCCAGCCCTGGAAGCCGTTGTTAAGGCCTCCCCGCGGCAGGATCGGCGCGAAAGAAAAATCCCACGCCGGCGGCACCGCCTGGCAAGCCACCGGAATGAGGGAATCCCGGTCATCGTTGCGCCAGACGGTACGCGCCGGGGCGTGCAGCCGCACGCTGCCGTGGCGGGGGAAGAAAGGGTGCAGGCCGAGGCCAAATGGCAAGGCGACGTCGCCGGTGTTGGTGACCGCCAGCTCGACGCGAAGCGTGTTGGCTTCGAGGTAATACGCCAGGCGCGCGCGATAGTCGTAGGCGCCTTCGGTGGCGTCGTGCAGCGTGAACACCGCCTCGTCGGGGGCGTGGCGTTCTACCGTCCACGCGCGTTGCCAGCCGGTACCGTGGATGGGATAGGCATCGTCGGCGCGGTTGAGCGGCAGGTCGATGCGGGTGCCATCGTGCGTGAAGCCGCCGGTGGTGATGCGGTTGCTCCAGGGGACTAACGGGTAGCAGGCAAGGTGGTTGGGGTCGATGGGTTCGTTGGCCGCGGTTTCGCAAGAGCCATCGCGCGCAAGCGCGCTCCTACAGGGGCGCATGACGGCAATGGCCTCGACACTGCCTAGCCAGTCGAAGCGTGCGATGCCGCCACCCGTTTCGGGGAGCAGGATCACGCGCAGACGGTCGTTGGCGAGTTCGAGCATGTCGTGAGGTGCCCTGCACGCCCGGTGGCGCGTCTCGTCAATTGTAGTATTTTATGATTATCAGGCGGCAAGCTGCGGCGCAGCATGCCATGCCCGTAGGAGCCCACCCTGTGGGCGACATCTTTCGCGATAACGTCGCAGGGCCTTGAAGGTGGTCGCGAGGGGCGTCGCCCACAGGGTGGGCTCCTACAGGGGCGCGGGTGTTTTTTAACGTCGGCGGCGAATGTTGCGGCGGGAGATGTTGACCATCTCGAGCATGCCTTCCCGGGCGGCTTCAGGCTGCTTGCGGCGGATGGCTTCGAGCACCTTGCCATGGTGCGGCAGGGCTGCCTTGAAATCGGCCGCATTGCGCGCCGAAAGCAGGAAGTACTGGCCGAGCGCGGTTTCGATCACGCTGAATAGCGAAACCATGAGCTCGTTGTTGGTGGCCTGGAGCATGGTCTCGTGAAAAGCCAGGTCGGCCTCGGCCCAGGCGTCCAGGTTCTCTGCGGCCGCCATGGCTTCGTAGGCGGCTTTGAGCGCAGCCAGCTGGGCGGTCGTGCGGCGCCTTGCGGCGGTGGCCGCTGCACCGGGCTCGATCAGCTCGCGCATTTCAACGAGCTTCTCCACGAAGTCGTCGGTCGGCATCGATGCGCAGCGCCAGGCCAGCACGTCCTGGTCAAGCTGTTTCCAGTGGATGGCGGCGCGGACACGGGCACCCGTACGCTGGCGGGACTCGATAAGGCCCTTGGTCACCAGCACCTTCATCGCCTCGCGCAGCGCGGTACGGCTGACGGCCAGCTTTTCCGCGAGGATATCCTCGCGCGGCAAACCCTCACCCGGCGCCAGCTTGCCGCTCACGATGAGCTGGCCCAATTGCTGGACTACCTGGCTGTGCAGGTTGCGTGCTGCCACGGGCTTCAAAGTGGGGGGCGCTCCTTGTCGGGACGCCCACACGGTATTCGCCAGCCAGCGGCGTGGCAAGATGATTGCATACGCAACGGCCGGCGCCCGCGAATCCGAGGGCGCCGGCCGCGGTGCTTAGAACTCGGTCCAGACCGCTTCCTGGACGGCCGGCTGGCGCACCGCGGTATGTACTGGCGCGGCTGCCACGTGGGCGACCTGGGCCTCCCCACGCGCCTGGCGCGGGGCTTCGGCAGCCTCGTCACCGGTAATGCTGAAGAACGCCACCTGGCGCATCAACTCCTCGGCGAGGTCAAGCATCTGCTTGCTGGCCGCGCTCGCTTCCTCGACCAGTGCGGCGTTCTGCTGCGTCACTTCGTCCAGCGCCGTGACGGCGCCGTTCACCTGCTCGATGCCGGCCGACTGCTGCAGCGACGCGGCCGCGATGTTACCGACGATACCGGAGACCTTGCTCGCGCCGGTGCCGATCAACGCCAGCGCTTCACCGGTACGGCCCACCAGGACGGCACCCGTTTCGACACGTTCAGAGGCGTCGGCGATGAGCTTCTTGATGTCGCGGGCGGCCGACGCACTGCGCTGGGCGAGGTTGCGAACCTCGCTGGCGACCACGGCAAAGCCCCTGCCCTGCTCGCCCGCACGCGCGGCTTCCACCGCCGCGTTCAACGCCAGCAGGTTGGTCTGGAAAGCGATCTCGTCGATCAGCACAGCGATTTCACCGACGCTACGGCTGCTACGGGTGATTTCACCCATGGCCAGCACGGCCTCTTCGGCCACGGACTGGCCCGACTGCGCATCGCCATGCAGCGTGGTGGTGAGTTCGCGAGCGAGATCCGCGCCCTCGGAGTTCTCGCGCACCGTCGCGGTCATTTCTTCCATCGAGGCGGCGGTTTCTTCGAGCGACGACGCCTGTTCCTGCGTGCGGCTGGAGAGATCGTCCGTACCGGCGGAAATGTCGCGTGCAGCGTACGTCACCTGCTGCGCGTTGCTGCGAACTTCACTGACGATACGCGTGAGCTGCTCGTCCATCGTGGCCAGCGCACGGAGCGTCTCGCTCAGCTCGTCGCGACCGGTCACCTCAAGATGATGATTGAGCTCA
The DNA here is from genome assembly GCF_023078475.1 of Luteibacter aegosomaticola. Taxonomy (NCBI): domain Bacteria; kingdom Pseudomonadati; phylum Pseudomonadota; class Gammaproteobacteria; order Lysobacterales; family Rhodanobacteraceae; genus Luteibacter; species Luteibacter aegosomaticola. The sequence goes on along the minus strand of NZ_CP095741.1, from coordinate 1,757,338 downwards.
CCCTGGCTGATCCGTGCCGCAAGATCGCGGGCGCGGAGCAGCGGGCGCACCACGGCGCGCGCAAGGAGGAAGCCAAGCAGCGCCACCATCAGCGCCGACACCACGAGAACGCCGATCGTGATGGCCACGGTGCGGTGTTCACGGGTCGCTGCCGCCTGGTAGTCCTGGTCGGCCTGCTGCTCGTTGACAGTGATGATCTGGGAGATCTGGGCCGTCGCGGCATCCATCGCCGGGCCCACTTCCTTGACGAGGAACGACACCGAGTCCTTGTCGCCCTTCTGGAGTTTGTCGAGCAGGCCTTTCACCCGATCGTCGGACTGCTCACGGGCGGCGATAAACGCCTTGGCGGCCTCGCGCTCCGAATCGCTGCTGACCAGTGCCGGGTAATACGCCGACCAGTCTTTCGCAAGCTTAGCCTGGCTTGCGACGACGCGCTGCTGCGCCTCTGCGACGGCATCCGCCGCGCCGGCACGGGCAATGGCACGGTTCACGGCGTTGCGTTCGTCCATGAGCGAGGCACGCACTTCGCTGACGTGGACGATGGGCATGAGCGAGGTGCGGTACATGCCTTCCAGACCCGACTGGGTCTTATCGAGGGACACGAGCCCGGTGATACCGATCACGATTGCGGCGAGGAGTGCCGCCGCCATGGTGAAAATGATGCGCCACCTGATAGTCATGCTGCCGTTGCTGCCCTAGGAAAAAGTCTTAGGTGTTAACGGCAACTATTGTCTCCGCTTTAATCTCACGGTTTTGCGCAACTCATTGCTTTTACGGCATTTTAGTTTTGTCTTGTACGAAATCGTAACAACTTTCGCGCAAAAATCCGGCTTTCGTTTTATACCCGGATAGTTTGCGTAAGGCTTCGCCACCAACATGCCGAACTTTCATATAGTTATCCCGTGGCGGCCAGAAATGCCTCATGTATAAGAATCCGTCACCGTTTACGCAGTAGCCCAAGCAGTCGCCGTATGCTCCGCCAGCACCATCGCCGTCAAAATCTTTCGATCATCCTTTCCGTCCTTGAACGCGCTGGCTTTACCACGCCGCAGGCGCAGGCGGATGCCCTTGGCAATATCGTCACTGCCCGGAAACTCACGCGCATGACGGTGGGCGGCAACGTGCCGTCCATGTTCGCGCGTGGCGCAGAACACGCATTCGGCGTGAAGCGGGGCTGGATGGATCTGCCATACAACGAGCCACCCGCCCTGCCGAAGTGGCTGGCGCCACCGATCTATGCGGGCGCTATCGCTATCGAAACACAGCCCGCGAGGCGCGACCGTGTAGGCGAAGAAGTGCCTCAGTGCGCCTGTATCGCGATAGCTTCGAGCACCGCATCCACGACCACCTGCGGATGTTCGTACTGTATGTAATGGGTGCTGTTGGGCACGGTGATCATGGTCCCGCGCGTCGACATAGCCGCCATGCGCAGATGCAGGCGCTCCCATGAGAGCGTCCGGAGATCGCGCTCGCTCTGCGTCTCGTCATCACGTTTGGCGTAGGGGGAGTGAATCAGGACCATGAGCGGCATGTCCCCGTAATCCTTTCGCGTGGCGCGCACCTGATCCACGCTTACGCTGGCGACATTTTCACGCTCGGAAGCAACCGCCGCCTGCCAGCGCGGCGTGACACCGTAGGCCCGCTGGGCGGCGTTGATCGCATCGCTGAAGCGCGGATCGGCGTCATCACCCACGCAACGCGTAAAGTCAGGCGTACCCGGCTTCAGGCCGTTCCTGGCCAGCACGACGCATTCGTGTGCCTTGGCCAGGTATGCCTCATATTTTTCCTTCTGGTCGGCAGCGCCAATCGCCCAGCCTTCCGTGAACTGATCCTCGTGGGATGATTCGACCATCACCATACCCACGACCTCGCTGCGGAAGCGGTCGGCGAATACCCGCGCATTCAGGCCACCTAGCGAATGTGCGACAAGCACATAGGGTGGTTTGACCCCGGCGGCGCCAAGCAGGTGGTGCAGATCGTCGGCCGCGTTTTGCGGCGTGCCCGGTCGCGTCGCGGCATCGCTAAAGCCAAGGCCTGCGCGATCGAACGAGCAGGATCGGACATGCTTCGACAGCGCTGGTTGCACCAGTGCCCAGCTGATCGCCGAGTCGCCCATGCCGGCATCCATGACGACCGTCGGCGAACCCTCGCCCGTGCAATACAGATTCATGCGCCGGCCACCACCCACATCGACGAGATGGGATGGGCCGGCATAGACCGGATTCGTAATCATCGGGGCAGCGGCTTGAGCGGCCTGCGCCAGCGACCACGCCATGAGCGTAGCCACTACGAATGATTTCCCCACCGGCTTCCCCTGCTCACTATGACGAGTGCGGCAAGTCTGGCATAGCCATCGCTGCTGGTTCGCCCCATTCGGCGCGTGGCACGCACGGCTTGTCGATTAACCGGCCACCGCGCTGGTCAACGGGAACACATCAAGCGGGAGCGGGATCTGTCGGTTGGCACGAAGGTGCCGGTTTACCTGCACGACCTCGTACTCCGTGCGGATACCGGCCTGCCCCTTCCACTGCCGGACACGGGTCCGGCAGACCAGCACGTCATCCTTGAGCAGGGTGACCTTGTCTGCGGCCATCGCGTCGAGGAAGGCCTGATCGGACACTTTCGAACCCATGGTGGTTTCGCCATTCGACAGGCGCCACGTCTCAGCATCCGCACCTGTGCACGATACGACGGAGAACATGAGATCCCTGACATCGTCGATGACCAGGACTTCGTCTTCCGTGGGCGCGATAAAATAGGCGCGCTCGTCGCCACGAATGATCACGTTGAGGTAACCCTCCGTGCCCAGGGCGAATATGTCGACGCCGTTTTCTTCCAGGGGCTTGATGACGCGTTCAAGCGCCGTGCGCACGGCCGCATGGGTCAGCAGATCGAGTGCCTGGCGCCTGATTTCATAGGTGTCTTCTTCCGCATGGACCCGGACGGTCTCGAAGCCCTGCGAATCGGACCCAAGGGATTCGACGTGGGAAATGGGCCGGCCACGGAGCCATTTCAGCAGCGAGAAGAGGCCCCTGCCAATGATGCCGACCGCCGTAAGGATCGCTGTCGCATTGGCGATCGCTGATGCGCCCTGGCCAGACAAATAGTCACGCACCGACTTGAGCCACTGCACGCCAGCGACAAAATCGATATTGAAGCTACCGGACTTGAAAGGGCCTTTGATATGCACGTCGACCTTCACCTCATCGCCGTAGAGCGCGCGCGCGGCGGCATCCAGCAGATCGGACATGGCAATCAATGCTGGCGCGAGGTCACGCGGGTGCATTTCGTGCGCGATAAGCGCCGGGCCGTCGTACGTCAGGCGAAATTCGGTCATACCATCCATGCTAGCCACCTCGATCGGCCACGTAATGAGAAGTTAGCCCGAGAGTGGATCGTCGACTCTCGATGCAACACCGATGATGCCCGGAGTCCAGATCACACTCTGTAGGCGCCCGCCACGCCGTCACGAAGGAATCGGCCGATCCGCACGTGGGCGACGTACAGGCACGCGCCACGCTTCCGCCACAAAATTGCCAGCACGCCTCGTCAGAGTGGTCACACTAACAATCGCTCAGGGAGATCGAGTCATGGCGAAGGGGCGTTGGATCGGCCTGCTGGCCGCGTTACTCATGCCGGTAGCCGCATGGGCCACCACGGGGGGCGAACCGCTGCTCAACACGCAAAACCGGCCGTGGGCACCACCGGCCGGTATCGAGCAGGTGCCTCTATGGCCAGCGGACCTGAAGATCGAAGCGCCCGCCTACCCCGGCCCCGAGGTCTTCGGCACATCCAATGGCAAGATCGCCGGTCAACCGATCACCATGGTGGAGCACGTCACGCGCCCCACCGTCAGCATTTATCCCGCCAAGGGAAAGAATACCGGCGCCGCCGTCCTCGTACTTCCCGGTGGCGGTTATCGCGTGCTCGCCATCGACCTCGAAGGCACCGAGATCTGCGACTGGCTGACGGCAAAAGGTGTCACCTGCGCGGTGCTGAAATACCGCGTGCCAGGGTCAGGCCCCTACTGGAACGATGAGTGCAACTGCCGCCGCGCGCCGCGCGTGCCCATGGCCCTGCAGGATGCCCAGCGTGCCATGGCACTACTGCGCCAGCGTGCGGGAAGCCTCGGCATCGATCCGCACAAGATCGGCGTGGTGGGCTTCTCCGCCGGCGGACGCATGGTGGCCGACATCAGCAACCATACGAAGCGCGCCTACACACCCATCGACGACGCTGACAAACAGGACTTCCGCCCCAACTTCGCCATGGCGCTCTACCCCGGCCACCTGTGGACGGAGCCGGGCATCACGCTAACCAAGGAGGTCCGGATCGACCCGAAGGGCCCGCCCGCCTTCATCGCTCAGGCCGAAGACGACGCCACCGACGATATCCGGGAATCGCTCACCTATTACCTCGCCTTGCAGCAGGCGAAGGTGCCGGTGGAAATGCATCTCTATGCGCACGGCGGTCACGCGTTCGGCGTGAGAAAAACGGATAACCCGATTACCAGCTGGACGACGCTGGCCGAGACATGGATGCACACGATCGGGGTCCTCTGACCCCGTCGTTAGCCCTCAGTTCTGCGCCTCGCAACCCCAGCCATCCAGCTGCCCGCCAAACGGTTCCGCCTCGTTCGCCAAGGCGTTCTCGAACATGGTGAGGTTGTCGTGGCTGGGTTCCATGAACGGATGCAGGAAAACCTGCCAGGGCATCTCGTCATTCTCTTCGTATTCGGAGAGCGACACCTTCTGGCCCTGCTGGAGCATGGCGACCGCAAACTGCAGCGCAGCCTCTTCGGTCTCGAAGATCACCGCGAAGTCGATCTCGCGCGGGATCGACAGGTTGTCGCCTTCGGCGACCATCTGACGCAGGACCTGGCCGTTGTCGTCGTCCGGGAACATGAGTTCGTTGTTCATTGCGGCTGCCCTCATACATCGACGTAAAGATGAGCTGCCGCCCAGCTTAGTCTCGCTGAGCGGAGTGAATAATCGCCGTCACGCCAATCGTCGCGGCACAAGCTACCGCCTGCGCGCTTCCGCCGGACGATGAGCAGGAGGGGCTGCTGCTTGCCTGCTTTGTTGACCCAGTGGCGCAACCCCCAAGGGCAGCGCACGCTATAACAACCATGAGAGGTATAAAGCGCATATCGATCATCCTTAGTCGAAGGTGGTGTGGATGGTCTCACACTGTGTTTACCGTGTCTTGCTCCCGGCTTGCGTGCGACACACCGGCCCCCTAGCATCCGCCCGAGTGGCCTGACACACCTGACAACCGGAGAATCGATATCGTGATTGATGCCAGGGAGGCGTTTAGCGAAGTCGCCAGCCAGTACCGCCGATTCGAGCGAATGGTCGCTACCGGTATGGGGTTATTTGCCTTCAGTGTCGTGTTGGCGAGCCTGTGGGGGCGGATGAACGGCTTTTTCGCTGCCATCGGGTTTCTGGGCTGGATCATCACCGTGGCCTCGCTGTTCTCCCTGCCAAGGCTCGCGTGCCCGGCATGCTCCAAAAGGATCGACAAACCGGTAGGCGACTGGTGTCCCTGCTGCGGCCAGCGCTCGCTCAGCGGCTCGACGCTATCCGGCCGAAGGAAATGCACCCACTGCCGTCGAAGTATGCCTAACCGCCAAAAGGGCCGGGTACAGAAGATTCGCTTTTGTACGAATTGCTCCGCCTATCTGGATGAGGAAGGCCTCTAGCGAAACGAGGCCGCCACGTTCCGACGCCGTTAGCTACGCTCCTTCAAGTTGCAATATCCAGGAGTCTGGGACGACCGAAACAGACATGGGACTGCGAAGGGATCGCATTGATACGCAACGGTTGCGTCGCACCGTCATCACCCCGCCCCAATTTTCAGGCCAAGGACAATCATCGTGAAATTCCGCGAACTTGAAAGCTCAGCGCTGCAGTTGAACGAGCTCTATGAAAAAGTCGAGCTCAAGAGATACGGTCGCGTCTGGAGCACGACAGAACTTGCCCTGGGTTTCGTCGGTGATGTGGGTGACCTTGCAAAGCTGATCCAGGCAAATGCGGGTATTAGGGACATCGATGACTGCAAGGCGAAACTGGGGCACGAGCTTTCGGATTGTTTGTGGTCGATCATCGTGCTTGCGGACAAGTGTGGGATCGATTTGCAGACGGAGTTTGTCAAAAACACCCAGGAGCTCACTGCACACTTAAGTAGCGAGCTCGAAGCATAGAAAGCAAGAACGACGCGGCTGGAAGGCCGCGCCGCCGCCTAAACACCTCGTCGATAGGGCTCAGCTATCCAGTAACGTCGCGGTGCCGCGCTTCTTCGCCGCGTTTATCTGCCTCGACTTCTCCACCGAGAGATGATCCAGCGCGCTGCCAAGCGTGCCCTGCACCGAGAAAGGGGAGCACGTGGGGTTGTTGCATTTCCAACAGGACCCAAAATCGCCGCCCGCAGCGACGCACTTGTCGTATTCGGCCTTGCAATTCGAGCACAGCTCGACCGCCGCCGCCGGGGTCGATGTGGCGAGACCCGCCACCATGAGTGCGAAAGCAAAAGCACCAGTCACATACTTCATATGCAAATCCTTCTGATAATGGAATGACATTCGCTTGCCGTACGTGCCGGCCCCGCTGTGCGTCCGCTTACGTCATGAGGACTGGATGCCACCCTGGAGCTGACTCGCTGGCCAACTCAAAGTAGTACGCAAGTTTCGTCGCGTCTGTAGGGGTTGCCCTACACGCTTCACATTCGACACTGACTTCTTTTTCAGGCCGCCGATGTAGCTGCGTACGTCCTCTATCAACAAGAGGCTCTGAATGCGTACACAAAGAAGCCTTGCGGCAAGGCTTGCTTCAATCGATTGATGCCAGTCTGGAACAGGCTGACTGCACGCAATGACAGCAAGGCGTCATGTTCTGGGCATTCCGCGCGCCTGAGACGTTTCGCGCATGGGCTAGGCGCGGCCATGGGGCTGGCCTACGAGAAGTCCCTGGTGCCCGGAGTGGGACTCGAACCCACATACCCTTTCGGATGAGGGATTTTAAGTCCCTTGCGTCTACCGATTTCGCCATCCGGGCTGAAAAGAAAAAAGGCGCACCGCGTGAAGCGTGTGCGCCTTGGAATGCGATGGAGGCCGAGGTCGGAATCGAACCGGCGTACGCGGATTTGCAGTCCGCTGCATGACCACTCTGCCACCCGGCCATCGCTTGCGCACGCGGAGATTAGCCGCATAGCGCTTAAAAAACAAAACCTCGGTCACCCGAGGCTTTGTGGAAATCTGGAGCGGGAAACGAGACTCGAACTCGCGACCCCGACCTTGGCAAGGTCGTGCTCTACCAACTGAGCTATTCCCGCGTCGTAGTCCAGCTATTCTATGGAACTGGGCTCATGTGTCAACTGTTTTGCACTGTCTTTTTTTAGCTTTTTTTCACGCCGGGCGCATCCCCGCGTAAAGCGGGCCATGCGGCGCGCAGATAATCGAGCCCCGACCAGATGGTCAGGATGCCCGCGATGACCAGCAGGGCCTCGCCGATATGGTAGTAGCGCAGCGTCTCGGCATCGTGCTGGAGCAACAGGGTGACCAGGGCCACCATCTGCATCATGGTCTTCAGCTTGCCGAGGAAGGCCACCTTCACCTTGGAACGCGCGCCGATCTCGGCCATCCACTCGCGCAGGGCGGAGACGCTGATCTCGCGGCCCACGATAACGGCAGCGGTGACCGCCAGCAGGATGCCTGGCCAGCCCTCGGGGGCCGACTGCACCAGCAGGAACAGGGTGATGGCCACCATAAGCTTGTCGGCGACCGGATCCAGAAACGCACCGAAGGCCGAGGTCATGTTGAGCCGGCGGGCCAGATAGCCATCCAGCCAGTCGGTGAAGGCGGCCAGTACGAAGACCACGGCGGCCACGAGGTTCGCCCAGCGGAATGGCAGGTAGAACACGACCACCATGACCGGCAGCAGCAGCACACGAAAAAGGGTAAGCCAGGTTGGCAGGTTGATACGCATGGATTCAGCCGGTTGCGGGAGGCGTCGCGGGGGCAATCGCTTCCGTTCGATCAGGGATGCAGCATGGCATAGATGCGTTCTGCGAGACCGCGATCAATACCCTTTACGCTCATGAGTTCTTCAACACCGGCGGCTTCGACACCCGAGAGGCCGCCGAAGGCCTTCAGCAACGCCGCGCGGCGGCGTGCGCCGACACCGGCCACGTCTTCCAGCGTACTGCGCTCGCGGGCCGCATCGCGCTTGCGGCGGTGGCCGCTGATCGCAAAACGGTGCGATTCATCACGCACGGCGGCCACCAGGTGCAGCGCGGGCGAGGATGTACCGGGATGTAAGGTTTTGCCACTCTCCGCGAGGATCAGGGTCTCCTCACCAGCGCGCCGGCCAGGGCCCTTGGCCACGCCCACCACACGGATGCCTTCGACCCCGAGTTCGCGCAGCACGTCCATAGCCTGGGCCACCTGGCCGAGGCCACCGTCGATCAGCAGGATGTCGGGCTTCGCCCCACCCTCCACGACTTTCTTGAAGCGCCGCGTCAGCGCCTGGTGCATGGCCGCGTAGTCATCGCCCGGGGTGATGCCGGTGATGTTGAATCGGCGGTAATGCGACTTCTCCGGGCCTTCCGGGCCGAAGACGACGCACGAGGCCACCGTAGCCTCGCCACGGGTGTGGCTGATATCGAAGCACTCGATGCGCCGCGGCGGCTCGGTAAGCTCGAGCACCTTCTGCAGGTCATCGAAACGGGCGAGCAGCGTGTGCCGGCTGGCCAGCCGTGAGGTGAGCGCGGCGCTGGCGTTGCGCTGGGCCATTTCCAGGAAGCGAGCACGGTCGCCACGGACGCTGGGCTTCAGCTGCACGGCGTAGCCGGCGTGCTGGGACAGCACGTCTTCCAGCACCTCCATGTCTTCCACCGGATCGCTCAGCACCAGTTCGCGCGGTACCTGGCGTTCCAGGTAGTACTGCGCGATGAATTGCGAGAGCACATCGCCCACCGACGCATCCGTCGGCAAGCGGGGGAAGAAATCGCGCGAGCCGAGGCTTACGCCGTTGCGGAAGAAGAGCACGCTGACACACGCCATGCCGCCATCAAGGCAGCAGGCGATCACGTCCATATCCGCGCTGGCACCCTGGACGAAGTGCTGGGCTTGCAGGCGGCGCAGCGCGGCCACCTGGTCACGCAGGGAGGCGGCGCGCTCGAAATTCAGCGCGGCACTGGCCTGCTCCATCGATTGCGCCAGCTCATCGATCACCGCACTGCTGCGGCCCTCGAGGAACATCTCGGCGTGGCGCACATCGCTCCGGTAGTCCTCAACGCTGATCAACTGGACACAGGGCGCGCTGCAGCGGCCAATCTGGTGCTGCAGGCAGGGACGCGAACGGTTCTTGAAGTAGCTGTCCTCGCACTGCCGCACCTTGAACAGCTTCTGCATCAAGCCAAGGCTTTCGCGCACGGCGAAGGTGCTGGGGTACGGGCCGAAGTAACGCCCTACCCCGCTCTTGGCGCCACGATGGAAGGCGAGACGCGGGTAGTCCTCCCCGCCCGACAGGTAAATGTAGGGGTAGCTCTTATCGTCGCGCAGGACGATGTTGTAGCGCGGCTTCAGCGACTTGATCAGCTGCGATTCGAGCAGCAGGGCTTCGCCGGCCGTGCGCGTCAGCGTGACCTCGGCCCGGGCGATCTGCGACACCATCGAGGCGATGCGCGGGTCCATGGGCGGCTTGAGGAAGTAGTTGCTGGTCCGCTTCTTGAGATTGGCGGCCTTACCGACGTACAGCAGCTCGCCCTCGGCATCAAAGTACCGATAGACGCCAGGCGACGTGGTCAGGTGGCGAACGAAGGCCTTGCCATCGAACGGGTGCGACTCAGTGTGCTCCATCGGCCTATTTTAGCTGCTGATGGGCAACCGGGAATGAAAAACGCCGGCATGGAGGGGGACCATGCCGGCGCACTGCCTTCCTTGGGGGTGTCGCCTTCGTCCTTGGGTGTTTCCGGCGACAGGGATAGATTACGGGGAAGCCCGTGTAGGCGCGCCCGGCGAATCCCAGTAAATCCTGTAAGCCCCGCCCTCGCCCCCGTGTGGGCAATCCCCTACACGGCTCCGCTTTCCCGCAACCAGCGCTCCGCACGGGCCAGGTCTTCGGGCGTGTCGATGCCCGGCGGGAACGGCTCGGGGGTCAGGTTTACGGCGATGGCGTAGCCGTGCTCCAGGGCACGGAGCTGCTCCAGGGACTCGGCCTGCTCCAGCGGGGTGCGCGGCAGCGCAGCCATCCGGCGGAGGAAGCCGGCACGGTAGGCGTAGATCCCGATGTGGCGCAGGAACGGGACGTCGGCTGGGAGGGAGTGCCGGTCTTTCGCGAAGGCGTCGCGGGCCCACGGAGCGGGAGCCCGGGTGAAATAGAGCGCACGGCCGTTGCCGCCGCGTACCACCTTCACGATGTTCGGGTCGAACAGCTCCTCGGCGTCGGCGATCGGCGTGGCAAGGGTAGCCATGGGGGCCTCGTCGCCTGCCAGGGTATCGACAACGGCGCGGATACCGGCGGCCGGGGCGAACGGCTCATCGCCCTGCAGGTTCACTACCACGGTCTCCTCGGGCCAGCCGAAGTGGCTGGCGACCTCGGCGATGCGGTCGGTACCCGAGGCGTGCTCGGGGCTGGTCATGCAAACCAGGATGTCGCCCGTGCACCCGCGCATCTCGGCGGCAACGCGGTCGTCGTCCGTGGCCACGACCACCTGGGCGGCGCCCGCATCGGCGGCGCGCAGGGCCACGCGACGGATCATGGAGAGGCCGCCGATCGGAAGCAGCGGCTTACCCGGCAGGCGCGTCGACGCGTAGCGAGCCGGGACGACGACGACGTAAGGAGGCGTTTTGGGGGACATCAGGTGGGGTCCGGGGCCGAAGGCTGGGACCCATTATGGGGCTGTCGTGAGCGGGTGTCGCGAGGGATTGCGCGCGTCGGCGGCCGTGTTGGCTGAGGCTTCGATGAGACGGTGATCGCGCGCAAGCGCGCTCCTACATAGCGCCTTGTGGTGATATCGCACGCAAGGGCGCCCTCACAAGACCTTTTGTAGGAGCGCGCTTGCGCGCGCTATCACGCTGCCTCGGTCAGGCTGAAACCCACACCGTTGGCAAGATCAATGAACCCCGGGAACGACGTCGCGACATTGGCGCAATCGCCAATCGTGATCGGCGCCGTCGACACCAGCCCCGCAATGGCAAAACTCATCGCGATCCGGTGATCGCCATGGCTGTCGACCGACCCGCCGCCGATCGCGCCGCCACGGATCATGGCGCCGTCCGGCAGCTCGTCGATCAACACGCCGCAGGCCTTCAGGCCGTTCGCCATGGTGGCGATACGGTCCGATTCCTTCACGCGTAGCTCGGCCGCGCCACGGATGGTGGTCATACCCTCGGCGCAGGCCGCCGCAACGAACAGCGCGGGGAACTCATCGATCATATCGGGGACGATATCGAGCGGCAGCGCCACGCCGTGCAGCGGGCGGTAGCGAACAACGAGATCCGCGATGGCTTCGCCACCGCTCTCGCGCTCGTTTTCCACGGCGATGTCCGCGCCCATCAGCTCGAGCGCTGCGAGCAGACCCGTGCGTCGCGGGTTGAGGCCCACGCCCTTCAGGCGCAGGTGCGAACCCGGCACGATGCAGGCAGCGACGATGAAGAACGCGGCTGAGGAAAAGTCAGCGGGCACGTCCACATCGACCGCGCGCAGTACGTGGCCACCCGTGACCTTCGCCTTGCCCGGCGAGTACTCGATCGGCCAGCCGAAGGCCTTGAGCATGCTTTCGGTGTAGTCGCGCGTCGGGTGCGGCTCGATCACTTCCGTTTCGCCCTCCGCGTACAGGCCGGCCAGCAACAGGGCCGATTTGATCTGTGCGCTGGCGACCGGCGATTTGTAGCTGATGCCCTTGAGCTTGCGACCACCGTGGATACGCAGCGGCGGCTTGCCGTCGTTCGTATCGATCTGCGCGCCCATCTCGCTGAGCGGGTCGGTCACGCGACGCATCGGGCGACCCGACAGCGACGCGTCGCCCACGAGGGTCGAGTCGAAAGCCTGCCCCGCCAGCAAACCGGCCAGCAGGCGCATGCCCGTACCGGCGTTGCCGCAATCGAGCGACTCGGTGGTGCCGCGCAGGCCGTGCAGGCCGACGCCGTGCACCACGCGCTCGCCCGGCGCCGGGGTGTCGAAGCGCACGCCGAGCTTGCCGAGGATGGCAGCGGTGGCGCGGGTGTCCTCGCCTTCGAGGAAGCCACGGATATGCGTGGTGCCTTCGGCAAGGGCGCCGAACATGAGCGCGCGGTGCGAGACGGATTTATCGCCGGGCACGACGAGCTCGCCGTGCAGGGGGCCGGCAGCGCGGCTGATCCAGGCCAGAGAGGTCATGGCAGGTTCTCCAAAAGACGTTGGAGCTCGCCGCGGCTGCCGACACTGATACGCACGGTGTGCGGCAGGCCGTAGCCACCCATGGGGCGGACGATCACGCCGGCTTCGAACAGGTGTTTCTCGAAAGCGGTAGCGTCCTGGCCCAGGTCGACGAGCAGGAAATTGGTTTGCGACGGCAGCACGCGGAAGCCGCGAGCGCTGAGCTCCTCGGCCAGCCACGCGCGGTCGCGATGATTGGTGTCGCGGACGCGTGCGCGATGTTCGTGGTCACCGAGCGCCGCTTCCGCTGCGGCCAGCGCCACGCCGTTGACGTTGAACGACTCACGGAGGCGCTCGGCCACCGCGGCCACCGACGGGTGGCTGAGCATGTAGCCAATCCGCAGGCCGGCGAGCGCGTACGCCTTCGAAAAAGTGCGCGTCACGATCAGGTTCGGGAAGCGCCCCAGCAAATGCAGCGCCGTGCTGAGTCCCGCGGCGTCGACGTACTCGTGGTAGGCCTCGTCGACGACCACGAGGGTTTCCGCAGGCACCTTCTCGAGGAACGCCTCAAGCTCGGCATCGGTGAACCACGTGCCGGTCGGATTATTCGGATTGGCGAGATAGACCAGCCGCGTGGCGGGTGTCACCGCTGCCGCGATGGCCGGCAAGTCGTGACCGTAAGGCGCCGTTGGGTGATCCACCGGCAACGCAGGGACGCGAATTGCCGGTGCGCCCGCGGCGGCAGCCGCGATCGGGAATACCGCAAAACCGTACTGCGAATGCACCACCGGGTGCTCGGCATCGGCAAAGCACTGCGCCAGCAGCATGAGCAGTTCGTGCGAACCGTTACCGAGGGTAATGGCGCTGACCGGCACGCCCAGCTCGCCGGAGAGGCGATGCTTCAGCGAAGCGCCAAGCGGGTCGGGATAACGCCAGATATCTTCCAGCACGCGGGTGGCGGCACGCGTGGCCTGCGGGCTCGGGCCGAGCGGGTTCTCGTTGGAACCCAGCTCGGAGAGCACCGCGCCAAAGCGTTTGCGTAGCGCGGGAAGGTCGTGACCGGGATCGTAGGCACGCAGAGCCGACGTCGCCCGGTTGGCGAGCGCGGCTGCATCGAACGCGGCGGTCATGGCAAGGCGACGGGGTAAGCGCCCAGCACGCGCACATCGGCGGCGGCAGGCTTCATTTCGTGCAACGCGGCCTGCAGGGCCTCGTCTTCCACATGGCCAGAGACATCGATGAAGAACGCGTACTGCCACTTGCCGGTATGCGCCGGGCGTGACTCGATGCGGTTCATGCTGATGCCGTGTTCGGCGAGCGGCTTGAGCACGTCGTACAGCGCACCGGGCTTGTCGCGCACCGATACCAGCAGCGACGTGCGGTCATTACCCGACGGCGGGAAGATCGTGCGGCCGATGACCAGGAAGCGCGTGGTGTTGTCGCTGCGATCTTCGATGGGGCCCGCGATGATCTTCAGGCCGTACACACGCGCGGCGGATTCACCGGCGATGGCGGCGGATTCCGGCGAGAGCTTGGCCATGCGCGCCGCTTCGGCGTTGCTCGATACCGCGATGCGCTCGACGTTCGGCAGGTTCACGCGCAGCCACGCCTGGCACTGCTGCAGCGACTGCGGATGCGAGTAGATGCGCTTGATGTCCTTCATCTCGCCGGTAAGCGAGAGCAGGTTCTGGTGCACGCGCAGTTCCACTTCGCCGCAGATGGTGGCCTTGGAGGTGAGGAACATATCCAGGGTCATCTGGATCATGCCCTGCCCCGAGTTCTCCACCGGCACCACGCCAAAATCGGCGTTGCCAGCGGCCACTTCCTGGAACACTTCCTCGATGCTGCCAAGCGGCAGGCCATACGCTGCATGGCCGAACTGTTTACGCACGGCCTGTTCGCTGAAGGTGCCCTCGGGGCCGAGGTAACCGATCTTCAGGGGCTGCTGCTGCGAAAGGCACGACGACATGATCTCGCGGAACAGGCGTACCAGTTCCGCGTTCGGCAGCGGGCCATCGTTGCGATCGATGACACCACGTAGCACCTGAGCTTCCCGTTCGGGTCGGTAATACTCCACCGCCGCCTTCAACGGGCCCTTGGCCCGGCCGACCTGCTGTGCCCAACGGGCGCGCTCACTGATGAGCGATTGCAGTTGCTGGTCGATGCTGTCGATGCGCTGACGCGCCTCGCCCAGCGTGGCTTGTTTATCGGTGGAGCTGCTCTTGCTCATGGACTTCCAGGCGGCTAAGTGGTTGCAATTGAAACAGTTATCACCGCAAACGCATGTTGCACTGCGGTGATCCCCGACTTTAACCGTGCCGCGTTGCAAAGTCCCGCATGAATTTCACAAGCACCTCGACGGCTTCGAGCGGAACGGCGTTGTAGAGCGATGCACGCATGCCGCCCACAGCCTTGTGCCCCTTCAATGCGAGCAGCCCTTCCGCCTCGGATTCCTTGAGAAAAGCGGCATCGAGCGCGCTATCGTGCAAGGTGAACGGCACGTTCATGCGCGAGCGCGAAGCGACTTCCACCGGGCTGCGGTAGTAACCGTTGGAACTATCGATGGTGTCGTATAGCAGCGCCGCTTTCGCCTTGTTGCGCTCACCCATGGCGGCAAGGCCACCCTGCGCTTCGAGCCACTCGAAGGTAAGCCCCGCGAGATACCAGCCCCAGGTATTCGGCGTGTTGAGCATGGAATCGTTCTTCGCGTGCTCGGCGTAGCGGAAGATATTCGCCATCGGCCGCCCCGTGCGCGCAAGCAGATCGTCACGGATCACCATGATGACGAGGCCCGAGGGGCCGATGTTTTTCTGCGCGCCTGCATAGATCAGGCCGAAGCGCGAAACATCCACCGGTTCGCTGAGGATGTTCGACGACATGTCGGCGACGAGCGGCGTATCGCCGACGTCGGGCACGTCGTGGAATTCGACGCCATGGATCGTTTCGTTCGGCGTGTAGTGCACGTAAGCGGCGCCGGGGCTGAGCTGCCAGGTCTCACGAGCTGGCAGTTTCAGGTAGTTATCGGCGACCGATGTGGCAGCCACGCGGGCATCAAGGTACGGCGCGGCTTCGCGCACGGCTTTCTCGCCCCAGTGGCCGGTGACGATGTAATCGGCGTGGCCATCGGGGCCGGCCAGGTTCATCGGGATCTGCGCGAAATGCTGGGTGGCGCCGCCCTGCAGGAACAGCACCTTGTAGTTCTCAGGAATGCCCATCAGGCCGCGCAGGCGTTGCTCGGCGGCGGCGGCCAGCGCCATGAAGGGCTTGCCACGGTGGGACAGCTCCATCACGGAGGCGCCGGAACCGTTCCAATCGAGGAGCTCAGCCTGTGCGCGCTTGAGTACCGCTTCCGGCAGCGCCGCCGGTCCGGCGCTGAAATTCCAGGCTCTGCTCACGTCGTGTCCTCTCGCATGGGTGAACCGGCATTATGCCGCCGCATGCGGGCGAAACGGGGGCTTAGAACGGCGCGAACAGCACCACGGCGATACCGGCGGCGAGCAAGGCCGCGGTAAGGATCAGCCACCATACGTCGCCACGGGCGCTCGCCGGCTCTTCGGGTTCCGGCTCCGGCTCGGGTTCGGGCAGCACCACCAGCGGCTCCGCCGACCAGCCCGGGGCTTCCAGGATAAAGCGGTGGGTGGCCAGGCCGATCTGGTCGCCGGGCTGGAGCACCGCCCGCACGGTACGCACGCCATTAACCCGCAGCGCGTGCCGGGCCGGAACACGCGACGCATCGAGAATCAGTTCGTCGTCTTCCCACGCGAACGTGAGGAGCGCGGCATCGTTGCCAGGCAGTTCCAGCGGCAACGCGCCATGGGTCGCACCGAGTTCGAGGCGCTCGCCGATGGCGACTAGGCGACCCGAAAGCGGGCCGGCCACCGGCCGCAACGCAGCCGTGCAGCGCGCGTCCGTGGGTGTCTGGAGCTCGCGGGCTTCCAGATCGTCGTCATCGCGAATAAGCATGCGGCAATCGCCCAGCGAGAGGCTATCTCCCGGACGCAGAAGGGCTTTTTCACGCACGGGCCGCGCGTTGACGTAGACACGGCCGACGCCGGAAGCGACCTCGAGCACCATGCCGCGACGGTCGCGCTGGATGGTGACGTGCTGGCCGGCGACCTGTGCCTCGGACACGACGAGATCGTTTTCTTCGGCGCGGCCGATCGTAAGCACGGGCCGGGACCAGTGAAAATCACCGCGAGCCGAGCTGACGAATTCAATGCGCATGGAGGGACCGGCCGGATGACGACGCGACTTTAGCAGAGTGCGGTATCTATTTGAACGCAAAGAGATCGGCCCGGTTCAGCCGAGGGGCCTGTTAGACTTGCCCACCCTTTTCCCGCGGAGACTCCCCCATGGCCAAGATCGATATCCGCCGCGAGCACGGCAAGAGCGCTGCCGAAGCGCGCGCCGTGGTGGAAAAAGTGGCGGCCCGCATGGCCGAGAAGTTCGGCACCAAGGGCGGTTGGGAAGGCGATGCCTACGCGTTCTCGGGCTCCGGCGTGAAGGGCGCGATCGCCGTCTCCGATAGCGATGTCCACGTTACCGCCGAGCTCGGCATGCTGCTGTCGGCCTTCAAGGGCAAGATCGAAGACGAGATCCGCGGCAAGCTCAACGAATACTTCGCCTGAGGCCCCCGGGTGGCCTTGCCGGGGTGGGCATGGCATAATAGGGGACTTATGCCGGTCAAGCCGGCCCTACTCCGACCCGGAACACATGGCAAAAGACGACGTCATCGAAATGGAAGGCACGGTCCAGGAGACCCTGCCCAACACCATGTTCCGCGTGCAGCTCGAGAACGGGCACGTCATCACTGCCCATATCTCCGGCCGTATGCGTAAGCATTACATCCGTATCCTCACCGGCGACAAGGTGAAGGTCGAGATGACCCCGTACGACCTCACCAAGGGTCGTATCACGTACCGCATGAAGTAAGCGCGCGCCTGGCGCCGCCCTTCTGCGAATGAAAAGCCGCGGCCTGCCGCGGCTTTTTTGTTGCCCGGAATTTGTAGGAGCCCACCCTGTGGGCGACGCCGTTCGCGGAAGGGTCACAGGTCCTGTGGCGGTGTCGCGAAAGATGTCGCCCACAGGGTGGGCTCCTACAAAAAAAAAGGCCGCCCGGGAGGGCGGCCTTTTTTACATCACCAACGAGTGCTTTACGCTTCAGCCGTAGCCGGCTCGGCCGACTCGGTTTCCACGTGCAGCTCGTCGCCATCGACCGACAAGGTGACCTTGCCGCCCTCGGCCAGCTTGCCGAACAGCAGTTCGTCGGCGAGCGCGCGCTTGACCTTGTCCTGGATGACGCGTGCCATCGGGCGCGCACCCATCTGCGGATCGAAGCCATGCTCGGCCAACCAGCGGCGGGCCTCCGGGGTGACATCCACGCTGACCTTCTTCTCCGCAAGCTGGGCTTCCAGCTCGATGAGGAACTTGTCGACAACGCGCAGGATGTGGTCGAAATCCAGCGCATTGAACTGGATGACCGCATCGAGACGGTTGCGGAACTCCGGCGTGAACATGCGGCGGATCGTCTCCATCGCATCCGGCGAGTGGTTCTGCTTCACGAAGCCGATGCCGCGACGCGAGGCCAGCTGGGCGCCGGCGTTCGTCGTCATGATCACGATGACGTTCTTGAAGTTCGCCTCGCGACCGTTGGTATCGGTCAGCACGCCGCGATCCATCACCTGCAGCAGGATGTTGTACACATCCGGATGCGCCTTCTCGATTTCATCCAGCAGCAGCACGCAGTGCGGGTGCTTGGTGATCTGCTCGGTGAGCAGGCCACCCTGGTCGAAGCCCACGTAACCCGGGGGCGCACCGACCAGGCGCGACACCGAATGTGCTTCCATGTACTCGGACATATCGAAGCGGACCATCTCGATACCGAGCTGCATGGCGAGCTGGCGGGTCACTTCCGTCTTACCGACACCCGTGGGGCCGGCGAGCAGGAAGCTACCGATCGGCTTGGACGGATCGCCCAGGCCCGAACGGGCCATCTTGATCGACGACGCCAGCGCTTCGATCGCCCCATCCTGGCCAAACACGACCATCTTGAGGTTGCGCTCGAGGTTACGCAGCACGTCGCGATCCGAGGCCGAGACCTGCTTCGCCGGAATGCGCGCCATCTTGGCCACGATGTACTCGATTTCCGGCACGTCGACCTTGCCCGTGCGCTCTTCTTCCGGCAGCAGGCGCTGGCGTGCGCCGGCCTCATCGATCACGTCGATGGCCTTGTCCGGCAACAGGCGATCCGGGATGTGCTTGACCGAGAGATCCACCGCCGCACGCAGGGCCTCACTGGTGTATTCCACCGAGTGGTGCTCTTCGAAGCGGGTCTTCAGGCCCTTCAGGATCTCGATGGAATCGGCCACGGTGGGCTCGACCACGTCGATCTTCTGGAAGCGGCGAGCCAGGGCGCGGTCCTTCTCGAAGATGCCGCGGAATTCCTGGAACGTGGTGGAACCGATGCAGCGCAGCTCACCCGAGGCCAGCATGGGCTTGATCAGGTTCGAGGCATCCATGGTGCCGCCCGACGCCGAGCCCGCACCGATGATGGTGTGGATCTCGTCGATGAAGAGGATGGCGTTCGGCTGCTTCTTCAGCTGGCCGATCACCGCCTTCAGGCGCTTCTCGAAATCGCCGCGGTACTTGGTGCCTGCCACCAGGGCGCCGAGATCCAGCGACCAGATGGTGCAGTCTTCCAGCACCTCGGGCACCTGGCCTTCGACGATACGCTTGGCAAGGCCTTCGGCAAGGGCGGTCTTGCCCACGCCAGCCTCACCCACGTACAGCGGGTTGTTCTTGCGGCGGCGGCAAAGCACCTGGATGGTGCGCTCCACTTCATCCTGGCGGCCGATCAGCGGATCGATCTTGCCCTGCAGGGCCAGTTCGTTGAGGTTGGAGGCGTACTCGCTGAGCGGGTTGCCCTTGCCCTCGCCGCCTTCCTCACCATCGCGCTCAGCGCTGGACGGGGCAGCCGCGGATTCATCGCTGATCTTGGCGATGCCGTGGGAAATGTAATTGACCACGTCCAGACGGGTAATCTCCTGCTGGTGCAGGAAATAGACCGCGTGACTGTCCTTTTCGCCGAAGATCGCGACAAGAACGTTGGCGCCGGTCACTTCCTTCCGGCCCGAGGACTGGACATGGTAGACCGCGCGCTGGAGCACACGCTGGAAGCCCAGGGTGGGCTGGGTGTCACGCTCGTCGCCGGCGGGGAGGACCGGGACGGTTTCAGCGATGATCCGCTGCAGATCCGCCGAAAGGCGGGGCAAATCCACGCCACAGGCACGCAGGGCGGCCAGGGCGGAGGTGTTTTCCGTGAGGGCGAGCAGGAGATGCTCCACGGTCATGAACTCGTGGCGCTGCTCCCGGGCCTGCTTATAGCAGTGCCCAATGGTGACTTCGAGATCCTTGCTGAACATACGGACCGTCTCCGATAGCTGTGGGCGGCGGGTTCTTAGCCCTTGTTAGTGCCGCATGAACTCCAGATGGGGGATCTGCTACATCTTTTCCATAGTGCATAACAGCGGGTGCTGATGGGACCGTGAGTATTCATTTACCTGGGTCACCTTCGTTTCTGCCACCTCGCGAGTGAATACTCCGCACACGCCCTTCCCCCTGGTGTGTACATGGAGCATCACCTGGACCGCCCGTTCCTGGTCCATGCCAAAAAAGCTCCGTAGCACCTCAACCACGAAATCCATCGGTGTGAAGTCGTCGTTCAGCAAGACGACCTGGAACAACGGGGGCTTCGCCGTCTCGGGACGAGCGGTTTCGATGGCCAGGCCGTGTCCGCGCTCGTTTTCCTGATCGTGTTCGTGTTCCTGGGACATTAAGTAAGAACCTTCGGTACGCGATTCGATTATATACACCGGATTTCGAGCCCTTACGGGGTCGATTTCCACAGGTGATGGCACAATATGTCTTTTTCCAGAGCCACCCCCTCCCATTCGTCAGATGACCCAGACCGCAGCCCCGGCCGAAAACGTGTGGTGCCCCCGTGTGACGGTCGCTTGCGTCATCGCACACGGTGACCGCTACCTCATCGTCGAAGAGGAGATCTTCGGCGAACTGGCGTACAACCAGCCCGCTGGCCACCTCGATCCGGGTGAGAGCCTGCAGGCCGCCGCGGTGCGCGAGACGCTGGAAGAAACCGGCCACACGGTCGAACTGGATGCCTTCCTTGGCGTCTGGCAATGGATGAGCCAGGAGCACGGCGAACAGGTGCTGCGTTTCGGCTTCAGCGGCCGCTCGGTGGCCCATGACGCCACCCGCACGCTCGATACCGGCATCCGCCGGGCGATCTGGCTGCGCCGTGACGAGATCGAGGCCCTGGGCCCGCGCCTGCGCAGCCCGCT
This sequence comes from Luteibacter aegosomaticola, assembly GCF_023078475.1. Classification (NCBI taxonomy): domain Bacteria; kingdom Pseudomonadati; phylum Pseudomonadota; class Gammaproteobacteria; order Lysobacterales; family Rhodanobacteraceae; genus Luteibacter; species Luteibacter aegosomaticola. Next base: position 1,736,625 of record NZ_CP095741.1, on the reverse strand, counting down.
GATCCTGAGCACCATCGATGCCTGGCTTGATGGGCGCCGCTACCCGCTGGATACCGTGTCCAGCCTGTTGCCGGATGCCCGCACGTGAAAGTGATCCTGGGCGTTTCCGGCGGGGTCGACTCCTCGGTCGCGGCGATTCTGCTGAAAGAAGCCGGCCACGAGGTGGAAGGCATGTTCATGCAGAACTGGGAAGAGGATGACCGCTCCGGCCCCTGCACCACCGATGATGACCGCCGCGATGCGGTCGCTGTCTGCGGCCGGCTGGGCATCCCCTTCCATGCCCGGAACTTCGCCGGCGAGTACTGGGACGGTGTCTTCGAGCACTTCCTGGCCGAATACGCCGCAGGCCGCACGCCCAACCCGGACGTGCTGTGCAACCGCGAGATCAAGTTCAAGACCTTCCTTGAGCACGCCCAGGCCCTCGGCGCGGAGAAGATCGCGACGGGCCACTACGCGCGCGTAGATTTTTACGAAGGCCGTTACCGCCTGCTTCGCGCCGTCGATGCGGCAAAGGACCAGACCTACTTCCTGCATGCGCTCGGGCAGCGCCAGCTTTCGGCCACGCTGTTCCCGGTAGGCGAGATCGAGAAGCCCGTCGTGCGCGACATGGCCCGCGAGGCGAACCTGCCGACGGCGGCGAAGAAGGATTCCACCGGCATCTGCTTCATCGGCGAGCGCGATTTCCGCGCATTCCTGGCGCAGTACCTGCCGGCGAAGCCCGGCGCCATGGTGGACCCGGATGGCCGCAAGGTCGGCGAGCACCAGGGCGTCATGTATTACACGCTGGGCCAGCGCAACGGCCTGGGTATCGGCGGCCGTGCGGATGCGCCGAATGAGCCGTGGTACGTCGTCGGCAAGGATGTGGCCACGAATACGCTGATCGTGGCCCAGGGTGGTGAAAACCGCTGGCTGCAATCCACCCGCCTGTTCGCCACCGATGCCACGTGGGTGGCGGGCGAACCGCCTGCCCTTTCCTTCCGCTGCACGGCGAAGACCCGCTACCGCCAGGCCGACCAGGCCTGCACGGTAGAGGTCCGCGCCGATACGCTGCACATCACCTTCGACGAGCCCCAGCGCGCCGTCACGCCCGGCCAGTCGGTGGTGCTCTACGACGGCGACGAATGCCTCGGCGGCGCCGTCATCGCCACGACCGACGCCGCCTACGGTGGCCTCGAATGAACCCCCTCGTAGGAGCCCACCCTGTGGGCGACATCTTTCGCCTCAGGCCTCACGCCGCAGGCCTCACGCCGCAGGCCTCACGCCGCAGGCCCTGTGGCGTTATGGCGAACGGCGTCGCCCACAGGGTGGGCTCCTACAAACTGCACCAACGTGAGTTGCTTCCATGAATGAAGAACGCGTCCTGGCCCTGGCCGGCGTATTCCAGGGTGCTGCACTGGCCCACCAGCTGGCCACCGAAGGCCGCTGCGATGAGGTGGCTTACGAGGCCAGCCTCGCCAGCGTGTTCCGTATCGATTCGGACACCGTCGCCGGCGTGTATGGCAACGTGGCCGGCGTGCGCCGCGGCCTGCGTACGCTCGTGAACCAGTTCGACGAAAGCACGCGCGATGTCGCCGTGATGCGCATGGGCGTGACCGTGCTGCGCCTCGAGCGCTCGCTGGCGCGCAACCGCACGTTGGGCAACCGTTTGCATGAAGGTATCGTCGCTACGCAGCGCCAGGTCGAGCATTTCGGCTTGACGCATCCGAACGTCGCCGCGCGCCTGGCCGAGCTCTACGCCACCACGCTGTCGACACTGAAGCCACGTGTGATGGTCACCGGCAACCCCACCCATCTCCAGCAGAAGGCCAACGTTGATCGCGTCCGCGCCTCGCTGCTCGCCGCGGTGCGCTCGGCGGTGCTCTGGCACCAGCTCGGCGGCCGCCAATGGCACATGCTGTTCCAGACCAAGAAAACCGCCATGCTCGCCCGCGGCCTCCTAACCGGCTCGACCCTCGACAACGGCTTCTAACGCCATCAAACCCCATGGGCGACGCCGTTCGCCTAAATGTAGGAGCCCACCCTGTGGGCGACGCCGTTCGTCCAATTGTAGGAGCCCACCCTGTGGGCGACGCCGTTCGCCAAAACGCCACAGGGCCTGCGGCGTGGGGCCTGAGGCGAAAGATGTCGCCCACAGGGTGGGCTCCTACGGGGTGTCCGGCGTTTTATTAGCTGGCGGCGTCCAGGCCGGGGATGGTCGTGGCCAGCGTGCGCAGGAGGTCCGCGAAGCCGGCCAGGTCGTCACGCCAGGGCGAGGCGCTGCGCCAGTACAGCGCGATATGCCGGCCCGGGCGCGCGCCGGCCACCGCAGCCAGCACCACGTTCGGGATCGACTGCAGGCGGTCGTGCGCCAGCACCGGCACCAGCGTATAGCCACCGCGCAGCGCCACCAGGGTGGCCAGGCTCTCGATCGAAAGATCCTGGATACGCTCAGGCCGCGCCGCACCCGGCATGCCCAGGTCGGACACGCCATTGCCGTGGCTTTCCGCCATCAGCGTGGCATCCGCCGCATCGAGTTCGGTGAGCGCCACCTCGGCCTGTCCGGCCAGCGGGTGGCCTTTGTGCAACATCAGCTCATACGGCTCAAAGAACAGCGCCGTGGAATCCAGCCCGGTGGCCGTGGCGCTCGGTGGCGCCAGCACGGCATCGAGCTCACCCTCGCCCAGCCGGCGCAGCAGGCCACGCGGCTTGCCTTCGGAAATGGTCAGTCGTGCGCCAGGAAAGCGCTGCGGGAACGGTTCGATCACATGGGGCAGCAGGTACGGCCCGAGGGTGGAAGGCACGCCGAGGCGCAGCTCGCCGCCAAACGCCACATCGCCGGCGCGCGCCGCGTGCTCGAGGTGTTCGGCGGCCGACAGCACCCCCTCGATGTACCCCAACAGACGCTGACCGGCCGACGTGGGGACGACCCGGCGCCCGCCGCGCTCGAACAGGGGCATGCCCAGGGCCTGCTCCACTTTCTGCACCTGGTGCGAAAGCCCCGAGGCACTGATGTACATGGCCCGGGCGGCGCTATTGAAGCTCCCTTCGCGGGCCACGGCCTGGACCAGCGCGAGGTCGCGCAGGGATACGGATGACAGGGCCATCGAAATCATCGAACGCTGTGTGCCATCAAATACGTTTGCGCCCATCCGCCCCCCGCTTCATGCTTTTAGGGATTTCTCGCCGTAGTCGCGCTCGTGCGCGCCCCGGGCCGGGCATTGTAACGGACGCCGGGTCTCACGGCGGTCGCATACGAGCCGCAGACTGCGCGATAATCGACGCTTTGGCGCCCCCACCCGGGGCCGCCAGGCCTCCCCAGCTAAAGCAAGCCACGCCAGGAGTACAGCATGAAAGACTCGTTCTCAGTCGCAGACAAAATCGAAGTCAACGGCAAGAGCCACAAGATCGCCAGCCTGGCGAAGCTGGGTCAGAAGTTCGACCTGAAGCGCCTGCCCTTCTCGATGAAGATCCTGCTGGAGAACCTGCTCCGCCAGGAAGACGGCGTGAACGTCACCTCGAAGGAAATCGAGGCCGTCGCCAACTGGAACGCCAAGGCCGAGCCGGATACCGAAATCTCCTTCATGCCCGCCCGCGTGGTGCTGCAGGATTTCACCGGCGTGCCCTGCGTGGTCGACCTGGCCGCCATGCGCGATGCCGTGGTGAAGCTCGGCGGCAACGCCGATCGCATCAACCCGCTGGTCCCGGCTGAGCTGGTCATCGACCACTCGGTGCAGGTGGACGCATTCGGTGCCGAGTCGGCGCTGGAAAAGAACGTCGAAATCGAATTCGAGCGCAACCAGGAGCGTTACTCGTTCCTGCGCTGGGGCCAGAAGGCCTTCAACAACTTCGCCGTCGTGCCGCCGCGCACCGGCATCGTCCACCAGGTGAACCTCGAGAACCTGGCCCGCGTCGTCTTCACCAGCGACGTGAACGGCGAATCGTTCGCTTACCCGGATAGCGTGTTCGGTACCGACTCGCACACCACCATGATCAACGGCATCGGCGTGCTGGGCTGGGGCGTGGGCGGTATCGAAGCCGAAGCCGCCATGCTCGGCCAGCCGTCGTCCATGCTGATCCCGCAGGTCGTCGGCTTCCGCCTCACCGGCAAGCTCGGCGAAGGCGTGACCGCGACCGACCTCGTGCTCACCGTGACCCAGATGCTGCGTAAGCTCGGCGTCGTCGGCAAGTTCGTCGAGTTCTTCGGCAACGGCCTGCAGAACCTGCCGCTGGCCGATCGCGCCACCATCGCCAACATGGCCCCGGAATACGGCGCGACCTGCGGTATCTTCCCGATCGACCAGGAAGCGCTGAACTACCTGCGCCTCTCGGGCCGCGAAGAAAGCCAGATCGCCCTCGTCGAGACCTATGCCAAGGCCCAGGGCCTGTGGCACGACGCGAACACCCCGGAAGCCGAGTTCACCACCGTGCTCGACCTCGACATGTCGACGGTCAAGCCCTCGCTCGCCGGCCCGAAGCGTCCGCAGGACCGCGTGCTGCTCGAAGGCGTGAAGCAGAGCTTCCTCGACGTGGTCGGCCCGCTCACCGCCAACCGCAAGCCGAAGAACGGCGACGCGGCCAACTTCAGCAATGAAGGCGGCGGCACCGCGGTCGGCAACGAAGCCAACAAGGTCGGCGACGACGGCGTGCTGGTCGAGAAGGACGGCAAGTCCTTCCGCATCAACGATGGCTCGGTCGTCATCGCCGCGATCACCTCGTGCACCAACACCTCGAACCCGGCCGTCATGCTGGCTGCTGGCCTCGTTGCCAAGAAGGCGGCCGCGCGTGGCCTCACCAGCAAGCCGTGGGTCAAGCCCTCGCTCGGCCCGGGCTCGCTCGTGGTCACCGAATACCTGAAGAAGACCGGCCTGCTGGCCGAGCTCGAGAAGGTGAACTTCTACGTGGTCGGCTACGGCTGCACCACCTGCATCGGTAACTCCGGTCCGCTGCCCGCTGAAATCAGCAAGGGCATCGCCGAGGGTGACCTAGCCGTGGCGTCGGTGCTCTCGGGTAACCGTAACTTCGAAGGCCGCGTGCATCCGGAAGTGAAGATGAACTACCTGGCCTCGCCGCCGCTGGTGGTCGCCTACGCCCTGGCCGGTACGCTCAACATCGACCTGACCAAGGATGCGCTCGGCACGGGCAGCGATGGCCAGCCGGTGTACCTGAAGGACATCTGGCCGAGCAACCAGGAAATCTCCGACCTCATCGCCGGCGCCATCAGCCCGGAGATGTTCAAGGCCAGCTACGCCGACGTCTTCAAGGGCGACAGCCGCTGGAACCAGATCGCCTCGCCGGATGGCCAGACCTACGCGTGGGACGACTCGACCTACATCAAGAACCCGCCCTACTTCGACGGCATGGCCGCTGAAGCCGGCACCATCGAAGACATCCACGGCGCGCGCGCCATGGGCATCTTCGGTGACTCGATCACCACCGACCACATCTCGCCGGCCGGCTCGATCAAGAAGGACAGCCCGGCGGGCCGTTTCCTGATCTCCAGGGGCGTCGAGGCGAAGGACTTCAACTCCTACGGTTCGCGTCGCGGCAACGATGACGTGATGGTGCGTGGCACCTTCGCCAACATCCGCATCAAGAACCTGATGCTCGATGGCGTGGAAGGCGGCTACACCAAGTACATCCCGACCGGCGAACAGATGGCCATCTACGATGCCGCCATGAAGTACAAGGCCGACGGCACGCCGCTCGTCGTCCTCGCTGGCAAGGAATACGGCACCGGTTCGTCGCGTGACTGGGCGGCCAAGGGCACCCTGCTCCTCGGCGTCAAGGCCGTGATCACCGAGAGCTTCGAGCGCATCCACCGCTCCAACCTGGTCGGCATGGGCGTGCTGCCCTGCCAGTTCCAGGACGGCGAGAACGCGCAGACGCTCGGCCTGAAGGGTGATGAAGTGTTCGACATCACCGGCCTCAACGGCGGCGAGTCGAAGACCGCACAGGTGAAGGCCACGCGTCCGGACGGTTCGACCAAGGAGTTCACCGTGAAGGTGCTCCTGCTCACCCCGAAGGAGCGCGAGTTCTTCCGCCACGGCGGCATCCTGCAGTACGTGCTCCGCCAGCTCGCCAAGGCGGCGTAAGAAAAAAGGCCCGGGAAACCGGGCCTTTTTTTTGATTCATCGTAGGAGCCCACCCTGTGGGCGACATCTTTCGCCCCAACGTCGCAGGCCCTGCAGCGTTATCGCGAAAGGCGTCGCCCACAGGGTGGGCTCCTACCTCATAGGGCGCGCTTCCAGGTGGCGGTGAAGCAATGCCATTCGCTGCCGTCCTTGCGCCAGCCGGTTTCCACCTCATAGGCACCGGCGTTTTCCGGCAACACGCCCGCGCCAGCGGTTAGCGTGACGGTAAAGGTTGCGACCTGCCGGTCACCGCGCTTCTCAACCGAGATGGGCCCGACCAGCGCATGCACTTTCTGCCCGCGCAGGGCGAATACGCGTACCAGGTTCGCGAGGTCGCGCTTGGCGAGCTGGCCACCGTTACCATCGAAATCATCGGAAAGCCCACCGACCGTGTCGCTGGCACTGCCAGCCTCTGCTCCCGCCTCGGCCGCGGCGATCGCCTTGCGGACCTGCTCGTCATCCGGTGTACGGTGGCAGCCGCTGACGACAGCGAGGGCCGTGAGGAGTAAGGTGGCCAAGGCCTTATGACGCAGCATGTATTGCCCCTTTTGTGGCGCGTTGCAATGCGGCTTGATGCTATACGCGCGCGTATGCTCCAATCGCTCCGATCATACGACGAGCCTGCCGTGCGATCGCCACATTTTCCAGGAGTCCGTCCCGTACATGAGCAACGAGCGCCCGTGGCTTGCCCACTACCCGGCTGGCGTGCCGGCCGACATCGACGTCAACGCATACCGCTCCGTTGCGGCGGTCTTCGAGGAATCGTTTCAGAAATTTCGTGACCGCCCCGCGTACAAGAACTTCGGGAAGGTCCTGACCTACGGCCAGATCGACGAGCTCTCCACCGCCTTCGCCGGCTTCCTCTCGGGCGAACTCGGCCTGAAGAAGGGCGACCGCCTCGCGATCATGCTGCCGAACCTGCTGCAGTATCCCGTGGTGCTGTTCGGCGCATTGCGCCTCGGCCTCACCGTGGTCAACACGAACCCGCTGTACACGACCCGCGAACTGCACCACCAGCTGGAAGACTCCGGCGCCAAGGCGATCGTAGTCCTGGATAACTTCGCGCACACCGTGCAGGAAGCCCTGCCCGGCACGCGCGTCGAACACGTCATCACCACCGGCGTGGGCGATCTCATCGGCTTCCCCAAGGGCAGCATCATCAACTTCGTGGTCAAGCACATCCGCAAGGAAGTGCCGGCCTACAAGCTGCCGAAGCAGACCCGCTTCAATGACGCGGTCGCGCGCGGCAAGGCGCACGCCATGCCCAGCGTGGACGTGGGCCACGACGATATTGCGTTCCTGCAGTACACCGGCGGTACGACCGGCGTGGCCAAGGGCGCCATGCTCACCCACCGCAACATGATCGCGAACATGCTGCAGGCCGATGCCTGGATCAGCACCGCGGCCACCGCGGGTGAGGAAGTGATCGTCACCGCGCTGCCGCTGTATCACATCTTCTCGCTGACGGCGAACGGCCTGGTCTTCACCCGCCTGGGTGCCATGAACCTGCTGATCACCAATCCGCGCGACATGAAGGGCTTCGTCAAGGAGCTCTCCAAGGAAAAGTTCACGGCCATCACCGGCGTCAACACGCTGTTCAACGGCCTGCTGAACACCCCGGGCTTCGCCGAGCTAGATTTCTCCCGCCTGCACCTGTCCCTGGGTGGCGGCATGGCCGTGCAGCGTGCCGTGGCCGAGCGCTGGAAGAAGACGACGGGCGTGACCCTGGCCGAGGCTTACGGCCTCACCGAAACCTCGCCGGCCGCGTGCATCAACCCGCTCGACCTGAAGGAATACAACGGCTCCATCGGCCTGCCCATTCCTTCGACCTATGTGCAGATCTGGGCCGATGACGGCACCGTACTGCCCATCGGCGAAGTGGGCGAGCTGTGCATCAAGGGCCCGCAGGTGATGAAGGGCTACTGGAACCGTCCGGACGAGACGGCCAAGGTGCTCGACGCGAACGGCTGGCTGCGCACCGGCGACATCGCCAAGATGGACGCCAACGGCTACCTGTACATCGTGGACCGCAAGAAGGACATGATCCTGGTCTCCGGTTTCAACGTGTACCCGAACGAGATCGAAGACATTGTCATGAGCCACCCCGGCGTCGCCGAAGTGGCGGCGGTGGGTGTCGATGACGAGCACTCGGGCGAAGTGGTGAAGATCTTCGTGGTGCGTAAGGACCCGTCACTGACCGAAGAAGCGCTGCGCGAGTTCTGCCGCGAGAAGCTCACCGGCTACAAGCGGCCCAAGCAGATCGAGTTCCGCGACTCGCTGCCGAAGACGAACGTGGGCAAGATCCTCCGCCGCGAACTGCGCGACGAAGACCGCGCCAAACGCAAAGCCGCCCAGGCCTAAAAAAAAGCCGCCCCATGGGCGGCTTTTTTGTCTGTAGGAGCCCACCCTGTGGGCGACGCCGTTCGCGATAACGCTACAGGGCCTGCCATGGTGAGGCGACAGATGTCGCCCACAGGGTGGGCTCCTACCGGCGGGGTTAGTCGTCGGTCCAGGCTTCCAGGGTATCGGCGTAGCCGCCCAGCAGTTCCCACAACGGGGCCTGCTTGTCCTCGGGGATCAGCGAGTACTCCATGCCGATCTGGCGCGCGCCGGCGCGCACCACCTTCGCCTCCATGTTGATGTGGAGGTCGTGGCCAAACACCATGTCGAGGATCCAGGTCTGGCCGGCTTCACCGCGCCAGCCCGAGGGACGACGCAGCAAGGCGCCGGTCGCTGAAATGTCGATCAATTCTGTCGGGTGCGCTTCCCCGCCACGGCTCAGGAGCACCGCGGTCTGTACCTTCATCCTTGCGTGGCGATAGCGCACGTTCGGGTCTTCCTTGTCAGCCATCAGCTGTTCCACCCATCCCGCCTGCCGGCGGCCAAAAATTACGGTCGGCATGACCGAGGCCCCACGAAACTTACCTTCCGTGTCACAAACGGACACATTAGCGCAGTAGGGTCACTCCCGGCCACGCGTCTTCAACACGCCTGCCCTCACCAGCGCTCCGTTGCCAAAACGCTCGTTGATGAGATCTTGTACGCCATCGGTTCGTTTTTCCTCTGCCGGTGCGCTGAACATGTCCTGTTGTTCGTCGCCATGCCGTGCATCGAAGCCAGAAAGCGTCACACCAAGCAGGCGCAGCCGGGGCCGCGGATGCTGGTGCCACCAGACGTGAAGCAAGCGTCGTGCCACGGCGTAGATATCCGGCGTGGCGTTACCCGGCACCGGCAGCTGTGCCTGGCGGCTATGGGTCACGAAGGGTGGCTCGCGAAGCTTCACCGACACCGTGCGCGCCTTGACCTCCCGCCCGCGCGCCCGCGCCCCTACCCGTTCGCACTGGCGCAGTAGCCACGCCTCGGCGATGGCCAGGTCGTCCAGGTCGACATCGAAGGTCCATTCGGCACCGATCGAGACCTCCGGGGCATCCGTCACCACGGGGCGATGGTCCTCGCCCTGGCACAGCAGGCGCAGCATGGCCGCATGGCGTTCGCCCACGGCCTTGTTCAGCCGCCATGCGTCCGCGCGCAGCAGATCGCCGATGGTCCGGATGCCGACCTTGTGCAAGGCCTCCTCAGCCACCTTCCCCACCGTCCACATCCTTCCGATGGGCAGGGGATCCAGGTAGCCACGGACCTCGTCCTGCTGAATGTGGAGAAAGCCATTCGGCTTGGAAAGCTCGCTGCCCAGCTTGGCCAGTAGCTTGTTATGGGCCATGCCTACCGAGGCGTTCAGGCCGGTCCGCTCGCGGATCGTCTCTTTCACCTTGCGACCGATCACCTCGATCGATGAGAAAAGCCGCAGGCTCGCCGTGACGTCCAGGAAGGCTTCGTCCAGCGAAAGCCCCTCGATCATAGGCGTCACTTCGGCAAATACATCGAACACCACGGCCGAGATGGCCGCATACCGGTCGTGCCGGGGGTGGATATAAACCGCCTGGGGGCAGCGCCGGCGGGCCTCCGAGGTGGCCATGGCCGAGCGCACGCCGAAGGTGCGGGCCACGTAATTGGCCGTGGAAACCACGCCACGGCGCCCCAGACCGCCCACGATGACGGGCTTGCCGACCAGACTGGGGTCGTCCAACTCCTCCACGGACGCGTAGAAAGCGTCCATGTCGACATGGATGATGGCGCGGGGATCGGCGGGCATGGCTGTATTTTGCCGTAATGGCCCGGCCGACACATGGCCGCCCGCTGGACTTGCGAAGGCACACGCTATACCCTGTCTGTCAATCGGGTGAACTTATTCGGGCGTACTGCCCTACCGGCCTGCAGTTCTGGTCGGCGGTAGTCTATGTTCCCGGCGATATCTCACAGACGGTGACCCTCCTGGGGTGTCCAGCGGCCATGCCTTCCGCTCGTCGGCGACGATGCGCGGCATGCCCGGCGAGGTGGCGGTATAGCCGCCGGACGGCATCGATTTGTTGCTTGCGTTCCCGGTCGCTTGAAGGCGGCCCTTCTGACGTGTGCCGATGACTAACGAGACAACCGAAGTCCAGGTGGTCGAACAAACGCGGAATGCCTTTGCCGGTGTTCCCCAGCAGCAGGAAATGCCCCTCGCGCTCGTACGCGGGCAGCCCGTGCTGCAAATGCCACAGGATCTGTACATCCCGCCGGACGCGCTGGAAGTCATCCTGGAATCGTTCGAAGGCCCGCTGGATCTTTTGCTTTACCTGATCCGCAGGCAAAACCTGGACATCCTCGACATCCCTGTCGCCGAGATCACCCGGCAGTACATGGATTACATCGAGATGATGCGCGAGGTGATGCGGCTGGAGCTGGCCGCGGAGTACCTGCTGATGGCCGCCATCCTGGCGGAGATCAAGTCCAGGCTGCTGCTGCCCCGCCCGCCGGCCGAGGAAGGCCTCGAGGACGATCCGCGAGCGGAACTGGTACGCCGCTTGCAGGAGTACGAACGCTTCAAGAAGGCCGCGCAGGATATTGAAGAACTGCCGCGCCTGGAACGCGATACCACCGTGGTGCACGCCTTCGTCGGCGAGCACAACGTGGTACGGGTCCCGCCCCCGCTCGACCTGAAGGAGATGCTGCTCGCGCTCAAGGATGTGCTCAAGCGTGCCGATCTGTTCACGCACCACGCGATCCAGCGCGAACCGCTCAGCGTCCGCCAGCGCATGGGCGATCTGCTCAACTCGCTGGGCACGGGTGGGTTCCACCGCTTTGAAACGTTGTTCGATATCAGCGAAGGCCGGCTCGGCGTCGTGGTCACCTTCCTGGCCATGCTGGAGCTTGCGAAGGAAATGCTCGTCGAGATCGTCCAGGAACAAGCCCTGGGCCCGATCTACCTGAAGACGAAGGTACAGACGGAGGCCGAGCCCGAAGAAGCGCTCGCCTGAAGGCCCAGCCGGGCCACGAACAGGGGGGCGTCGCAGGTGCGGCGGCTCCCGCGCACGAACCGAACCGCGCCCGAGGGCACGGCACACTCCAAGGCCTATGCAACCCGAACAGCTCAAACCCATCGTGGAAGCGGCGCTGCTGGCGTCGACCCAGCCGATGACGATCGCGCAGCTCAATGCGATCTTCGGCGAGGAAGAGGACGTCGGCGCGGACCAGCTCAGGGCAGCGCTTGAACTGCTCGCCGCCGACTGCGAAGGACGCGGCGTCGAACTGCTGGAAGTCGCCTCCGGCTGGCGCTACCAGGTGCGCCGCGAAGTGCATGGATGGGTCTCGCGGATGTGGGCGGAAAAGCCCAGCCGTTACTCGCGAGCCCTGCTGGAAACGCTGGCGCTTATCGCGTACCGCCAGCCCATCACCCGCCCGGAGATTGAACAGATCCGTGGCGTGGTGGTCTCTTCGAACATCATCAAGACGCTCGAGGAACGCGAATGGATCCGCGTGGTGGGCCACCGTGACGTCCCGGGCCGCCCGGCCCTGTTCGGCACCACCCGCATGTTCCTGGATTACTTCAACCTCAAGTCGCTGGACAGCCTCCCGCCGTTGTCGGAGATCCGCGACCTTGAAGAGCTCAACCCGCAGCTACGCCTTGAAGGCGATGCGGATGGCGTCCCGGCCCGAGCCGCCCTGCCCGACCTGGGCGTGGAAGGCGATGAAGGTGACGAGGCCGCCAACGAACCGCCCGCCGGCGATGACGACATCGCCGCGGCTTCCCACACTGCCGATGAGGCAGAGAACCCCGACGGCGCCGCCGATGAAGACGAAGGCGCCGGGCAAAACCCCGAGGAGTCACGCGCATGAATGCGCCACAACGTTCCGTACTTAGCCTGAAGCGCAGCGACGCCCCCACCGGCGAAGCCGCACAGCTCGAAGAACGCCTGCACAAAGTGCTGGCCAACGCCGGTCTCGGCTCGCGCCGGATGCTCGAACAGCGCATCCAGGCTGGCGAGGTCGAGGTCAACGGCACCGTCGCCAGCATTGGCGCCAGCGTCCACGCCGGCGACCGCGTCACCATCGACGGCAAGCAGTTCGTCGTTGCCACCGATAGCCGCAGCGATGCCGAAGTGCTGGTCTACCACAAGCCGGAAGGCGTGGTGACCACCCGCGAAGACACCGAAGGCCGCCCCACCGTGTTCGAACAGCTGCCGCGCCTGAAGGGTGCGCGCTGGGTCGCCGTGGGCCGCCTCGATATCAACACCACCGGCCTGCTCCTGCTCACCACCGATGGCGAACTCGCCAACGCGCTGATGCACCCGAAGAGCGGCCTCGAGCGTGAATACCTCTGCCGCGTGCACGGCGAAGTGCCCGATGAAATCATCGAGCGCCTCAAGGCCGGCGTGGAGCTGGAAGACGGCCCCGCCCGCTTCGACGAAATCGCCACCATCAGCCGTGGCGGCAGCCACAGCTGGTTCCGCGTCACGATCCGCGAGGGCCGTAACCGCGAAGTGCGCCGCCTGTGGGATTCCCAGGGTTTCCTGGTGAGCCGCCTGAAGCGCATCCGCTACGGCACCGTGGAACTGCCGCGCGCCCTGCGCCGCGGTGATTGCGAATCGCTCGACGAAACCGCGATCAAGTCCCTGCGCGAACGCGCTGGCCTGGGTGCGCCGGATCCGGTGCTCACCCTCAGCGCCGTGGTGCACCAGCGCCGCGCCCCGCGCCATGTCACCGAATACCGTCCCGACAAGGGCAGCACGGGTGCCTGGAGCTCGGCACGCCATGATGAAGCCCGCGAACTCACCGCATTCGATCGCCTCCGCGACGATACCCCGGGCCGTGGCGGTCGCGGCGGCCGTGGTGGTCGTCCGGGCCAGGGTGGCGGCGGTGGCCGCGAAGTGAACGGCAACGTCGCTCGCCCGGACCGCGCCTCCAAGCCGCGCAAGCCCTCCTCGCGCCGCGTCGCGCCGGGCCAGGAACTGCCGGCCATGCGCACCTGGTTCGCCGGCGATAGCCGCACCGGTGGCGGCAACGCGAACGGCAACGTCGCAGGCGACGGCGCCGGCAACCGCGGCGGTAGCCGTGGCCCGCGTGGTGGCCAGGGCGGCCAGGGTGGCGGCAATCGCTCCTATGGCGGCGGTGGCGGCCAGGGTGGCGGTAACCGTAGCCAGGGCGGCGGTGGCAATCGTTCGTACGGCGGCGGTGGCCAGGGCGGCCAGGGCGGCGGTAATCGCTCCTACGGCGGCGGTGGTGGCGGCCAGGGCGGCCCGAGCCGCTCGGGTGGCAACCGTGCCTCCGGTGGCGGCGCTGGCGGCAACCGTGGCCCGCGTGGCGCCGGTGGTGCTGGCGGCGGCAACCGTGGTGGCCAGGGCGGCCAGGGCGGCGGTAACCGCGGCCCGCGCGGCGGCAACCGTGGCGGCAATGGCGGCGGTGGTAACCGCGGCGGCAACTTCTAAGCATGTCAGTGCTTTGGCATAACCCGCGATGCTCTAAATCGCGGGAGACGCTGGCGCTGCTCCAGCAGCACGGCGTCGAGCCCACCATCGTGGAATACCTGAAGACGCCGCCCTCGGCGGCGGAACTGGATCGCGTGCTGAAGCTACTTGGCCGCGAACCGCGCGAATTGATGCGCAAGGGCGAGGATGACTTCGCCGGCGTGCCTGCCAACGGCAGCCGCGCCGAGCTCATCGCCTATATGGTCGAACACCCGAAGCTGCTTGAGCGTCCGGTGTTCATCAACGGCAAGAAAGCCGCCGTTGGCCGGCCGCCGGAAGACGTCCTCGCGATCGTGTGAGTTACGCGCGTAGGAGCCCACCCTGTGGGCGACATCTTTCGCCTCAGGGCTCAGGTCCTGCGGCGTTCTCGCGAACGGCGTCGCCCACAGGGTGGGCTCCTACCTGTGGCGTGAGGCTAGCTTGGTTGCCACAGCTTCAAAGCCGATGCCGCGCGCTCGCAGTGCCACCATCAGGTGGAACACCAGGTCGGCGGCCTCGCCGATGAGCGCATCGTCATCCTGCGCTACCGCGGCCAGCGCGGTTTCCACGCCCTCCTCGCCTACCTTCTGCGCGATACGGCGAATGCCACCTTCAAACAGCGTCGTCGTATAGCTGCCTTCCGGTCGCTCGGCGTGCCGCGATGCCACCAGCGCATCGAGCTCCGCCAGGAAACCCAGCGAAGGCACCACCTCGTTTCCGAAGCAGCTTGTCGTACCGGTGTGGCACGTCGGCCCCGCAGGCAACGCGCGGACCAGCAAGGTGTCGTTATCGCAGTCGATTTTCAGATCGACCAGCGCCAGCGTATCGCCGGACGTTTCGCCCTTCGTCCAAAGGCGCTGCTTGCTGCGGCTGAAGAACGTGACGAGGCCACTCTCGCGGGTCTTCGCCAGCGCCGCCTCATCCATGTAACCGAGCATCAACACCTCGCCCGTGCGGGCGTGCTGGATGATCGCAGGCACCAGGCCATCGCCCTTGGCGAAATCGGGGGTCATACACGTACCTCGATACCCTGCGTGCGCAGTTCGCGCTTCAGAGCCGGAATGGCGATATCGCCGGAATGGAAAACACTGGCAGCGAGCGCGGCATCGACGTCTGCTTCGCGGAACACCTCGGTGAAGTGCGCCGGTGTACCCGCGCCACCGGAGGCCACCAGCGGCACACGGGAAAGCGCGCGCGCGGCGAGAAGCTGTTCGATATCGTAGCCCCGGCGCACGCCGTCGGTACCCATGCAATTCAACACGATCTCACCCGCACCCAGGTCCTGCACTTCGCGGATCCAGTCGAGCGTAAGCTTGCGCAAGGCCTGCGTGCGCGAGGGATCGCCGGTGTACTGGCGCACACGCCACTCACCATCCTCATCACGCAGGCTATCGATACCTACCACCACGCACTGCACGCCGAAAGCCTCGGCGATCTCGCCGACGAGTGCCGGCCGCTCCAGCGCGGGCGAGTTGATCGAGATCTTGTCCGCGCCCGCGTGCAACACCTCGCGCGCATCTTCCACCGAACGGATCCCGCCCGCCACGCAGAACGGAATATCGATCTCGCGCGCTACGCGCTCCACCCAGTCGCGGTCGACGCGGCGCCCTTCCGGGCTTGCCGTGATGTCGTAAAACACGAGCTCATCGGCGCCTTCATCGCGGTAGCGGAGCGCCAGCTCGACGATCTCGCCAACCACCACGTGGTCGCGGAAACGCACGCCCTTTACGACCTGGCCATCGCGCACGTCCAGACAGGGAATGATGCGGCGGCTCAGCATGACGCATCCGCCTTGGCCGTCACGGCCAGCGCCTCGGCCACCGTGAATTCGCCCTGCAGCAACGCGCGCCCCAGGATCACACCCGCCACGCCTTGCAAGGCCAGGCCCGCCACGTCGGCGAGCGAGCGCACGCCACCCGAGGCCTGCACGTCCAGCTTCGGCGCCACCGACGCCACGTGGCGATACAGCGCGGTGTTCGGCCCCGTCATGGTGCCGTCGCGATCGATATCCGTACACAGCAGATGGCGCGCACCGGCGCTCTCATAGAATGGCAACAGGTCGTCCAGCGTACGCGCTTCATCGGCGGTCCAGCCCGCACTGGGCAGACGCCACTGGCCATCACGGAACCGCGTATCCAGCGCCAGCACGATGCGTTCGGCGCCGTAGCGGCCGATCCACGCGGCGACCGATTCCGGTTCGCGCATCGCAATGCTGCCCACGACGACGCGCGCCACGCCCGCATCCAGCAGGCGACGCACGCCGTCTTCATCACGCACGCCGCCGCCCGCTTGCACGGAGAGGCCCGCGGAAGCGGCAATGGCGCTCAGCGTCGGCAGGTTTTCGAAGCGGCCCGAGCGAGCGCCATCCAGATCCACCACGTGCAGCCAGCTCGCACCGTCCGCGGCATAGCGTTTGGCCAGTTCCACCGGCTCGAACGCGAACGTGGTCTGCTGTTCGTAATCGCCCTTGAACAGGCGCACGACCTTGCCTTCGCGCAGGTCGATGGCGGGAATCGGTAGCGTCATAGCGAAAGAAAGTTCCGAAGAAGCTGGGCGCCCACGCCGGCGGAACGCTCGGGGTGGAACTGCATGCCCATGAAATTGCCGAAGGCGACCATCGCCGAGAACGGCGTGCCGTGTTCGCTCGCCGCCAGCGTGTACTCGCCCACCGGTACGGCGTAGCTGTGCACGAAGTACGCGGTATCGCCATCGCGCAGGCCGTCGGTGAGCGCGTGGTCGCCCTTCGATTGCAGCGTGTTCCAGCCCATGTGCGGCACGCGAAGACCCGGGGCGGCCGGCAGGTGGCGCACCTGCGCAGGCACCACGCCAAGGCACGGGGTATCGGCTTCGTCCGAGTGCTCGCACAGCAGCTGCATGCCAAGGCATACGCCCAGCACCGGCTGTTTGAGCCCGCGCAGCACATCGACCAGCCCGGCCTCATGCAGGCGGCGCATGCCGGGGCCGGCCGCACCCACGCCGGGCAGGATCACGTGCGAGGCCGCACGGATGCGTCCCGCGTCGGCCGTCAGCTCGGCATCGGTACCCAGCCGCTGTAACGCGTAACGGACCGACCCGATGTTCGTACCACCGGCATCGACAAGCACGACACGCATCAGAGACTTCCCTTGGTGCTGGGCAGTTCCGCGCCCTCGCGGCGGATGGCCTGGCGCAGGGTGCGCGCCACGACCTTGAAACAGCCTTCCACCATGTGGTGCGCGTTATCGCCCACGACGGTGAGGTGCAGGTTGGCACCCAGCGTTTCGCACAACGAGCGGAAGAAGTGAGGTACCAGTTCGGTGGGTACATCGCCCACGCGTTCGCGCGGGAAGCTGCCTTCGAACACGAAGTACGGACGACCCGAAAGATCCAGCTCCGCACGCGCGGCGCTTTCATCCATGGGCAACGCAAAGCCATAACGGCCGATGCCACGCTTGTCGCCGAGGGCCTGGCGCAGGGCCTGACCGAGCGCCAGCGCGCAGTCCTCGATCGTGTGGTGCTCGTCGATATGCGTATCGCCATCGCAGCGCAGGCTCAGCGCAAAGCCGCCGTGTTTGCCGATCTGCTCCAGCATGTGGTCGAAGAAGCCCAGGCCGGTGTGGATCACCGGTTCGGCCACGCGATCCAGATCCACCTGGACGCGGATGGCGGTTTCCTTCGTCTTGCGGGTGACGTCCGCAACGCGCGGTGCATCGAGCACGGCGTGGGCTACCTCGGCCCAGCTCTGCCCGGCGCTTCCCACGCGGAAGCCGCGCACGCCCATGTTCGCGGCGAAGGTGATGTCGGTATCGCGATCGCCCACCATGGCCGACTGTGCACGGCTCCAGCTATCGTCCGCCAGCCAGTGCCGGGCCAGGCCGGTGTTCGGCTTGCGCGTATCGAGGTTTTCGTGGGGGAAGCTGCGGTCGATCAGCTGTTCGCGGAAGCGGATGCCCTGCGACGAGAGAATGCGCAGCAGCAGGTTGTGCGGGCCGTCGAAGGTTTCCTGCGGGAAGCTGGGCGTGCCCAGGCCATCCTGGTTGCTGACCAGCACCAGCTCGTAGCCCGCGCCGACAAAACGCTGCAATGCCGCGACCACGCCGGGCACGAGCGCCAGCTTTTCGAAGCTGTCGATCTGCTCATCCGCAGGCTCTTCGATGATGCAGCCATCGCGGTCGACGAAAAGAATCTTGCGGCTCATGCACTCGCTCCCGCCCGCAGTACGGCGAGTACGCGGTCGTTTTCATTGCCGGTACCGATGGTGATGCGCAAGGCATCGCCCAGACCCGGGTACTTCGTGATATCGCGCACCACCACGCCCGCGGCGAGCAGGCGCTTATAGGTACCCGCCGCGTCGTCAAAGCGCACGGCCAGGAAGTTGGCGTGAGACGGCAGCACCGCCCGTACACCGGGCGACTTCGCCAAGGCCACAGCCATGCGGGCGCGCTCGTTCAACAGCTCGTGCACGTGGTGGCGCTGCACGCGGCGGCCCTCGTACGAGAGCGCCGCCAGGGCGGCATCCACGCAGGGCGACGGCAGCGGGTACGGCGCGATGATCCGGCGCAACAGGCCGATCACCTCGGCGCGCGCAATCAGCGTGCCTACGCGTGCGCCCGCAAGCGACCAGGCCTTCGACAACGTACGCAGCACGGCTACATGGTCGTAGCTATCGATCAGCGTGGTAGCGCTCGGCGTACCGGAGAACTCGGCATAGGCCTCATCCACCACGAGCAGCGCTCTGCCCTGCAAGGCGTCGGCGATGCGCTTCAACGTCTCGAGGGGCACGAGGTTGCCCGTGGGGTTGTTCGGCGTGCAGACATAGACCAGCTTCGTGCCCGGCGTCACCGCGGCGAGGAGCTTGTCGGGATCGAGCGAGCCGTCGGCGTCCAGCGGCGCCTCCACCACGGCGGCATCCTGGATGCGCGCCGAGACGGCATACATGCCGAAGGTGGGCGGCGAGATCACGATGCCGTCCTGGCCGGCGCGACAGAACGCGCGCGTCAGCAGGTCGATGGCCTCGTCACTGCCGCGCGTCACCAGCAGGCGATCAGGCGTGCTGCCATAGAGTTCGGCCAGCGTTTCCACCAGGCCACGCGGCTGCGGGTCGGGGTAACGGTTCAGCCCATCGCCGCCGGGAATACTCGGTGCGCGGGCGGATTCATTCGCGTTGAGCAGCACGGTGCCGCCCGACGCCTCCATGCGTGCGCTTGAATACGGCGCAAGCGCGCGGATCTCGGCGCGGGCAAGGTCGAGGACACTCATGCGTCGGCCCCCATGGCTTCAAGGCGCAAGGTAACCGCACGGCGGTGGGCATCCAGTTGTTCGGCGGCGGCGAGCGTCGCGGCGCAAGGGCCAATCGCGCGCAGGCCGGCCGCGCTGGCCTCCTGCACCGTCACCTGCTTCTGGAAACTCGCCACGGATACGCCGCTGTAGCTGCGCGCATAGCCGTAGGTCGGCAGCACGTGGTTGCTGCCGCTGCAGTAGTCGCCGAGGGATTCGGGCGTCCATTCGCCGAGGAAGACGGAACCGGCGGATTCCACACCATCGAGCAATCCGCGTGGATCGGCGGTCTGGAGGATCAGGTGTTCCGGCGCGTACTGGTTGCTGACCGCCACGGCCTGGTCGAGATCGCTGACCAGTACGAGGCGGCTTTCGGCCAAGGCGCTGGCGGCGACCTCGGCACGCGGCAGCGCGCGACGCTGGACTTCGACCTCTTCTTCCACCGCATCGAGCAGCGCGGCGGAAGGGCTCACCAGCAGCACCTGCGAATCCGGGCCGTGCTCCGCCTGCGACAGCAGGTCGGCGGCGATGAAGCGCGGATCGGCGTCGGCATCGGCGATCACGAGCACCTCGGAAGGGCCGGCCGGCATATCGATCGCCGCACCGTCCGGATCGCCCGATACCTGCAGCTTCGCCTCGGTGACCCACGCATTGCCCGGGCCGAACAGCTTGTCGCAACGAGGCACGCTGTCGGTGCCGTACGCCATGGCCGCGATGGCCTGCGCGCCGCCCAGCTTGAATACCGTGTGCACGCCCGTGGCCTTCGCGGCGAAGAGCACCGCATCGTCGCACCGGCCGTTCGCCTGTACCGGCGTGCACAGCACCACCTCCTGGCAGCCGGCGATCGCGGCGGGCACGCCCAGCATGATCGCCGTGGACGGCAGCGGCGCGCCGCCGGCCGGTACGTACAGGCCTACCCGGCGAATCGGCCGCAGCACGCGTTCCACGCGCACGCCCGGCGCCGTTTCCACACTCACGGCCGTAGGTGCGGCGGCGCGGTGGAAACGCTCGATACGTTCGGCGGCCTCGCGCACCGCAGCTTTCAGTTCGGGAGCTAACCGCGCTTCCGCGGCCGCGAATTCGTCATCGGTGACAGCGAGCGCCTCAAGCGTCGTGCCGTCGTAGCGCGCGGTGAGTTCGCGCAGCGCCACGTCGCCACGGGCGCGGACGTCGGCGATGATCACCTCCACGCCATCCCGCAACGCCACCGAGCGCGACTGCGCCGGCCGGGCGAGTGCGCCTGCGCGCCCTGCTTCGTCGAGCGTGTTCCAGTCGATCCGCTTCATGCCAGCATCTTCTCCACCGGCAGCACCAACATGTCACGGGCGCCGGCACGCTTCATGTCTTCCAGCTGGCGCCAGCTCACGCTACCCGCGCACAGCGCCTGCAACACGACCTGGTCGGGCGCGCCATCCACCTGGGTGAGCGTGGGAATCGGCAGGCCCGGCAGCAGGCGAGTGATCGCTGGCAACGCATCGCGCGAGGCCTGCATCAGGATCAGGCGCGAATCGCGCACCTGGATCACGCCATCGAGGCGGCGCAGCAGCAGCTCGGCGATCTCGCCACGCTCATCGCTGGGCAATACGCTGTGGCCGGCGAGCACGGCCTCGCTTTCCACGATTACCGCGGCTTCGCGTAGCTGGTTGGCCACCAGGGTGGCGCCGCTGGATACGAGATCGCAGATCGCATCGGCGGTGCCGAGGCGCGGGGCGATTTCCACCGAGCCGGCGAGGTACACCACCTTCGCATCCACGTTGTGGCTGCGCAGCCAGTCACCGAGCAGGCCGGGATACGACGTGGCGATACGCTGCCCGTGCAACTGCTGCGGACTGTCGTACGGCTCGTCCTGCGGCAACGCGATGGAAAGACGGCAGCTGCCGAAGCCGAGCGGGCGAAGCTCGGCGAGCCCACTGCCCGTCGCCGGGTTGGAGAGCTGGAATTCGCGCAGCACGTTGCGGCCGACGATACCGAGGTCGCAGACGCCTTCGGCGATCAGGCCGGGAATATCGTCATCGCGGACCAGCAGGAGATCCACGGGCTCGCCCTCGCCGAAGCAGAACAGCTTGTCGCGGCTCTGGCGGAACTTGAGGCCGCAGCGCGCCAGGAGCTCCTGGGCGGGCTCGGTCAGGCGGCCGGATTTCTGCATGGCGATGCGTAGGCGGTCACGCGGCTTCATGCGCTGGTTCCCTGGTTGCGGCGGGCGGCGGCGGCCATGTAGCCGCCTGCGCCCTGGTTGAGGTAGCGCGCGACGCGCCCGATGGTGGTGATGCTCACGGCCGTGCGCTCGTGGATCTCCCGGTAGGAGCGGCCATCGAGCAGGTACGGCACCACCCGCCAGCGATCGACCATCACTTCGATCTCGGCCGGGGTGCACAGGTCGTGGAGGAAGGCCCGCATCTCATCCACCGTTGAGAGGCCCAGCAGAGCCTCGCAAAGGCTGGTCTCGGCCGAGTCGGAGGGGGTTTCCGGATCCAGGGAGCGTCGCTTCATAATGTACTAACGCGTTAATACGATAGCCCATTGTAGGCCGACAACTACACGGTGGCAACCAGGGTCGGAATTCGCCGACAGAAGATTGCGCTTTTGTTCCATATACCGCGCGGCACCGGGTCGCCAAGATGGTGGGCACATCCCCTGGAGATATGAGCCGTACGCATGACGAGCCCCGTTGTCATCGCCGACGACCAGCCGGTCGTGGTCGCCGGTGTCGAAGCCGCCCTCAAGAAACACCTCTACACGGTCGTTGCGACCGTCAACGACACCGATACCCTCCTCCAGACCCTGACCGAGGTCGATTGCGAGGTACTGATCGTCGATCCCTTCATGCCCGATGGCACACACCCCGATAGCGTGGGCCTGGTACGGCGTATCCGCGCCCTGCGCCCGGATATCGGCATCGTGGTCATGAGCCGGCTCGGCAACCTGCCCGCCCTGAGGCACATGCTCGATATCGGTGTGGCCGCCCTGTTCGATAAGAGCGCGAGCCTGCGCGGCATCACCATGGCGGTGCACGCGGCCAGCATCGGGCGCGCGTTCCTGAGCCCCGCGGTGCGCCGGGCGTTTCGCGATATGGATCGCGTCGATGCGGAAGACGGGCCCTCGCGGCAGCTGACCCCACGCGAGGTGGATGTGCTCCGTGCCTATGCGCGCGGACTCTCCCTGGCCGAGGTCGGCCAGCTGATGACGCGCAGCATCAAGACCATTAGCCGGCAGAAGCGCTCAGCCATGGCCAAGCTGGGGCTACGCAACGATGCGCAGCTCTACCAGTACCTGGCCAACGTGCGCTCGGGCCTTATCGAATGCGTGATCCCGCCACTGCAGGATGGCGAACCGACCGCGCCTGACGAGCCGGTGGAAGACGACGAAAACGACGAGGCCTACGTGGAAACCAAGAAGCGCCCGCGCACGGCGCGCCATCGCGCGCCGGCGGATGAACCCGCTTAGGCGACGCCTGCGACCAGGCGGCCGGAAGCGACCAGCTCACACATGAGGCGCACCTCGCCATCCATCGCGCGGTCGCGCTGCATGAAGGCGATCTGCTCGCGCAACGTGGCAAGCGCCTCGCGCACGGCGACACCGCCGTGGAAGTCCTCGGCGCTGGCGAGCGCATCCATCAGCGCGCGCACTTCCTTTTCGAACTGCGGGTAATGCGGCGAATCCGTGCGCGGCGCGCCAGCGATCTTCGCAGCGAGCGCCTGCCAATCGCCACGCTTGGAGAGCGTGCGCGCGGCGTTGAGCATGTCCTGACGGTATTCCAGCGCCTGCGCCGCGGTGTACAGCTCCATCGCGAGGACGTGACCGAGATCTTCGGTCATCTCCAGCACGTGACGGGCTTCGTTCGCGCCCATGGAAACGTGGTCTTCGGCGTTCGCACTGGTCGGCACGGAATACACCGACGCCGGATGCGCGCGCGTCGCCAGGTCGTTCACCAGCGCGGCGGCGGTGTACTGCACGATCATGAAGCCGGAATCGGTGGCATCTTCGTTGCCGATCAGGAACGCCGGCAAGCCGTCGTTATTGGCCGGATCCACCAGCTTGGCGGTGCGGCGCTCCGAGATCGAGGCAAGCACCGGGATCGCCGCCTTCACGTAGCTCATGGCCAGCGCGAGCGGCATGCCGTGGAAGTGGCCCGCGGAGATCACCTGGTCTTCGATCACCTCGGCGTTTTCCGCATCCGGGAACACCAGCGGGTTATCGGTCACCGCGTTGAGTTCCACATCGAACACGCGGCAGGCCTGCTCCCACGCATCGCGCACCGCACCGTGCACCTGCGGTGCGCAACGCAGGCAGTAAGCGTCCTGCGGCTGATGCTTCTTGCCGCCCTTGAACGGGAGGAAGCGCGAGTAGAACGCCTCCTTGCCGTGGCGCTGCGTGGCAGGCACCCAGTCCCAACCGATATCGAAGCGGTACGCCTGCTCCGCCGGTTCCGACCACGAATCGGACAGCCACGGACGGAAGCGCGGCACCAGGTGGTAGGCGATATCCGCGAGCGTGGAGCCTTCGAGCAGGCGGCGGAACTCAATGGCCGACGCGACCTGGCCTGGATGCGGACGCAGGGCGTGCACTTCTTCCGCGTACGCGCCGGTGCGGCCAGCGAACGCGTCGAGCGTCATGGCCAGCGCGAGGTCGGCGGTCTTGATCAGGGTTTCGAGCGAGGCCAGCGCCAGCACGCCGGTCGCGAGCATCTGCGTGGTGCCGTTGTTCAGCGCCAGACCTTCCTTGAACGAAAGACGCACCGGCTCCAGGCCCGCGCGCTTCAGCGCCTCGGCGCCCGGGATGCGCTCGCCTTCGTAGAAGGCTTCACCGCCACCCAGCAGCACGATGGCCAGGTGCGAGAGCGGCGCGAGATCGCCGCTGGCGCCCACCGAGCCCTTCTCGGGAATGACGGGAATGACGTTGCGGTTGAGCAGTTCAGCCAGGGCGCGGAGCGTGTCCACACGGATGCCCGAATGGCCGCGCATCAGCGTGTTCACGCGAATGGCGAGCATCGCGCGGACCACGTCGACCGAGAACGGCTTACCCACGCACACGGCGTGGGTGATGATCAGGTTGTGCTGCAGCTCTTCCATCAGCGTGCCATCGCGCGCTTCCGGGTTGCCGCCCGGCAGCTCGTCGCGCACGCGGTGCGCACCCAGCAGCTTGTCGGCGTTGCTGCCGAAGCCCGTGGTCACGCCATAGATCGGCTCACCACCACCCACCTTCTCCGCGAGGAAATCCGCGGCGCGCTTCACCTTGACCAGCTGCTTCTCATCGAGGGTGATGGAGGCGCCCTGGCGGGCGATGGCGACAACCTGGGCGCGCGTGAGGCTACGGCCGTCGAGAAGGATGCTGCTGGTCATGGCGAACTACCGTGAGATGAGCGGGGGTTAGGGGGTGGCTTTTGTAGAAGCGCGCTCCTACAGATTTTGCTTAGCGGCCGATTTCGGCCTGGGCCAGCTCGACGCGCAGGGTCTTCACCAGATCCGCGCGCGAGACTTCGAACTGATCTTCGCGGCGCAGGTCCTTCACCGTGACCACGCCCTTGGCGATTTCATCCTCGCCGAGCACGATCACGAAACGGATGCCTGCACGGTCGGCGTACTTGAACTGCTTGCCGAGCTTGCCACCCTCCAGCACCACCTCGGTGGCGATGCCGGCAGTGCGCAGCTCGTTCGCGACAGCGAGGTATGCCGGCATCTGCGCGGCATCCATCTGGGTCACGAGCACGTCCACCGTGCTCTGCGCGGTGGACACGAGGCCCGCATCGCGCAGCTGCCAGTACAGGCGGGTCAGGCCAATCGAAATACCGACGCCCGGCAGGTGCGACTTGGTGTACTGGCCAGCCAGGTTCTCGTAACGGCCGCCCGAACACACCGAGCCGATGGCCAGGTGATCGTTGAGCGTGGTCTCGTACACGGTGCCCGTGTAGTAGTCGAGGCCGCGCGCGATCGAAAGATTGAGCGCAAAGTGCGTCTCGGGCACGCCGAAATCGCGGATGAGCGCCAGCACTTCCTTCAGCTCGGCCTTGCCCTGCTCGAAGGTTTCCGAGCCGGAGCCCAGGGCGTCGAGCTTGGCGAACGCATCGTCCACGCCGGTCGAACGCACCTGCACGAACGCGAGGATTTTCTCAGCGACATCCGCCGACAGGCCGAAGGCTTCGCCGGTGAGCGTATCGCGGACGTAGTCCGGGCCGCGCTTGTCGAGCTTGTCCACTTCGCGCAGCACGAGCATCTGCTGCTCGGCATCGGCCACGCCCAGGTTCTCGAAGTAACCGCGCATGAGCTTGCGGTTATTGAGCTGGATGGTGAACGCGCCGATGTTGAGCTCGCGGAACACGCTGTAGATGACGGCCGGGATCTCGGCGTCGTAGCGGACCGACAGCGAATCCTTGCCGACCACGTCGATATCGCACTGGTAGAACTCGCGGAAGCGGCCGCGCTGGGCACGCTCACCGCGGTACACGCGCTGCATCTGGTAGCGACGGAACGGGAAGCTCAGGTCGTGCTCGTGCTCGGCCACGTAGCGGGCGAGCGGCACGGTGAGGTCGAAGCGCAGCGCCAGCTCGGGCACCGCGCCCTGCTCCTTGTCGGTCGCGTTGAGCGAGCCGGTGGACTGCACGAAGTAGACCTGGCGCTCGGTCTCGCCGCCGGTCTTGGTCAGCAGGACGTCGCTATGCTCGATGACCGGCGTTTCGATGGGCAGGAAACCGAACCGCTCGTAGTTGCGGCGGATGGTATCCAGCATGCGCTGGAACGCGATCTGGTCGAGCGGCAGGAGCTCGAGGACACCAGGCATCGTGCGGGCCGGGGTGAGTGCCATGCAAATCCTCTTCGGGCAGTACGTGGGGCGCCAAGCGGCAGCCCCATAGAGTACCAGATGGCTACGGACGGCCCGGCAGGCGCCCTGTAAAAAAATTGAGACGAAGTGTTGCTAACCGGATCGGTCATGGCTAATATACGCGGCTCCCGTCGGGGTGTAGCTCAGCCTGGTAGAGCGCTACGTTCGGGACGTAGAAGTCGCAGGTTCGAATCCTGTCTCCCCGACCAATCGTTTCATCGAAAACACCGGCCACTGGCCGGTGTTTTTGTTTGTGCGTAGGAAAAAAAGCGGCGTCAGAACGCCGCCGCAAACGCCCAGGTGACCTTACCCATGGCCTCTCGCCAGCGGGCCTCCAGTTCCGGCGTCAGTTGGTCATCACGTTCGCGAATGGCCTGCAGCAGGCTGTCGAGCCACATGTCATGGAATTCCGGCGGGACGGGCGCCCTGCCCGTCCGCGCATGGACGCGGATCATCTCCTCGACCGGGCGCTTGGCCATGCCATCACCCGCCGCCCAGGAGATCGCCAGGCTGATCCCGCGACGCAAGGCCATGTGCTGCTTCTGGAAATCGGTTTTCGCGAAGATCGGCGGGATCCTGGGGTCGCGCGCGAGAAGGATCTCGTAGAAACGCTCAATGAAACCGCGCGAGCGAAGGCACCGGCCGTAGCTGGTGTGGAGGTCGTTGTAACCGATGGACATGGACGCGCCTGTTGGCTGGCAAAAGGCCCAGCGTAGGCAGGTAGCACGTGCGACCGGTTGCGCCCGATCAAGTTTAGGTAGCGCACAAGCGGAAAAACAAAACGCCCCTTGCGGGGCGTTCTGTGGAACCGGCGCGTCTCACGCTCAGTTAGCCTGGCGGCAATCCTTGAGGTGGATACCCGACAGGTTGATGCTGTCCACGGTGCCTTCGAGTTTGGCGAAGTCGTGGATACGCAGCATCGTGACCAGCGGAAGCTGATCCTTGGCCATGGCGCAAATCACGGTGAACTGGCTGTTGTTCATGTCGTCATCCTGACGGACGCTCAGAAGACCCCGGGTCTTCGTCACCAGCCATGCCACCTCGCCCACACCGCTGTACTGGTTGATCGAGGCCGTATACACCTCGCCATCGATCCGGTACTTACGGCCAACGTACTTCGCAACCAACGGCGCAAACATCGCGTCGCGATCACGCATGGTGTCCGGGCTGGTACGGGTACCCAGGAGCAGATCCTTGAACGAACCGGAATTCATCGCATTGGAAAGCTTCTTGGCTTCCTTACCCAGGCGCTCCGACAGCTCGACGGCCGTCGTGTCGGTCATGCGATTCGCATCGGACTTGCTGTGAGCCTCGGCAGCGATTGCCTCGCCTTCCTTACCTGGCTTGATCTTGCCGAGCATCCCGCACAGGTACTGCTTGCCGGCCTCGGTATCCATCTTCTGGCCACGGGCCAGCTTGGTGGCGAGGCCCACGGTGCCGTCAGGGCTGGCCGTGAAGGTCACGACCACCGGCGGATTGCTTGAGTCCTGTACCAGGTAGACCTGGCCGTCCTTGCCGTTCATCGCGTCGGCGCCGACGACGAATTTCTCATCCAGGCCGTACTGGCGGATCTGGCCCAGTGCGCTATCGATGCTGAGGCCCGGTACCGTGCGCTCGGCAAGGAAGGCGAGACCGTTACGGGGATCGCCAATGGTCTTGAACGATTCCTCGCAGGTCGCTGCCTGCGTAACGAACGAAGAGAACAACAGCGCCACGCCCGCGGACGCGATCAACGCCTTGCGGCGGCTACGAAAACGAACCATTTCCTATGCTCCATGTGATCCAGAATTGCGCACAGCGGGCCGCGACCGCTCCTGTCCACGGCGATCGTAGTGAAGTCGATCACGGGTGCCCCCTCTCGCAAGAATACGAGGGGTATTCCGACACATGCAAGGTTGGCGCCTGCCGCAACGTGCGATACGGGGCAGCCTATAGTGGTGAACTGTGCGGTAGCTCACTTTCGATCGCGTTGCGCGAATCGAACGCCTGGAGCCGCCGATGGACCGGTCATGCACTGGGCCCACAAACGCAAAACGCCCCTTCCGGGGCGTCTTGCGTAACTGGCGGAGAGTGAGGGATTCGAACCCTCGATAAGGCTTTTGACCCTATACTCCCTTAGCAGGGGAGCCCCTTCGGCCTCTCGGGCAACTCTCCATTTTGATCGCTCTAGGCAGGTGCCCGAACGAGCCAGCAAGGATACTGATCCTTGCGTCGCCCGTAAAGCTTTTTACTGGTCGTGGTCGTCGCCCGAATGGCCGGCGGGATCGTTCTCGTTCTTGATGCGCTGGTAAATCTCTTCGCGATGGACCGCGACGTTCTTCGGCGCGTTGATACCGATACGCACCTGGTTACCTTTGACACCCAGAACAGTGACCGTCACCTCGTCACCGATCATCAGGGTTTCACCGACCCGGCGGGTCAGAATCAGCATGATTGATACTCCATAAAATCAGGTATTGGCTTCCCCACCGGCAACAACTCACCCCGAGTCTTGCCGCCGATGGATTGACTTCTCGACCATCGAAGGCCGATCTGCCTTCCCCGGCTTGTTGTTTGCGTGTCGCTAACCAGCTGTCCTGCCTACGTCGACCCGACTGAGCGATGCCGAAAATTGCGTTTCGGCATTCGGATCATACTAGCTGAGCCAATCAGGCTGGTGCAACGCAGGATCGGCTGAAACGGTTGACCGGGGCGCCTTTACGGCACCCCGCCGCTGGGGCAGCCGGGGTTCGTTCAGCGAAGTTTGCCCTCGACCCAAGCCGGGATGCCCGCCAGGATGCCGGGCAACGCGGGGCTATCCACGCCACCGCCCTGCGCCATATCCGGGCGGCCGCCGCCCTTGCCATCGATCTTCGAGGCCACTTCGGCCACCAGGTCGCCTGCCTTGACCCGGCCCAGCGCGGCGCCACCGACGCCCGCCACGAGCGAAACGCGGCCATCGGCCGCACCGGCCAGGATCACCGCGCAGTCGCCTAGTTTCTGCTTAAGCACGTCCAGGCTGTCACGCAGCGACTTGGCGTCCAGGCCCTCCAGGCGCGCGGCCACCACCTTGATGCCGGCCACATCCGTGGCCGCTTCCATCAGGTCGGCCGAGGCGGAGCTGGCCGCCTTGGCCTTGAAGGATTCGACCTCTTTTTCGAGTTTCTTCTGCTTATCGAAGAGCTGGCGCAGTTTCTCGACCACGTCGTCGCCGCTGGCGGCGAGCAGGCCGGAGACTTCGCCCAGGATGCGCTCTTCATCCGCCACGCGCGCCATGGCGCCCGCGCCGGTCACGGCTTCGATACGACGCACGCCGGCCGCCACGCCCGATTCGGAGACGATCTTGAACAGGCCGATATCGCCTGTGCGGGTCACGTGGGTTCCGCCGCAGAGTTCGGTGGAGAAATCGCCCATCTTCAGGACGCGCACTTCCGCGCCGTACTTCTCACCGAACAGCGCCATGGCGCCGAACTCGATGGCTTCGTCGTAGCCCATGTGGTGCACGTCGGCGGACGCGTTGCGGCGCACTTCGTCATTCACCATGCGCTCGATCTCGGCCAGCTCCTCGCCGGTCATCGGCTTGAAGTGCGAGAAGTCGAAACGCAGACGCTCCGGTGCGACCAGCGAGCCCTTCTGGGTCACGTGGTCGCCCAGCACGGTGCGCAGCGCAGCGTGCAGCAGGTGGGTGGCCGAGTGGTTCAGCACGGTGGCCTGGCGCTGGGCGCCATCCACCGAGGCACCGACCACGGCACCCTTGAGCAGCGGCGCGGAGCCCTGCCAAGTGCCGAAGTGGGCGAAGAACGCACCGCCGACCTTCTGGGTGTCTTCCACCGCGAGGGCGCCCGACGGGTTGCGGATCATGCCGGTGTCGCCCACCTGGCCGCCCGACTCGGCGTAGAACGGCGTGCGGTCGAGCAGGAGGAAGCCCTCTTCGCCATCGGCGAGCTGGTCCACGGCCTTGCCGTCACGGACGATCGCAACGACCTTGGCATCGGCCAGGTCGAGCGCGTCGTAACCGGTGAAGATGGTCGGCTGCAGCGCGCTGGCCACTTCGGCCGGCAGCTGCGCCTTGGTCGAGAAGTTGCTGGCGGCACGGGCGCGCGCACGCTGCTCGCCCATCGCACGCTCGAAGCCTTCCATATCCACCGTCATATCGCGCTCGCGAGCGATATCGGCGGTGAGGTCGACCGGGAAACCGTAGGTGTCGTAGAGGCGGAACGCATCGGCGCCCGGGATGATCTTGCCGGACTTCGACGCGATGTCGTCGAACAGGCGCATGCCGTGCTCGAGCGTTTCGCCGAAGCGCTCTTCTTCCACCTTGAGCGCCTGCTCGACGAACGTGCGCTTCGCGGCAATCTCCGGGTAAGCCTCGCCCATCTCTTCCACCAGCGGCGCGACCATCTTCCAGAAGAAGTCGCCGCGCACGCCGAGCATCCAACCGTGGCGCAGCGCGCGACGGATGATGCGGCGGAGCACGTAGCCACGGCCTTCGTTCGACGGCAGCACGCCATCGACGATAAGGAACGACGCGGCGCGGATGTGATCGGCGATGACGCGCAGCGACTTGTTGCCGAGGTCCGCGGTGTTGGTGAGGCGCGAGGCTTCACGAATCAGGTGTGCGAACAGATCGATCTCGTAGTTCGAATGCACGTGCTGCAGCACGGCCGCCAGGCGCTCCAGGCCCATGCCGGTATCGACGCACGGCGCCGGCAGCGGGCTGAGCGTGCCATCGGGCGCGCGATCGAACTGCATGAACACGAGGTTCCAGATTTCGATGTAGCGGTCGCCATCTTCATCCGGCGAACCGGGCGGGCCACCAGCCACGTCCGGACCGTGGTCGTAGAAGATTTCCGTGCAGGGGCCGCAGGGGCCGGTGTCGGCCATCTGCCAGAAGTTGTCCGATGCGTACGGCGCGCCCTTGTTGTCACCGATGCGCACGATGCGATCAGCGGGGACGCCCATCTCCTTGTTCCACAGGTCGTACGCCTCGTCATCCGTGTGGTACACGGTGACCCACAGGCGCTCGGCCGGCAGCTTGTAGACCTCGGTGAGCAGCTCCCACGCGTAGCGGATGGCATCGCGCTTGAAGTAATCGCCGAACGACCAGTTGCCCAGCATTTCGAAGAAGGTGTGGTGGCGGGCGGTGTAGCCCACCTGGTCCAGGTCGTTGTGCTTGCCACCGGCACGCAGGCAGCGCTGCACGTCGGCCGCACGGACGTAGCCCGGCTTTTCGCTGCCGAGGAACACGTTCTTGAAGGGGACCATGCCCGAGTTGGTGAACAGGAGCGTGGGGTCGTTCGAAGGCACCAGCGATGCCGACGGCACGATGGTGTGGTCCTTGGCGCGGAAGTAATCCAGGAAGGTCGAACGGATTTGGGCGGTTTTCATGAGCGATCGTGGCTTGGGGCTGCGAGGATCGCGAAAGGCGCCCAGTCACGGAATCAAGGCGCGTTGCCTTCAGTCGTCGTCGGGGTCTTCCGCTTCGGCGTGGGTTAGAACACGTACTGTGGCGGCGGCGAAGCCGCGACGCAAGAGGAATTGCGCCCGCTTCTGCCTCTCGGCCGGGTCAGCGGAGGGCGATCCGTAGCGTCGGCGCAGCTGGCTGGCCGCCATATCGTCCCAATCGACGTCGGCGGATTCCAGCAGGGAGCGGACCGTGGCGTCCGGAATGCCCTGGCTGCGCAGCTCCGCCCGGATGCGGGCGGGGCCGTACCCCTGCCCTACGCGGCTGCGCAGCAGGGATTCGGCGAAACGGCTGTCATCCTGGTAGCCATGGTCGCCCAGGCGCTCCACGGCGGTGGCCGTTTCGTCACGCGAAAACCCACCGCGCCCCAGCTTTTGCTGGAGTTCGCGGCGGGAGTGTTCGCGCCGGGCCAGAAGGCCCAGCGCCTTGTCGTACGCGGTGCGGGTGGGAGCACCCGCACCGGGCTCACGCTTCTTCTTCGACCTCATCGGCCTCGGCCTTGGCCGCGGCCGGGCCCGGCTTCACCAGGAGGCGAGCGCGCAGCTCGGCGTCCACTTCGTTGGCGATGGCCGGGTTATCACGCAGGAACTGGCGGACGTTTTCCTTGCCCTGGCCGATGCGATCGCCCTTGTAGCTGTACCAGGCGCCCGACTTGTCGATCAGGTTCTCGCGCACGCCCAGTTCGATGATTTCGCCTTCGCGCGAGGTGCCCTCGCCGTAGAGGATCTCGAACTCGGTCTGGCGGAACGGCGGCGCCACCTTGTTCTTGACGACCTTGACGCGGGTCTCCGAACCGATGACTTCCTCGCCCTTCTTCACCGCGCCGATGCGGCGGATGTCGAGGCGGACCGAGGCGTAGAACTTGAGCGCGTTACCACCGGTGGTGGTTTCCGGGCTGCCGAACATCACGCCGATCTTCATACGGATCTGGTTGATGAAGATGACCAGGCAGTTCGACTTCTTGATGTTGGCGGTGAGCTTGCGCAGCGCCTGGCTCATGAGGCGGGCGTGCAGGCCGACGTGGGAATCACCCATCTCGCCTTCGATTTCGGCCTTGGGCGTCAGGGCGGCGACCGAGTCGACCACCACCATGTCCACGGCGCCCGAGCGCACGAGCATGTCGGCGATTTCGAGGGCCTGCTCACCGGTATCCGGCTGGCTGACCAGCAGGTCGGCCACGTTCACGCCGAGCTTTTCGGCGTAGGTCGGGTCGAGCGCGTGCTCGGCGTCGACGAACGCGGCGGTGCCGCCGTTGCGCTGGCAGGACGCGATGGCCTGCAGGGTGAGCGTGGTCTTACCGGACGATTCCGGACCATAGATCTCAACGATACGACCGCGCGGCAGGCCGCCGATGCCGAGGGCGATGTCCAGGCCCAGGGAGCCGGTGGAGACGGTGTCGATCTGGTCGTCCACGCGGTCGCCAAGACGCATGACGGCACCCTTGCCGAACTGCTTTTCAATCTGGCCGAGGGCACTAGCCAGCGCCTTGCGCTTATTGTCGTCCATCGTAGTTTCCGGTGTGCTTGTGTATAGGTAGGTATCTTGCCGGACCGGGGTCTCAGGGACTGCGATCCGTCAACGACTGATTTTGCCACAGCTGGCCGGGTTACCCGTTCAGCTCGGTGACTATTCCAGCCAAAGCCGCGGCCACCGTCTGTCGGCGAACAGCCTCGCGGTCACCAGCAAAATGGTAGACGGTGGCGTGGGCGTATCCCCCGCGGCGCTTCCAGCCGATCCATACCGTGCCCACCGGCTTGTCCGCCGTGCCGCCCGACGGTCCGGCGATACCGGTAACGGCCACGGCCACGCCGGCGGCATAACGGGCCAGCGCACCTGAGACCATCTCGAGCACCGTCTCCTCGCTCACGGCGCCGGTGCGCTCGAGCGTCCGCGGGTTCACCCCGAGCAAGGCTTCCTTCGCGCTATAGCTATAGGTGACCACGCCCGCCTCGAACCAGGCCGAGCTGCCGGCCAGGTCGGTGAGCGCCTTGGAGATCCAGCCGCCAGTGCACGATTCGGCGGTGGCGACCATCACGCGCTTCTCCAGCGCAGCGGTGGCCACCTGCTGCGCGAGCACGTTGAGCGCCGCGTCGTTATAGGAGTGGGAATCCATCAGGGGTCCTGGGGGAGTAAAGACGACGGTTCTACCCTGCCCCGGCGGCTCTGTCGATCCGGATGTAGGGCTTTTCTGACGCTACGACGCGGGCGGCGCCCAATTGCGCAACTACGGCGAGACCTCCAATGTGGCGATTCGCACGTTCTGCTCGCCAAGGTGCGGCCCTGCGCCGCCCGTGGCAACCCGCAGCCTTTTGCGAACCCGTAAAGAATAAGGAGTGCCACCCATGGAAGGCCGCGACACCCCCGCAACCGGCCCCCCCCCCACGCAACCCGACACACGCCACGTGTGCACGAAGGAATGTGCTTCACACTTTCTTCAACACGCTCCCATTACAAAGCGCACCCGCCGGCACGATGTGCGCTGCGTCACACAAAGCGTTGGTCACACCATGACCAACCACCACGCTTCATCGGCAGCAATGCAGGTTGTCAACTTTTCGTCTTGGGTTTTGTGGTTTAATAAACGTACGCAGCCGCATGGTTGCATGCGCAACCATGTTCTTCGTGTTTTTTCCGTGAATTGCGTCACTTTATTGCTTATCGAAGTTGCTGGTCATTTGCACGTTCATGAGCTATTTTTTTGACGTGGGCTCCACGCTCACACGATGAAGGGGGAACACCCGCGTACATGATCGCGACGAGTTGATGTCGAGTACATCAGCGCGCGCGTCTTATGCGGTGTCCGCTTCGCGACATCGATTGGCAGGGCGGCAGTCTCGCCCGGAACAGGAAGTTTGAATGGATAGCTTGCACGAAGCGCGGGGAGCCGTTCTCCCACGCATGTACGGACAACCAGGGGCAGGACTCCACGTAACGCCTCCCATCCCGGGGTCGCGCGGACCAGAGCGTGCACGTTTTCGTGCGCCCGGCCGCAGTTACTTGCCGATTACGCATAACTGAACTTGCCAGGCCCCAGGCCTGACGCGAGGCGGATAACTGCGTCCGCCGTTCAACTCATTGTTATTGTTTTTCAACAAGTTATGAGCGAAACGTGAAAATAGGCCATACCAACCTCGCCGCGATTGGCATCATAGTGGTGTTTTCGTTAGCCCTTACGGGTTGCGCAACCCCGCCCGCCCGCGACTTCGGCGGCTCCTGGAAGCCCGTCAACCACTTCGATAAGAAGACCACCGAGATTCCACTCGCGGTGCCGTACACGTATTACGCGGCTCCCATGGATGGCACGCTGAAGACCATGCTGACCCGGTGGACCACCGATAACGGCATGAAGCTGCAGTACAAGCTGCGCTCGGACTTCACGCTGACCACCGCCGCCTCGGCCATCCACACCTCCGAGCTTCGCGATGCCGCATCGCAGCTCAGCACGATCTACGCACCGCAGGGTGTCGCCATCGTGGTGAACGGGCCCGACCTGGTCGTCGACGAAATCAGCACGATCGCCCCGCCAGCACCTGCGGCGCCCGTTGCGCCGGCTGCCGTGCCTGAAGCGCCGCCGCAGGCCAACACGCCTGCACCGCCGGCGCCCACCGAACCCGTGGCCGCTAACGCGGCTACGAACTAAGCACGTGACGAGGCAGGCGCCACATGCTTAATAAAAAGAACTCACCGAAGATCGACCAGGCCGTCGCGCAGGGCGTCAACTTCGAAGTCACCATCGCGGACCATGCGCGTCGCAGCGAAAAGCGCGCATGGATCGTCGCGTTCTGCTCCGTCGGCGTATCGCTGATGCTGGGCGCGGGTTACCTCGTGATGCTGCCGCTGAAGGAGAAGGAGCCGTACATCGTATTGGCCGACGCCTACTCCGGTACCAGCCAGCTCTCGCGCCTTACGGATGATGTGATCAACCGCCAGATCACCGCGAGCGAAGCGGTCAACCGCAGCAACGTCGCGCACTTCATCATCGCGCGTGAGTCGTACGACCTCGCGCTGACGAACATGCGCGACTGGCCGACCGTGCTCACGATGGCCGCGCCGCAGGTGGCCACGCCGTACATGGCACTGCACTCGCAGCAGAACCCGGAGCGCCCATACAACCTGTATGGCCGCACCAAGGCCGTGCGCGTGAAGATCCTCAGCATCGTGCTCGTCGGCGGCGCCAACGGCACCACGCCGAAGGGTGCCACGGTGCGTTTCCAGCGCACGGTGTACGACAAGTCCTCCGGTGCCACGGTGCCGCTCGATAGCAAGATCGCCACGATGGAGTTCGTCTACAAGCCGAACCTCCGCATGGATGACCAGAACCGCGTCGAGAACCCGCTCGGCTTCCAGGTCACCAGCTACCGCGTGGATAACGACTACGGCTCTGCACCGCCGGTGGAAGTGCCCACCAATGCGCCGGCGCAGCCTGCCGCGCAGGCACCGGCGGCCGCCGCGCCTGCCGCACCGGGTGTCGATCCCTCCGATATGCCGGCAGCGATCCCGCTGGCACCGGATGCCGGCCCCGCGGGCGGCGCACCGCAGCAGGCCGTGGGTATCCCGCCGTCTCCCCTCCCCGCCGAAACCGGCGCACCCATGGCTCCGGCCGGGGCCGCTCCGCAGACGGTGCCGTCTAACGCCGCACCTGCGGCCCGTGCCACCCCGCAAAGCGCCGCCAACGGAGGGCGCCGTTGATGAACCGATCCGTCAAGCTCAGCCTTGCCCTCGCCTTGTCCGTCGCAGTCACGGGCACGGCCATGGCAGCAGGCGCCGATACCCACCCGCCCGCGCCGCTCATCCCGGCCACGCCCGCGAGCGCGCCCATGGCGCCGATGCAGGTGTACGAATACCAGCCTGATCGCATCTACCAGGTCCGCACCGGCCTTGGTATCACCACGCAGATCGAGCTCAGCCCGAACGAGAAGATCCTCGATTACAGCACCGGCTTCAGCACGGGCTGGGATCTGAACCGCCGCGAGAACGTCTTCTATGTGAAGCCGAAGAACGTGGACGTCGATACGAACATGATGATTCGTACCGCGACGCACTCGTACATCTTCGAACTGAAAGTCGTCGCCACGGATTGGAAGACGCTCGACCAGGCCCGCCGCGCAGGCGTGCAGTACAAGATCACCTTCTCCTACCCCTCCGACACCAGCTTCATGTCGGAATCGAAGAAGGTGAAGGACACGCCGGAGCTCGATACCACTCTGGTGAAGGGTCGCGACTACAACTTCGATTACGACTTCTCGAAGACCCGAAAGACAGCGCCGTGGCTCGTGCCGACCACCGTCTATGACGATGGCCGCTTCACGTACATCACGATGCCCGACCTCAAGCAGTTCCCGACGGGCAACTTCCCGACGGTGTACATGCGCGAGAAAGAACATGGAGAGGACTCGGTGGTGAACACGACCGTGGAGGGCAACACCATCGTTGTCCACGGCACTTATCCCTACCTTGTTATTCGTCACGACAGCAACGTCGTGGGTCTGCGAAGGAACACCAAGAAGTGAGCCCGAACACGCCACACCATCCGGACGACGAGTCCAACGGCAGCTACACGCCGAACGAAAACAACGGCAGCCAGCATGATCCGCTGGCGGGCAACCCGTACTCCAGCCAGCAGCGCCATGCGCCGCAGCCGGACCTGGATGCCGCTGCCCCCTCGCTGGCATCGAACGACCTGCGCCGCATGAACCGCCGCGCGCTCGGCTTCCTGGGCGCCATTGTGCTTCTGCTGCTGGGCGTCGGTTTCTGGCTGCTCAGCTCCAGTGGTAGCAGCACGCCGCCGCCGAAGCCGCGCGAGGAAACCGTCAACGTACCCACGCCGATGGCCCCGCCGCTGCCGCCCGAACAGGCCGCTCCGCAGCCGCAGGCAGCGATCCCGCTGCAGCCGCCGCCGCCGTTGCCGACGCCGGAACAGCTGCGCCCCGCTGATATGCCCACGCCTGAGCGCGGCCCCACCCTGCTCGAGCGTCGTATCGCTTCGGCCAACGAAGGCACCACGGCCGTCGGTAACGGCGCACCGGCACAGCCGGGCGTCACCGGCCCGTTCGGTGGCATGTTCGGCCAGCCGGCCGCCCCGGCACCGGCCGCACCACGCATGAGCGCCATGGGCAATATCGCCTACGGCGGCGCGCAGCTGCCCGAGGTCTCCAGCGCCGAGCCGCTGCAGCACCCGGATACGCTGATGCTGCGTGGCACGTTCATCCGCTGCGTGCTCGAGACCCGCATCATCACCGACATCCCGGGCTTCACCTCCTGCGTCGTGACCGAACCGGTGTACTCGTTCACCGGCAAGCGCCTGCTGCTGCCGAAGGGCTCGAAGGTGATGGGCAAGTACGAGATGGAACCGAGCGGCCCGCGCGTGGCCGTGATCTGGGACCGTATCGTCACCCCGACCGGTATCGACGTGAACATGGCCAGCCCGGGCGTGGATACGCTTGGCGGTGCCGGCCACCCGGGTTACTACAACGCCCACTGGGGTAGCCGCATCGGTGCGGCCCTGCTGATCAGCATGCTCAGCGACGCGTTCAAGTACGAAGCGGCAGAACATGGCCCGCGCCAGACCACCGTCAGCAATGGCGTGGTTACGCAGACCCCGTTCGAGAGCAACACCGCCGATACGATCCAGCAGATCGCCAACCAGGCCGTGCAGCGCGCTGCGAACCGCCCGGCTACGGTGACGATCAACCAGGGTACCGTCCTCGCCATCTACGTGGCGCGTGACGTGGACTTCTCCGGCGTGGTCGCAAGGTACTGAGGCACGCATGGAAAGCGCACTCGCCGCCGTCGGTAACGACTTCCTGGACTACCAGTACGAAGTGCTGGGCGTAAAGGATTTCCTTGCCGAGCCGGACGTCACTGAAATCTGCATCAACCGTCCCGGCGAGCTCTACCTCGAGCGCCGTGGCGGCTGGCAGCGCGTGGATGTGCCCTCGCTCACCTTCGAGCGGGCACGCCAGTTCTGCACGGCCGTCGTCAACGAAAGCAACACCGGCCAGCGCATCACGGATGTGGATCCCGTGGTGTCGCTGACCTTCCCCACCGGCCAGCGCGCGCAGTTCGTCATTCCGCCTGCGTGCGAGGCCGGACGGGTATCGATCACGATCCGCCTCCCGTCGAAGCAGACCCGCACCCTCGCGCAGTACCACGAGGACGGCTTCTTCAACGAGATCCTGGAAGGCGCCAACGCCATCAGCGCGGCCGACCAGGAACTGCTCGACCTGCGTGCCGAGCGCCGCTATGCGGATTTCTTCCGCCAGGCGGTGCTGAGCAAGAAGAACATCGTGGTCGCCGGTGCCACCGGTAGCGGCAAGACCACCTTCATGAAATCGCTGGTGAACCACATCCCTCAGGAAGAGCGGCTGGTCACCATCGAGGACGCCCGCGAGCTGTTCATCGACCAGCCCAACGTCGTCCACCTGCTCTATTCCAAGGGCGGGCAGAGCCAGAGCAACGTCACCGCGAAAAGCTGCATGGAAGCCTGCCTGCGCATGAAGCCGGACAGGATCATCCTCGCGGAGCTTCGTGGCGACGAATCGTTCTACTTCATCCGTAACTGCGCCTCCGGCCACCCGGGCTCCATCACCAGCTGCCACGCCGGCAGCGTGGAGCAGACCTGGGACCAGCTGGCGCTGATGGTCAAGGCATCCACGGAAGGTGCCGGACTCGAGTTCAGCACGATCAAGCGGCTCCTGATGCTCACCATCGACATCGTGGTGCACATCAAGGCGCATGCGGGCCGGCGCTATATCACCGGTATCGACTTCAACCCGGCCCGCGCGCTGAGTGCGGACGGGGGGTAACACTCGAAAACATCAGGTCATGAGACAGGAGTTGTAAAGGTGCTACCAGGACTGGAAATGATGGGTTGCCAAAACCTCGCCGTACCGGCGGAGGTGATGCAGCACGTCGTCAACGTGGAGTCTAGCCAGAACCGTTACGCGATCGGCGTAGTCGGCGGCCAGCTCGTGCGCCAGCCGCAGAACCTCGGCGAAGCCGTGGCGACGGTGCGCATGCTGGAAGACAAGGGCTACAACTACTCGCTCGGCGTCGCGCAGATCAATCGCAACAACCTCGGCAAGTACGGCCTCGATAGCTACGAAAAGGCCTTCGAAGTCTGCCCTAACCTTTCGGCAGGCTCGCAGATCCTTGCCCAGTGTTACGCCAGTGCCAGCCGCGACTGGGGCAAGGCGTTCAGCTGTTACTACTCCGGCAATTTCACCACCGGCTACCGCGACGGCTACGTCCAGAAGATCTACGCCTCCATCGCGCGCAGCTCGCTCGGAGGCGCACAGGCGATTCCGCTACAAGGCGCGAAGGTGCCGGTGAAGGTCGTGAGCGTCGGCAAGGGTGTGACCGGCGTGACCACGGATAGCCCCGGCTACCGCGTGGCCATGCGCAGCGTGCTGGATGCCGCTGCCTCTGCCTTGATCTCCCCCGCCGCCGCCGCCGATGCACCGCCCAGCCGCACGCAGCCCATCCAGCAGGCAGCGCAAGCTCCGCAGCTACAGCAGATGCAGCTGGCCCAGGCCCAGGTAAACCAGGCGCAGCAGATCCAGGCCCTGCAACAGCAACTGCTCCAGGCCCAGCAGGCGCAAGCCGCGCAGATGCAGGCCGCACAGCAGATGCAGGCGCAACAGGCGTATGCACCGCAGGGTTATGCACCGGGCACGGGGTTGCCGGGTGCCCAGCCCATCACCAACCCCGCGCTCGTCGCCACGCCGCAGGCCGCGCCCGGCCGCATCGCGACGGACGCTGCAACGGCAGCAGCCATGGCCCAGGTGGGCATGCAGCTTCCGCAAAACCTACCGGCTCCGCAGGCCGGCCGGATCGCTACCGATCCCGGCACCGCCGCGGTGATGTCACAGATCGGCGTTTCCGCCGCCTCGCCGCTGGGCAATGCGCCCGCGGGTGGCAGCGGCGTTTTCGAACCCGCGGTGCATGGTCCGAACGACCCACCACCCGGCACGCAACAGGCCCCGACCCAACCGGGTGTGGACCACGCCGATCTCCGCCAGGCACCGCAGGATGATGCCTTTGTCTTTTAGGAATTGCAGGCCCTGCACGGATGGATCCGGGCAGGCCGCGGCACCACCGGTTGCAGGATCGCAGCCACTTTAACCTCGGCCGTGAACCGGCCTCACCCTGTCTGAAAACGTTGAATGAAGGAATCCACGATGTCCCTGCCCTCCCTTAGCAAAGCCATTGCCACCACCAAGAACCCGCTGCTGACGACGGCACTGGCGTTCCTCTTCGTCGCCCTCGCCTTCGTGCCGGAGATCGCCCTTGCCCAGGTCAGCGATACCCAGGACAAGGTTTGCGGCTTCTTCGGCGGTATCAACACCATCCTCAACGCCGCGTCGATCGTGGTCGTGACCGTGGCCGTGATCTTCTCGGGCTACCAGATTGCCTTCGCCCACAAGCGCATCTCCGACGTGACCCCGCCGCTGCTCGGTGGCGTGC
Source organism: Luteibacter aegosomaticola (assembly GCF_023078475.1). Taxonomy (NCBI): domain Bacteria; kingdom Pseudomonadati; phylum Pseudomonadota; class Gammaproteobacteria; order Lysobacterales; family Rhodanobacteraceae; genus Luteibacter; species Luteibacter aegosomaticola. Next base: position 1,695,715 of record NZ_CP095741.1, on the reverse strand, counting down.
TGATCGGTGCCGCCGCACAGATCGCCAAGATGGTCGTGCAGGGTAAAGACGGCAGCGGCACCTCGGCCGCCGGTGGTTCGTGCTCGTCGACCGGCTTCCTGATGGACGCCGCGAACGCTGCGATGCACCTGCTGCACTTCCATGCATAAGAACCCGTTGTTCCGGGGTTCCACGCGGCCGCCCATGTTCATGGGCGTGCCGTATGTGCCGTTCTTCATCGGTGCAGGTTCCGGCTTGTTGATGGCCATGTACTTCAACATGTGGTTCCTGCTGATGATCCCCGCGGTGATCTTCGTGATGCGCCAGATGGCGCGTCGCGACGAGCTGATCTTCCGGCTGCTGGGCTTGCGCCTGCAGTTCAAGACCCGCGTGCGGAACGTCCCCGACCACGAAGGCATGTGGGTGTTCACCCCGAACAACTACCGCGATCCCAAGTCGTACAAGAAGTAAGCAGGACAGACGCCCTGGCACCCGTGCCAGGGCCTTTCATGACAAACCGGCTTCGACCACCATGTTCACACCCGACGCGCCCATCTCTGCCCACATCCCATTTTCCACGCACGTCTCGCCCACCGTGGTGAAGACGACGGGAGGCGATTACCTGCTCGTGTGGCGACTGGGCGGCTTGCCCTTCGTGGGCCGCGAAGAGTGGGAACTGGAACACAAGCACAACACGTTCAACCGGCTGCTGCAGACCCTGCGCGCCCCCGATTTCACCAACGTCGCCTTCTGGGTGCATGACATCCGCCGGCGCCGCCGCATGAAGGACGCCTCGAAGTTCGGCTACGCCTTCAACCAGCAGCTCAACGACGCGTACTACGATGCGCTGTCCACGCAGAAGCTCATGCAGAACGAGCTCTACGTAACGATGCTGTTCCGCCCGGTCGTGAGCGGCAAGCGCTTCGCGGAAAAGACCGCCGACGTGAGCCGCCTCGAAGCCGAGCAGGCCCAGGCCATCACCACCATCCTCGAGCTCGCCGGCAACGTCGAAGCCGTGCTCAAGGATTACGCGCCCTACCGCCTCGGCCTGTACGAAACGCCGAACGGCGTGGTGTTCTCCGAGATCCTCGAGCTCTACGGGTACATCCTCAACCGCATCGACGAACCCGTGCCGGCGCTCAACGCCCCGGTGTACGACTATCTGCCGGTCAGCCGCCAGCGCTTCTCCGCGAAGACCGGCGACTTCGTGCTGACGACCCCGAACGGGTTCAATCACTTCGGCGCGATCCTCAACCTCAAGGAGTATGTCGACGGCACCTACCCCGGCATCCTCAACGGGTTGAAGTACCTCGATTTCGAATACGTCATCACCCACTCCTTCAGCCCCATGGGCCGCCAGGATGCGCTGAAGGCGCTGGAACGCACCAAGGGCATGATGGTGTCCTCGGGCGATAAGGCCGTGAGCCAGATCGTGGAGATGGATAACGCCATGGATCAGCTCGCCTCCGGCAACTTCGTGCTGGGCGAATACCACTTCACGATCGCGATCTACGCCGGCAGCCAGGAAGCGCTTTCGCAGCAGATCGCCGCGACCCGCGCGGAGCTTTCCAACGCCGGCTTCGTCACCGTGAAAGAAGACCTGGCCGTCACGGCCGCGTTCTACGCCCAGTTCCCCGCGAACTGGAAGTACCGCACGCGCCTGGCCAACCTCAGCTCGCTGAACTTCCTGGGCCTGTCGCCGCTGCACAACTTCGCCACGGGCAAGAAGGAAAACAACCCCTGGGGCGATTGCGTCACCACGCTGCAGACCACCAACGGCCAGCCGTACTACTTCAACTTCCACGCCACCCACCCCGCCGAAAACTCGCTCGGTGAGAAGGCGATCGCCAACACCATGGTCATCGGTAAGTCCGGTACCGGTAAGACGGCGCTGATCAACTTCCTGCTCAGCCAGGTGCAGAAGCTCGACCCCGCACCGACCATCTTCTTCTTCGATAAGGACCGCGGCGCCGAGATTTTCGTGCGCGCCTGCGGCGGCAACTACCTCGCGCTGGAAAACGGCAAGCCCACCGGCTTCAACCCGTTCCATTGCGAGCGCAACGAAGAGAACGTGCAGTTCCTCGCCGACCTGGTGAAGGTGCTGGCCGGCAAGAGCGTGTACAGCTCGCGCGAAGAGGAAGATATCTACCGCGCGGTCGAGAACATGCTCGACACGCCGATCCACCTGCGCAACATGACCAACTTCCAGAAGAGCCTGCCGAACCTCGGCGATGACGGCCTCTTCGTGCGCATGCGCAAGTGGACCGCTGGCAACTCGCTGGGCTGGGTGTTCGATAATCCGCACGACACGGTCGACCTCTCGCGCGCCAACATCATCGGCTTCGACTACACCGATATCATCGACAACCCCGAAGTCCGTGCGCCGGTCATCAACTACCTGCTGCACCGCCTCGAAGCGTTGATCGATGGCCGCCGGCTCATCTACGTCATGGACGAGTTCTGGAAGATCCTGGACGGCAAGGGCGGCCTCAAGGAATTCGCCAAGAACAAGCAGAAGACCATCCGTAAGCAGAACGGTATGGGCATCTTCGCGACGCAGTCGCCCGAAGACGCGCTGGCCAGCGATATCTCGGCCGCGCTGATCGAGCAGACCGCGACGATGATCCTGCTGCCCAACCCGAACGCCAGCCGTGAGGACTACGTGGGCGGCCTGAAGCTCACCGATGCGGAATACCAGGTGGTCGTAAGCCTGGACGAGCGCTCGCGCTGCTTCCTCGTCAAGCAGGGCCACGCCTCCGCGGTATGCCAGCTCAACCTGCGCGGCCTGGACGACGCGCTGGCCGTTATCTCGGCTTCCACCGACAACATCGAAATCATGCATGAGGTGTTGCAGGTGCGCGGCGAGGCGGAGGGTGTCCACCCGGATCAGCTCCGCCCCGAGCAGTGGCTGGAAACCTTCTACGAAAACCGCAAGGGCAGCGGCAAACGCCCCACTTCACCGTCCCCGTCCCGGACATCGCGCACGCCCCGCTCGGCGGCGCTCTGAGCATAACTTTTGGATGGAGATTCCCATGCCAGCTTCTAACACCCTCTTCCGCGGCGTTGCCCTTGTCGCCCTTGCCAGCGCTGCCACCCTTGGCGCGCCAGCCGCCCATGCCCAGTGGAAGGTGAACGACACCGACGCGAACAAGGTGCTCGGTACGGCCAAGAAGGGCTCGACGATCAACTCGAACCTTTACGACGTCAACGGCAAGCTTGATATCACCAAGCTCAGCAAGGACAACAAGTGGGTCGGCGAGCGCGTGAAGGATCCCTCGTCGACCTTCCCCAAGTCGGATAGCGCGGACGCCACGCTGGATGACGGATCCGGCTGCGATAACGTCGCGTCGGATCAGCAAAAGACCTGCAAGAAGATCGTCGAGATCGAAAACGCACAGTACAAGTTCATGGTGTCGATGTACGAAACCAGCCAGACCCGCGACAAGACGCTTCGCGACATCCTGGATGAGCGCATCAAACTCGGCACCAGCGACTACGGCAAGCTCGAAGACAACACGAACAAGCTGACCGCCCTCTACTCGCTGATCCAGCTGGATCGCCAGCAGATGGAGTCGGTCAACTACGCCTATGAAGCGAACCTGCGGTACCTGCGTAACCAGCAAACCCAAAGCACGACGTCGGCCCAGAAGGGCAGCAACAAGGGCAAGTACGGCAACATCACCATCCCGGGTGTCGGTAGCTACGACGTGGGCACCATTATCCAGGACGTCATTGGTGGCGCGGTGCTCGTTGGCGCACTGGAAACGGCCAAGTCTTCGAAGCCCGATGGCATGCAGACGCTCAAGGTCACCGAAGGCTTCTGATAGTCCCTTTGAATTATCGATGCAGGACGTATTCGTAATGTTCCACCTTAACAGGATGCACACAACATGGCCGGCTTGATGACCCAGCTGCTGGGCAAATCGTCGCTTGCGCTTTTCGCGGGCACGGACCCGCTCGGCGCCGCCTCCAATTTCGTCTTCTTCAAGGTCATCAACGATTTCCTTCGCAACGAGATCGACGTGATGCAGTGGAAGCTGCTCACCGGCTCCGCGGCGGTTATCGGTTTTGTTGGCGTGGTGGTGCTCACGGTCTGGATCATGTTCCAGGGCTTCCGCATCGTCACCGGCCAGTCGCAACAGCCGATGATGGCGCTCGTGGGCGATTCGCTGAAAGCCGCGCTCATCCTGATGGTCGCGACCACCGCCGCCTACTCGTCGTCGTCGGTGTACTGGACGGTGACCGATGGCCTGACCTCGGCTATCTCGTCGTATGTCACCGACGGCAGTAGCAGTCCGTTCGATTCGATCGACAAGAACCTGGCCATGATGGAGGCCTCGCTCGCCTTGATCGATACCCTCGACACGGGCGGCAACCAGGCTGCTGAGTCGGCCAAGGACCGCGACCGTTGGTTCACCGGCGTCGGTATCGCCGGCCCCAGCGTCATCGCCGGCGCCATGCTCCTGCTCAACAAGATCGCCATCGCCCTCTTCGTCGGATTCGGGCCGATTTTCATCATGTGTTTGTTGTTCAACAGCACCAAGCAGTTGTTCAGCAAATGGCTGCTATATGGCATAGGAACCGTCTTCTCCCTGGCCGTCCTGTCCGTCATGGTCACCATTGCACTCAAAATGATGGGCGCCGTCACCGTGGCATTCGCCGCAAAGTACGCAGCCTCTACGGCCGGCCATTTCGGCGACACCGACGGCATCAGCAGCATGGCCCTCCAGCAGGGCGGCCTCGGCCTGCTCCTGTCCACCCTGATCGTGATGGCGCCGCCGATGGCTGCCGCGTTCTTCCAGGGCACGCTGGGTAACTTCGCTTCGTATAACTCGTTCGGTTCGATTGGTGCGGGTGGTGGTTATGCAGCGGCGCAGCAGGCTCGGGCGCGTGGGATGCAGCCGCCCGTTGATGGCGCGTCGCGTCCCGAAGACAGCGGGACGTCGCGACAAGGGAACTTCAACAATCACCGCGTAACAACCCCAAGCGGTAGTCAGCAAATCAGTCAGGAAGCTGGACCTAAAATGCGTGACGCTCGACCAACCGATGGCGCACAGTAAATGATCAGGAAAATACTAGTACTCAGTGCCCTACTTTGGGGCGGCGGAGCCAGCGCACAGTGTGCGCCGGGAATACCGTCGGCGGGCAACCCCGGATGCATACCTCCCAATCAGACGAACTCACCCTACTATCAAGGTCAGGCTGACACTCCACCTCAGCCTGTCGCTAGATGGGCTGACCGGTGGGGATCGATTGCCATGGACGAAAGTGGAGCCGCTGGCACTATTGAGGGCCAGCCAAGCGAGTCAGCAGCCAGCAAGGAAGCGCTTGCGCGTTGTGAGGAGAACGGCGGCCGCCAGTGCAAAACCGTCCTCTCATTTCACAATCAATGTGCGGCCGTAGCGCAGTTGCCGACAGGCGGAAGAATCTACGCGACAGGGTCTCCGACGACAAAGAAGGCAGAAGAGGCGTCGCTCGCGAGATGCGGACAAAGTAGCTGCGTCATTGTTTATAGCGAATGCAGCATGCCCGTTCGGATTGACTAGACACCCCGCCAGGATGGCAAGCGCCGCAACGATTGACGAGGCCAAGGAACCCGCCATTTGGCGATGCTCAGACAACGCGCGTTATCCCGGTTACAGTGCTTGCAGCTACGCAGCGCGTGTGCCTTGAGGGTCCGCAGGTCCGCCATCCTCAGCCGATGAATGCTTGGAGCGCCGATCTTGAAAGCTCAACTCGTCCAATGCGTTGCGATCCCGGACAGCAATCAACCCGTCAACCCGTCAACCCGTCAACCCGTCAACCGGACCGAAACAGAGTTTCGCCACTAGCGTTCAACCAATGATCAATAGATGATGAGGAAGTTAGCCGCATTACTTTGTTTCGTATGGACTAGCGCGCCGTTCGCACAATGCGCGCCGGGGATTCCTTCGGCTGGTAATCCAGGATGTATTCCGCCAGACCGACAGAATTCACCTTACTACCAGAATCAAGAACCCCTCCCGCCCTCCACCCCGATCGCAACGTGGGCGGACCGCTGGGGGTCTATTGCCATGGACGACAATGGTGCGGCCGGCACTGTGGTTGATCAGACGAGCGAGTCGGCTGCGCGCAAAGAAGCACTCGCGCGGTGTGAGGAGAATGGAGGGAAGAAGTGCGAGACAGTACTGTCTTACCATAACCAATGCGCTGCCGTGGCACAGATGCCGTCAGGTGGACCCGTTTTTGCAAGTCGCGCGCCTAAACAATCGGAGGCCGAATCCAATTCGGTTGCAAACTGCGGCCAAAAGGGCTGCACCGTTGTCTACAGCCGCTGCAGCTTGCCTCAGCGGATCAACTAGCAATCTGTTCGCCGCAAGCAGGCGTGTGCGACGTTCACCCAACCTGCGCGTGATGGACCAAGTCAACAGGTTGGAGTTCGTATAGCTCGAGTGGTTCGATTGGCGCGGCGCCTAGTACACGGCGGGGTTAGGGAGCTGCCCCGGACTCACGACTACGCCACTTATCGATCGACAATGGCCAACGCGAGTCGGCTGAAGGCATGAGTTTTATTGACCATGAAAGCTTCGCACATCGTCTTAGCAGTTCTCATGCTCTGCCAAGCTGGCGCAGCTTCTGCACAGTGTGCGCCCGGCGTCCCTTCCGCCGGCAACCCGGGGTGCATTCCTCCCAATCAGCAGAATTCGCCGTACTACCAAGATTCGACGCCAGCGCCACAGGCCCCGCCGAGGCAGTGGGGTGACGGATGGGGTGCGATCTCGCTCGACTTCAGTAAAGGCGGGCGAGGATCAGCAGGACAGATGCAATCTAAGGCAGCAGCCGAACACGCCGCAGTTCAAGATTGCCAAAAGGACGGCGGCGAAAAGTGCGAGAGCTTCATGACCTTCGTAAATCAGTGCGCGGCAGTTGCACAGCCTCTTTCAGGTGGCGACTTGAGCACTGCGACCGCCGCGACGGCCAGCGAGGCTAATGAGCGCGCGATACGTCGTTGTGGCGATGACAAGACCTGTAAGGTTTTCATTTCCGAATGCAGCCTTCCCATCAGACTCAATGGAACGAATGGCTCGTGATCATAAGGCTCGCACTAGCATTCATTATGTTGGTTACCGTAGGGAGCGCTATTGCCCAGTGCGCGCCTGGCGTTCCGTCAGCCGGCAATCCTGGCTGCATTCCCCCGAATCAGGCCAACTCGCCATATTTCCAGCCGCCTACGGCCCCTGGCATGGCCCCGGCGCCGGAACCTATATGGGAGGACCGCTGGGGCGCGATAGCGGTCGATGCCTCGACAGGAACCTTCGGCGCGTCGAAGGATAAGTTGAACAAACGTGATGCAAACGATGCGGCGATCAAAGACTGTCAGAGCGAAGGTGACCGAGGCTGCGAGGTTCTCATCTCTTACTACAGTCAGTGTGTCGCGCTCGCGCAAGCGTCAACCGGAGGCTTATTGTTCGCAGAAACATCGCCTCGTCTGGAAAACGCTAAGACTCACGCTCTCGCGGAGTGCGGAAAGGATTCATGCAGCGTGATGTACACCGACTGTATCTCCGCACAACGAATGAACTAGACGAACTCCAACGGCACCTGTCGCCAAACGCCAGACATCCACATCCACATCCACATCCAACATCATCCTTGAACGCATCTTTTTCTGACGCTCTACGAGACACGCTCATAACTCCGTGAATGTGGCTCCTGAGCACCAAATGGACATTGACGATCATGAAGTACACGATTTCCCTATTGGCCCTGGCCTTCTCCGGCGCACTAGCCGCCCAATGCGCACCCGGCGTCCCCTCGGCTGGCAATCCGGGTTGTATCCCGCCGAACCAGCAGAACTCGCCTTACTACCAGGGCCAGCCGGCTGAGCCGACGAACAACTACTACGGCCGGCAATCGACCGTCGCCTGGACGAATGGTTGGGCTGCGCTTGCGGTCGATCGTGACAATGGCGCCACGGGGTCTGCTGTAAAGATCAAGTCCGGGCCGGCTGCTAAACGCGCCGCCAAGGACGAATGCAAGCGCAATGGTGGAACGAATTGCAAGATTGCTATCCATTTCGCCAATGAATGCGCCGCCGCTGCACAACCGCTGGACGGCGGCTCGTTGAGCACGGCAACGGCAAAGACCGAGGATGAAGCAAGGGCCGAAGCACTGGGCAAATGCGGCGATGCTAATAGCTGCAAGGTGCTCGTTTCCGCTTGCAGCGCATTCATCCGGGACGAGTAAAGAAGACCTTACACAACGAACCTACCCTCGGCCGACGCAGCGATAACGAGCCATCTATGACCCAGCCTTCCAAACTAGCCACCCTAGCCCTCGCCGCGCTCCTGACGGCAGGCGCAGCCCACGCCGCCACCCTGCCCGCCCACCACCGCGACTACGCCACCAGCAAGATCGATAGTGGCCGCGAGTGCAAGGTTGGCGTGGTGACCGATGCCGATGGCATGCATGCCAAGGGCCTCGTTTACGTTAACGACGGCAAGAACCTCATCTGGGCCACCACCCTGAAGCTGCCGGAGTTCACCCAGGAAGCACGGGCAACACATTGCGTGCAGTCTGGCAAGTCGCTTTATGTGCTGGTGCAGGGCGATACCAACACGTCGCCCTCGCTCGGGCAGACCCTGCTTAACGTGGCGCAGCTCGATGCCGCCACCGGCAAGGCGCTGGGCATGCAGTACGTCGATCTGGCCGACGTGAACGGCTCCATCAGCATGTCGGCCGATGCCGACGCAAAGAATTTCCGGGTCACCAGCCCGGAAAGTCTCGAAGTCGCGGGCAAGTATGTCCTTACTGACGCACCGGACGCGTCACACGACTTCACGGTCACGGTGAAGGTACCGCTGGCCAAATAACCCACCCGAACCACCAGGAGTTACACCATGGGTAGTAAAGAGCAGTTCATTGCCGACCTGTACCCGGCGGCAGTCAAGGTAAGCAAGCAAACCGGCCTCTCCGCGGAGCTCACGCTCGCGCAGGCGGCGGGCGAAACCGGCTGGGGCGAGAAGGTGCTCCCCGGCACCAACAACCTGTTCAACATCAAGGCCGATGCCAGCTGGCATGGGCCGACCAAGACGTTCAACGTCTGGGAAATCGAACACGGCAAGAAAGTCTGGAAAGACCAGGCGTTCCGCGTGTACGGCTCGTACGAGGAAGCCCTGACCGACCGCGCCAAGTTCCTCAAGGAAAACGAGCGCTATTCCAAGGCTGGCCTGTTCGATAAGGGCACCCTGGGCAACCTGGAAAAGGAAGCCGACGCCCTGCAGAAGGCGGGTTACGCGACCGACCCGGAATACGCGCAGAAGATGCGCGAGATTTACTCGGGGCGCACGATGCGCCACGGCATCGAACTGGCCACCGGACACGCCCAGGCGGCGAGCCACGGCCAGACCACCGACCACACCACCGCATCCCGCGCCGCCACGAGCTCGCTGAAAATCGGCTCCCACGGTGACCACGTCCACGACCTGCAGGCCGGCCTGATCGCCCTCGGTTACGCCAAGCAGCTGGGCAGCAGCGTCGCTGACGGTAAGTTCGGCAAGCACACCGAAGAGGCCGTGAAGGCCTTCCAGCGTGACCACAAGCTCAAGGTCGATGGCGTCGCCGGCGGCGACACCATGACGGCCCTCAGCGAAGGGATGATGGAGCAGACGCAGAAGCGCACCATCATCGCGGCCCACCGGGCTGCCCGCCATGCCGCGCACGAGGCGGCCCTCCAGGCGGCCGGCCTTGCCGATCCCGCGCACGCGGCACACCCCCTGTTCCGCGATGCTCTGGCCGGTGTGCACAAGCTCGACGCGGCCCACGGCCGTGCCTCGGGCCCGGAGAGCCAGCAGCTCGCCGGCGCCGTCACGGCCTCGGCCGTGTGCAGCGGCATGAAGCGGATCGACAGCGTGATGCTCGATGACCAGGGCGCCCGCCTGTTCGCGGTACAGGGCGACCTGAACTCGCCGCACAAGCAGTTGGCCAGCGTCGATGTCATGCAGGGCCTGAAGACCCCGCTGGCGCAGAGCACGCAACAGGTGGATCTGCACATGCAGCAGACCCACGCGCAAAGCCACCAGGTCAACGAGCAGCAGCAGACGCAGGCAGCACAGCAAAAGGCAGCCCAGCCGCCGATGTAAGCCCCGGGGCCGCCTCCACGGGGGCGGCCCTCCTGCGCGAAGCCAGACCCGGCGCACAGCCTTGTAACGCCGCTTCACCTAACCTTTGAACCACCCGCGGAGCCCAACGCCACCATGAAGCCAACCCTACGAAACCGCCTGGTGGCAATCGCGCTGCTGACGGCCCCGGCATGGGCCTTTGCCCAGGTCGCCAACCCGTATGCCAAACCCACCGCCGCAGCGTCCGCTCCCCAGGACAAAGGAACCAAAATGGATGACCTCAAGTCGTTTGCGACGGGTGGCGCCAAAGTCCTCGAATCCATCAAGGGCGACCTCACCGGCGATGGGCGCCAGGGTGCCGTGCTGATCATCGACCCACCAGGCGGTGCCAATGCGAAGCTGGGTGAAGGCCCCGCGCGCGACGTGCTGCTGGTGGTACCGGATGCCTCGGGCCACCTGCAGAAGGTCGCGTCCAACGCACGCATCGTCCCTTGCGTCACCTGCGGCGGCATCGCGGGCGATCCCTATGGCTACACTCGCGTTGGCAAGGGCGAGTTCACCATCGTCAACGGCGGCGGCAGCCGCGAGCGCTGGTCCGATGAGTTCACCTTCACGTGGTCGGCGGCGAAGAAGGATTGGCTCGCCAGCCACGTCGTGCGCAAGGTCTCCGACGACGAGTCCGGCAAGGAGAAGCAGGTCGACCTTTCGGCCAAGGACCTTGGCGGCGTCACCTTCAAGGATTTCGATCCGAGCCACCTGCCGGAGGCCACCCTGCCCTGATCTTTGTTCCACCACCGCCAGGGTTGGCGGTGTAAACGGGCCCAGGAACGGGCCGCCCCGTGAGTCAACCAGGAGCTACACATGGCGATTGATCGTGAAACACAGGTCCTGACCGATGCCTATGCGGCCGGTATCAGGGACCCAAAGGAGCTGGCCAATTTCATGGCCCAGGTCACCCATGAATCGAATGGGTTGAACCGGCTCGAAGAGAGCTTCCGCTACACCCGCAACATCCAGCAGATCCCCGTGCAATCGGCGTGGCGCGAAGGTGCCCAGACACTCGATGCCGCGCGCAAGGAAGCCCTGCAGGGCAAACCCGAGAAGCTCGCCGAACTGATGTACGGCGGCCGCAACGGCAACGATGAGCCTGGCGACGGCTGGAAGTATCACGGCCGCGGCTATATCCAGCTCACCGGCAAGGAAAACTACGCCGCGGCCGGCAAGGCGCTCGACCTCGATCTGGTCAAGCACCCGGAATTGGCCGCCGATCCGCAGAACGCCTCGAAGATCGCCACGTGGTACTGGGAAAACCGCGTGCCCGAAGCCGCGCGCGACGATGTCAAAGCCGCGACCAAGGCGGTGAATGGCAAGTACAACGGCCTCGAAGACCGCGAGCAGCGCTTCGCCGACTGGCAGAAGCGCCTCACGCCGGAAGTGATGGACCGCCTCGCCAGTGGCCAGGTAGGCCAGACCGCGCCGTCGCACAACACGCCCGCTCCACACACCGATCGCGCGCTCAAGGACGGCATGCACGGCGACGATGTCCGCGCCCTGCAGGCCGACCTCGCCCGCCTCGGCTACAAGGATGCGCACGGCCGCGAGCTGCATACCGATGGCAAGTTCGGCCCCGGTACGCAGGCTGCACTCGAAGCCTTCCAGCGCGACCACAAGCTCCAGGCCGATGGCGTCGCCGGCCCGAAGACGCGCGAAGCGATCACCGAGCAAAAACACGTCGACAACCAGAAGATCGACAAGGCCAGCCTCAACGCCGCGGACAAGGCCCTGCTCGACCAGGCCACCAAAGGCGTCCACGCGATCGACGCAAAGATGAACCGCGCACCTGACCAGGCCAGCGAGAACCTCTCCGGCGCTATCGCCGCAAAAGCCAAGCAGGAAGGCCTCTCGCGCATCGATCACGTGATCCTCAGCGACGATGGCAGCAAAGCCTATGCCGTGCAGGGTGACCTGAATTCACCGATGAAGAAGATGGCCGAAGTGCAGACCGCACAGGCCGTCAATACGCCGCTCGAGCAGAGTGCATCGACCATGGCCAATACCGCGCGTGCGCAGGCCGAACCTGCTCAGCAGCAAGAACAACAGCAACAGCAGACACCGCAGCCTGGCCGGTAACGGGGTCGACTCAATGAACTCTTTTCGCATCTTCAAGGAATTCGTCATGCGCCGACACGTTAACCACCGCGCTCTTGCTGGCTTCGCACTGCTTGCCGCGCTGCCTGTTGCTCACGCCGCCACGGCACCCAGCATGTGTGCCAAGGGCGATGAAGCCGTCCTCTCCTGCCCGCTCGCCAAGGGCGGCAAAACGGTTTCGATCTGTGCCAAGTCCGACAACACGTTCTACTACGCATACGGGAAGCCAGGTGCAAAACCCGACATGAGCTGGCCCGCCGACGGCGCGCAGGCTACCGGGCTCACCCGCACCCATCTCATGTTTGGTGGTGCGACGGGTGGCAATGCTTATGCGTTCGAAAACAACGGCTACAAGTACATCGTCTACTCCATCTCCGGCACCCAGCTCGAAGACGGTGGCGTCATTGTCACCAAGGATGGCCAGTCAAAGCCGATCAAGGACTCGAAGTGTGCAGCGGGCGCCAAGACGCAGACGGACAACGCCGATGTGCGTAAGGCGGCACGAAGCCTTCCGGAAGATCCGGACCTCTCGAACCACGGCCTGCCCTCGAACTAAGGAGATTCGACGATGACCGCCAAGGAAAACGCTGACTTCCTGATGTCCTACGCCCAGGCGCATGGCATTACGGATAAGAAAGAACTCGCCAACTTCATGGGCCAGATGACCGTGGAGTCCGGCAACTTCAAGAGCATGGACGAGAACCTGAACTACTCAGGCGATCGCCTGCATGCCGTGTTCCCGGGCCGTAACGGCATGAACACGGTGGCTGACGCAAACAAGGTGGCCGCTGGCGGCCCGGAAGCCATTGCCAACAAGATTTACGGCGGCGACTGGGGCGAAGACAACCTGGGCAACACGCAACCGGGCGATGGCTGGAAGTTCCACGGTCGGGGCTTCGTCCAGCTTACCGGCCGCGACAATTACGACAAAGCCGCCAATGGTCTTGGGATGGATCTGGTGCACCACCCCGAACTCGCGGCCGATCGAGACAATGCGGCAAAGATCGCTGTGTACTACTGGCAGTCGCGCGTTATTCCGAAAGGCCACGAGACGGATGTCGACAACGCGTGCCACGACATCAACGGCGGCCATAAAGGCCTCCCCGAACGCCGCACCGCCGCCAAAGCCTGGGAAGAAGCCCTCGAGAAGGGCTACAAGCCCGGCGGGCCCGAACCGCTTCCCACCGGCGCGGGCGTCGGCCACGCCGCCAGCGAATCGCTTCGCCACGCGCAGCAGATGCTCAACCAGCAGGGCTATCACACCACCGACGGCAAGCCCCTCGGCGAGGACGGCCGCATGGGCCCGCAGACCAAGCAGGCCATCGAAGCGTTCCAGCGTGATCACGGCCTGAAGGCAGATGGCATCGTCGGCAAGAACACCCTGCACGAGCTGGAAAAGGCACAGGCCCCGCGCGCGCCGCACGCACCCAACACGACGCCCACGCAAGACCAGCGAGCGCACGAGCAGCACGCGCATACGCAGCCCGGCGTGCAGCCCCTGCCGTATCCGCACACGCAAGCGAACCCGGCAACGCAGGGAGCACCGCGGCTCGACGACCCCACGCACCCTGGCAACCCGCTCTACAAGGAAGCACTAGCCAGCGTGCAGCGCCTCGACGCCGCGCAGGGCCGTACCACCGATCAGGTGAGCCGGCAGTTCGCCGGTGCCGTCGCCACCGAGGCATACGCACGGGGTCTTACGCATGTCGATCACATCGTGCTCAGCGACAACGGTGCAAAAGCTTACGCCGTCCAGGGTGAACTGAATTCGCCGTTCAAGCAGTTGGCTGAAGTCAACACGCAGCAGGCGGTGAGCACCCCGCTCGAACAGAGCTCGCAACAGTGGCAACACGCGCAGACTCAGCAGCAGGCCAACACGCACGCGCAAACGCAGGCACAAGCGCAGGCCCAGCCGACGCCGCAGCAGGCGCAGGAACAACAGCCGTCGATGCAGCGCTGACCACGGGGGACATGACATGAAAACCAAGCTAGTCCTCATCGCAGCGGCACTCACGGGATGCCTCATGGTCTCGGCCGCCACGGCCGCCGAAAAAGCCGATGCGTTGCCCACGCCCGCCGCCCTGCAAGCGCAACTGCGTGCGATGTCCCCTGCCGCGAAAGCCGAATGCCATCTCGATAGCCACGGTTTTCCGGCCTGCACCACCAATGGCGTGGAAACCTTCGTCACGACCTGCACCGGCGATATGTACTTCGGCCAGGTATCTGATTCGGCGGGTGCCACCCTTGATTCGGAGTACGACAAGACCGCCGGCAAGCCGCGCGTGAAGCTGGCCGAAGGGCAGTTCCTCTGCCTCGCAGCCACGGTAGGCAAGACGAGCGACCCGTCGAGGTTCTACGTCGTCGCCATGCCCACCGAGCGCGTCAAGGACTGCAAAGGTAACGACCTGTGCCAATCGAAGCCCGTGCAATGGGTGGGTGGCGCGCCGAAAGAGGCGTGTACATGGAAGGGCAATGCCGGTGAATTCACCGGTGCCTGCCCGGCTGGCTGGGTCGACGCTGACAAGGTCGAACAGTTCTCCATGGGCCTCCACTAACCCACCCCATCATCGCCATCCAGGGAACGAACGCCATGAGCAAAGACATCTACGACCAGGCCCGTTATCACTTCTTTGATACCGACCAGAAATTTGAGTACGGCCGCGGTGACGGCATCTCGGCCAACCACAGCCCCAACCGCCACACCGATAGCAGCCGCACGGAACAGGACAAGGACGGCGACGGCCTGCGCGGCGTCGACTGCTCCTCGTTCGTCTGGCGCGGCCTGAAGAACGCCGGCTACGACGTCGGCAATGAGCCGTGGTCGACCAAGGCGCTCTACACCGGCCACGCCATCAGCGACTATTCGAAAAAGCACTTCGATGTCATCAGCGCCGCCGACGTGCACAAACCGGGCACGTTGCAGCAGGGCGACATCATCATGCTGAAGTCGAAGACGGGCACCGACCAGCACGTCGCGATCTTCAAGGGTTACGACGACAAGGGCAACATCCAGTTCATCGGCTCGCAGACCTCGACAGGCCCTGCCGAGGTCACCATGACCCCGACGAACTACTTCACCACCCACGATGAAGTGGTAGGCGCCCTCCGCGCCAAGCCGGAGTTCCGCACCCACCAGCCGGTCGCCATCCCGGGCCACCCGCAGAGTCACGCGGCAGCACCGCAGCACGCCGCTCCGGCCGCTCCCGCACCGGCTCCATCGCACGCCGCACCGCACGCTCCGTCGCATGCCGCGCCTCACCCCGCTCCGCACGCGCCGGAGCATGCCAAGCCCGCGGCAGGCGCCTCGCACGGTAACGTGCTGCGCGAAGGCGAGCGCGATAACGCCGACGTACGGCGCGTACAGGCCTCGCTGAAGCAGCTCGGCTACCACGACGAACACGGCCGCGCCCTGGTTCCCGACGGCGATTTCGGTGGCCACACCAAGGCCGCCGTCGAGCGCTTCCAGAAAGACCACGGCCTGCAGGTCGATGGCGTCGTGGGCAAGAACACGCTGAACGCAATCCACGCCGCCGAACACAAAGGTCCGAACCTGGACAACGCCGCGCACGCAGACAACCCGCTCTACCGCCAGACCCAGTCGGCCGTGCACAAGCTCGATGCCCAGCAGGGCCGCACGCCAGACCACGTCAGCGACCGCCTCGCTGCCGCCGGCACCGTCGCCGCGCGCAAGGAAGGCATGACCAGCGTCGATGCCGCCGTGCTCAACAACGACGGCAGCAAGGTTTACTTCGTCCAGGGCGAGTTGAACTCGCCGTTCAAGCAGATGGCCGAGGTGAACACCCAACAGGCGATCAACACAAGCGTCGAGCAGAGCTCGGTGCAGTGGAAGCAGATCGCCGACCAGCAGGCTGCGGTCCAGGGCAAACAGGAGCAGCAACAGCAAGCCCCGACCCCGCAGGCGCCCCAGGCCGCCCAGCCGGCACAGGGCATGTAACCACGCGCGGTTCGCCGCGCATTCGCACATCAACCAGGAGCTACACATGGCAAATGATCTTGCTAATGACACCGGTACGCCGGAAGGCGGCGTGGATGCCGGCCGCGCAAGCAAGACTTCGGCCAGCGGCCTGCCCGCGATGGTGCTCACGGCATTGCTGGTCTATGGGTCGGTGGCCCAGGCTGCCACGCAAGTCGAGGCCGCTTCCTCAGGGGCGCGCCTCGCGAAGATGGCACCGGGATCCACCACCTCGTGCAAGGTTGGCAAGGGCGGCAATATCGATTGCCTGGTGGATAACGTCAGCGCCGAAGTCACCCAATGTGCCGGCGACTACGCGTGGGGTCAGGTCAGTCTCGACGACGGCGTGACGCTGGAATCGGCCTTCGACAAGGCGAAGGCCAATCCGACCACGCACCTCGCCAGCGAGCAGTTCCTCTGCGTCGCCGCCAGTGCAGGCAATGGCCAAGAGGCCCAGCGCTATTACGTCATCGCCTTCCCTACGGCGAAGGTTCCCGGTTGCAAGGGGAACGACCTCTGCCAGGAGCGCCCCGTATCTTGGGTCGGCGCCAAGCCGGCTCAGGCCTGCAAGTGGGTCGGCAAGGAAGGGGATTTCACGGGTGCCTGCGCTGCAGGCTGGGTTGATCGCGCGGGCATCGAGGTCTTCTCGATGGGCCTGAAGTAATCACACGAGCACAACCATGTCAAACGCACCGATTCGGGTAGTCAAATCCATTCTCTTCCTCGCAGCGGCTCTCGTCGCCCTGCCGGCGCTGGCCGCCGATCCCGAGGCACGCGCGAAGACCGAAGTGGCCGTCATCAAGGCCATCGCGCCGGGCGCCGCCATTACCTGCTTCAAGAACGAGGATGGCGAAACGTACTGCAAGGCAGACGACCACGACCTCCAGCTTCGCGGCTGCGGTGATGGTGCGTTCTACGGGCGTATCGCCGCCGATCGCGGCGTCGACCTGAGCCAGGCGATCGATGGCCACGGCAAGGTGACCGCGCACCTTAAGAAGGGCCAGTTCGTTTGCAGCGCGGTGACGGCCATGGGCAAGGACGATTCACGGGAATTCGTGATCGCCGTTCCAACCGCCTCGGTGCCCGACTGCAAGGGCAATGAGCTTTGCAAGAACGCCGATTTCCCCACCGAGTGGAAAGGACCGAAGCCGTCCGGCAAGTGCGATCCCAATGCCGAGCCCTCGTCCGGCTACGCGAATTGCGCCGCCGGCTGGATCGAAGGTGGCGACCTCGATGGTTACTCCATGGGCTTGAAAGACCAATAAGCGTTGTAGCGCAGCCACCCACCGCTCCGCACTTTGAAGACAAGGATCAGTATCACCATGAGCAAAGACATTCTGGACCAGGCCGACCACCACTTCTTCCACGCGGGCATGAAGGCTGATCGCGCAGAGCTCCCAGCAGTGGCACCAGGTCAGCGAACAGCGCCAGGAGGCTACCCAGCACCGGCGAAGCAGCAGGCGTCCGCGCCGGGTATGGGCCAGTGAGTCGTCGCCTGCTCACGGGCCGGTATGGGGAACTCTACCGGACGGAGGATGATTCGCTATGATGCGTTGGCTGCCCATGACCGCTTGCCTTGCGTTGGTTTCGCCGGCGTTTTCGGCCGAACCGCCGAAGGTGAATGTCACGACCAATCCGGCGGCTCGCATGCGCTACGCGCTATCCGTGGCCATCACGGATGCGCCCGGCGCATTCGACCGTGTGGAGGCGAACGTGACGTATCGGGTGGCGAACGACAGCTGTGTGCCGCTTTTGAAAGTCATGGGAGCCACCGTGGCGCCGACGCATCGCGAACCAGTGGTGCTCACGGCCACGGGCGATCACACGTATCAGGGCGAATTTTTCGCCGACCGACTCAAGGATGAGGACTACTTCGACAAAGGTACCTGCCATTGGTCCGTCGTCTCGGTTGACGTCGAGGCCCGCAAGGGCAAGATGGATTTCTCGAGCTCACTGTTCAACAGCGAGCTCTTTGCCCAAAAAGAAGTTTCGCGCTACTACGCCCAACGGGCGTATGCAGCGGACCAGACGGCGCTGGTCAACACGGGAAACGCCGACCGGAACCAGTTCAAGGACCCGTCCCATGCGTTCGCCATCACACTACATGCGGTGGCGAAGCCGTTATCTCCAGGAGTTACACATGGCAATTGATCTTGCTAAACACACCGGTGCTACCGAAAGGAGAAGCCCTTGAACCCGACCCGATGGCGGCCGTACGCCGCTGCCGCCGCCCTGTTCCTTGCCCTACCCTTTTCCGCCACCGGTGCCACCATGAACAAGCCTGATATCAAGCTCAATCCGAACCCGCGCATGCGCTACGAATTCACCGTGAAGGTGGATGGCGCACCGGGCCCGTTCGATCGCATCGAAGGCATCGTGGACTACCGCGTCACTAACGAAGCCTGCGTGCCGCTCACCCCGGTGGTCGGCGCCACGGTCGCGCCCGAGAAGCGCGTACCGATCACGCTCAAGGCAGCCGGCAATGGCCTGTACAAGGGCGAGATCTTCGCTGATCTGCTCCAGGATGAAGATTACTTCGGCAAGGGTGTGTGCCACTGGTCGGTCGTGGCCGCCAGCGCAAACCTCTTCGTGCAGAAGGTCGATTTCAGCGCGCCGCTGTTCAAGGATGACCTGTTCAAGGGCAAGCCGGTCACGCGCTGGTATTCCAACCGTTCGTACGCGACCACCCAGATGGAGCGCGTAGATACGGGCGAAGAGAACCGCGCCCAGTACCAGGATGAAGCCAACGCCACGTTCTCCGTGACCGTGCACGCCGAGGAGATGCATCCGTGACCGTCTCCTCAACCGATTACGCCCTACTCTCGCAGGATGCCTACCAGGATCCCGAACTCAACAAGACCAAGATCCTGGGCGGTGTGGAATACGAGGCGATCGACGCCGCGAACGATCCCATCACCGGCTTCCAGGCCACGGCTTACCGGCGCAACGACACCGGTGAGGTCGTCATCGCTTACCGCGGCACGGAGTTCGATCGAGAGCCCGTGCAGGATGGCGGTGTTGATGCGGGCATGGTGCTGGCCGGGATCAACATCCAGGCGCCGGAGGCGGAGCTGTTCACCGCTCGCGTTATGGAAAAGGCGAAGCTGGATGCCGATCTCCACCACCGTCCGCTGCAGGTGACTGTCACCGGCCACTCCCTCGGCGGCACCCTCGCCGAGATCAACGCGGCGAAGTTCGGCCTGCACGGCGAGACCTTCAACGCCTACGGTGCGGCCAGCCTCAAGGGCATCCCTGAGGGCGGCAACACCGTGATCGACCACGTCCGCGCCGGCGACCTCGTCAGCGCCGCCAGCCCGCACTACGGGCAGGTGCGCGTGTACGCGGCCCAGCAGGATATCGATACGCTGCAGCACGCCGGCTATCGCGACGACAGCGGCATCCTTAGCCTGCGCAACCCGATCAAGGCTACGGATTTCGACGCCCACGCGATCGACAATTTCGTGCCCAACAGCAAGCTGCTCGGCCAGTCGATCATCTCGCCCGAGAACGAAGCTCGCTATGAAGCCCACAAGGGCATGGTCGATCGCTACCGCGACGACGTGGAAGACATCCGCAAGCTTGTCTCGGCGCCGCTGGCGATCCCGCGCACGCTCAATGACATCAAGGACACCATCGAGCGCGAGGCCTTCGAGGCCGTCGGCAAGGGCATCCTCGCGGTGGAGCACGGCATCGAGAACGTCGTGCACGAGGCGAAGGAAGGCTTCGAACACCTCAAGGAAGGGTTCGAGCACGTCAAGGAAGAGATCAGCGAGGGCTTTCACCATTTCGAGGAAAAGGCCTCGAGTGCGTGGCACACCCTCACCCACCCCAAGGAATGGTTCGAGCACGACAAGCCGCAGGTGGCCCTCGATCATCCGCAGCATCCCGACAACGAGCTCTTCAAGAAGGTGCTCGATGGCGTGCACCAGGTCGATGCCAAGCAGGGCCGTACGCCCGACCAGCTCAGCGAAAACCTCGCCGCTTCGCTCACCGTCGCCGCACGCAAGGATGGCCTCGAGAAGGTCAACCACGTGCTGCTCGATGACTCGGGCGTGCGTACGTACGCAGTCCAGGGTGAGCTCAACTCACCGCTGAAGCAGGTGGCCAGCGTGGATACGGCCCAAGCCGTCGCCACGCCGGTCGCCCAGAGCAGCGCGCAGTGGCAGCAGGCGGCGGAAGCTCACCAGGCACAGCACAACGAACAGCTCGCACAGCAACAAAACACCCAACGGACGAACCCACAAAACCACGGTCTGGCCGGGCCCTGACCAGGACAACATGATGAGGACGACCATGAAACGGACGATTGGCCTGATGGCGCTGCTTGCGGTGGAGGCGGTGAACGCCCAGAGCAGCGCCTTCTACAAAGAACTCTACTACCGGCGCAATGATCCCTTCCTGTTCTGTACGAGGGGCATGGATATTCCCGACCCCTGCTGGGTCCCCATGGCGCCCTTCACGGGGCAATACATGCTCACCGGCATCTGCGATCCACCGAACCAGTACGGCCGCTCATGGACACAGGACGATACTTTCGCCCTCAAGCAGCTGGAGGAAATCTGCCCGCAGGCCCAGCAATCCGGCACCTGGGACAGCAAGGGCGGCGATGCTGCCTCCACGCCGTTCACGCACTGAAAAGCTACACGTACCAAGCACGATAAGAAAATCAAGGACACGCTATGAAAGGTAACAGGGGATGGTGGGCCGCGGCGCTGGCCGTGGTTGCCGTGGTGGCCGGCGAATATTTCGCCGGCCTTTTGAGCTTGTGGTTCCTCGGCCTTGGCCAGGTGCCGCTCGGCTTCATGACGTTCATCAACTACATCAAGGCGATGGATCTGCCGCAGATCCAGCCTTACCTGTGGAAGATCAAGACCGCCGGCGTGATCGGCTTCCTGATTCCGCTCGCGCTCTGGGCCGTCGCCCTCTTCTTCCTGCTGAAGAAGAAAAAGCAGGCCACCCACGGCGATGCGCGGTTCGCCAAGTCGGCCGACCTGCGCAAGCAGAAGATGCTCGACCCGGCGCCGAACGGCATCCTCGTCGGCAGCTTCAAGGGCGATCTGGTCCGCCTGCCGGGCCAGCAGTTCGTGATCCTCGCCGCCCCCACCCGCTCCGGTAAGGGCGTGGGCGTGGTCATCCCGAACCTGCTGGATTACCAGCAGTCGATCGTTGTCCTCGATATCAAGCAGGAAAACTTCGACCTGACCAGCGGCTGGCGCGCCAGCCAGGGCCAGGAGATCTACCTGTTCAATCCATTCGCGGAAGATCGCCGCACGCATCGCTGGAACCCGCTGAGCTACGTCTCGAAGGACCCGGCGTTCCGCGTGTCCGACCTGATGAGCATTGCTTCGATGCTCTACCCCGATGGATCGGACGATCAGAAGTTCTGGGTGAGCCAGGCCCGCAACGCCTTCATGGCGTTCTCGCTCTACCTCTGCGAGAAGTGGGAACACGACGAAAAGAACGGCCTGCCCGAAGTGCTGCGCGACAAGCCCACGCTCGGCCAGATCTACCGTCTGTCGTCCGGCGACGGTACCGACCTGCGCGAGCTCTACAGCGCCCTGTCGCAGAAGCCCTTCCTCAGCGCCAATGCCAAGTCGGCCTTCGCCAACCTGCTCTCGCAGGCCGCGGAGACCTTCGCGTCGATCCTCGGCACCTTCAAGGAGCCACTGAACGCGTGGCTCAACCCGGTGCTCGATGCCGCCACCAGCGAAGATGACTTCCTGCTCACCGACGTGCGCAAGAAGAAGATGACCATCTACATCGGCATCCAGCCGAACAAGCTGGCCGAAAGCCGCCTCATCGTGAACCTGTTCTTCAGCCAGCTCATCAATCTCAATACGAAGGAGCTGCCACAGAACAACCCCGAGCTGAAGCACCAGTGCCTGCTGCTTATGGACGAATTCACCTCGATCGGCAAAGTGGAGATCATCGCCTCGGCCGTTTCGTACATGGCCGGCTACAACATCCGCCTGCTGCCCATCATCCAGAGCATGGCCCAGCTCGATGCCGTCTACGGCAAGGACGTCTCGCGTACGGTCATCACCAACCATGCCCTGCAGATCGTCTTCGCCCCGCGCGAACAGCAGGACGCCAACGACTACTCCGAAATGCTCGGCTACACCACGGTGACCAAGACCAATGTCACCAAGAGCAAGGGCGGCGACAGCAAGAGCAAGGTCGAAGAAAAGCGCGCCCTCATGCTTCCCCAGGAGCTGAAGGCCATGGGTACCGACAAGGAAGTGTTCTTCTTCGAAGGCATCCCCCACCCGGTGCTGTGCGACAAGATCAAGTACTACCAGGACAAGTACTTCACCTCGCGATTGCTGAAGAAGGCTGAGGTGCCGGTTCTTTCGGTGTAGCGTAGCCAGCATCATCTAGTAGGAGCGCGCTTGCGCGCGATACGCGCGCAAAGAGACGAACCAGGACCGCCGTGACCACTCATCATCGCCTCAAAAACACAGGTCTCATCGGAGCGATCGTCGCGACTGCCCTGGTTGCCTGCTCGTGCCATCGGCAGCCCATGCCACACGAGAAGCCGTCGCCCGCGCGGCGCTATATCGTGACCATATCCATCGACGGGATGCCGTCGTCGTTCGACAGCGCCTCGGCGCGAGCTTTTTACCAGGTAACGAACGACGACTGCGCTCCAACCATGGCTATTTCCGGAACGACCGAGATACCTAATACGGGCTTGGAACTCCACCTCACCAAAGTCAACGGCAATCGTTACACAGCCACCTTCGATCTCGATCCTTTTCTTGATGAAGACTACTTCGGCAAAGGTGTTTGTCACTGGGCATTCACCTCGATTGGCTTCACTGGGATAAAGGGCCGGCGATCGTTCATGGCATCCTTCAACTCAGACGACCTTTCAGGATCAGGGAAGGCCGAGAACTATTTTGCGCAAGGTACGCTCGACGACGCGACCAAGCCGCTGAAGATCGCTGGCATCAAGAATTCATCCATATTCGGAAGTAACAAAACGTTCAAGATTGACGTGACGGCCAAGGAGGCCACAAATGACAACGACAACAGATAGCTACGCATTTCTGGCGGACGATGCCTATGTACCCCGGATGGATGGCCAGGAAGTCCAACATGGTCAGCGTCATTTCGTAATCGAAGATTCGGCCATGGATATCACCACTGGCTTCTATGCGCGCACCTATCGCGATGTCGATTCGGGTGAATTAATCATCGCCTTTTGTGGAACGGACGATCTACTCGATGCTGTCGTCGATGTCGCGATGGTAAATTCAAGAATCGACCTTCAGGCCTACGAGTCGGAGCAGTACACGCGACGAACCATTGGCGAACTCGCCGAGAAGCTCCATATGAGTCCCGAATCTCTACCGATATCGGTTACCGGCCACTCCCTTGGCGGCGGACTCGCCCAATTGAGCGCCGAGAAATTCGGCATTCGAGGTGAAACGTTCAACGCCTACGGAATTGTCGGACTCAGGGGTCATGATGATCGAGGCGACGATCGCATCATCAATCATGTCCGCGCTACTGACGTCGTGAGCGCTGCAAGCGAGCACTACGGCGAGGTACGTGTCTATGCAACCGCCGCAGATATTGAAACGATCAAGGCTGCCGGATATGCCGATCAGAGGGATCACCGTCTTATCGATGCGCTTAGTTGGCGAAACGTCGAAGCTCATGCTTCCAAATCGTTCGTCAATAGCTCGACAGGGCCGGGCATTATCAACAGTGTCACGACGGAACGATACCAGGAAAACAAGACGTCAATTGATGCCTTCCGCAATGACATTCTGACGGGTCGTATTCAACTCACTTCGAATCTCGAGCACCCCGAACTCATTGGCGTACGAGCACTGGAACAACCCGTCAAGGCCGTGGGTTCTGTAGCGATTGCAAATGCGGTTGTTGCCGGAGATCAACTCGTGCGCGATGCCCGAGCGCTCCGCGACGGTGGACGCGAAGTTCTTAAAGCAGCTCAATCAGCCATAAGCCACGTGTCCGATCGTTTCTCAGATCCGAACATCGCGACAGCACTCGGAGGAGCGAGCTACGGCGCACCTGCGCATAGCCCCCCACCTAGCGGCGAAGATCTACGCAAAGCCGATCACCCCGGACATCAGCTTTACACGCAGGCGCATCGCGAAGTCTCCGCGATTGATCAACAGCTTGGACGTTCTCCCGACGCAAACACCGATAGGCTAGCCGGCGCAATCTCGGTGGCAGCAGCGCGCGAAGGCTTTAACCGGATCGACCATGTCGTGCTCAACGGCGATGGAAGCAAGGCCTTTGGCGTACAGGGAGACCTCGGGTCTCCTTTCAAGCGATATGTCGAGGTTGGCACAGCACAGGCCATGAGTACTCCGCTCGAACAGAGCTCCCGTGAGTGGCACGCGGCCGCGGCTACGCGCGACCAAGACGCGCAATCCCAAGCCCAACAGGCGACGCAGACCCAACAGGCCGCCATCCGCCCCCACGGCCCCTAATTCCCGGTTGATACGACGGGAACCAAGTCGTGGCATTGTCGATCGACAGACATCCATCAATGTGCCCGTCGAAAGAACGTCTGAGCACACGTTTCGAGGTCGCATAGCCGATAATCCCTTCAAGGATGAAGACTATGACGGGCTTGGCCCGTGCCGCTGACTGGTTTCGATTGCGTCATTCAACATGAATCTGGGCGGCCGCCGATTCTCAGCAGGTGTTACTGAGTCAATAATCACCAGCAACAGTACTCAAAGACAATATTTCTCACCGCAATCCTTCAGCGAAAATGAGAAAAATCGAACCCAGTTTTCACTAACCAATCCCGATTCGCTAAGGGATAGCCGAAACCAGAAACTTTGCTCCGTAACAATAACGGCCAAGGAGGCCGATGATGCTTAGGACCAGGGATACACGCCTGAGAATGGCGGCCATCGCGGCGACAGTTGTTACCGCATTGATCCTTTATTCGCTCGATCATGATTACAGTCCGCATGCGAATCCGAAGGCACATCGGTGGTCAACGGTCACTATTTCGACCAGTGATCTTCCGTTCACCCCGGAAGCACCGTCCGTGGATGCCGTCTATGCAGTCAGCAATCTGAGCTGCATGAAGCCAAGGATGGTGTCGGGCGCCCTGCCCATGCCGCAAAAGACGATCGCGATTCCTGTGGTAAAGCTGTCCGATTCATCGTATGCGGCGAAGCTACCGCTCGACCCCTATGCCGATGAGAACTACGACGGATTGGGTGACTGCCATTGGGATTTCGCCTCGGCGACGTTCAACATGAAGCACGGCCCGCGTCACCTCAGGGCCACCATCTCGAACAAGGCGGTGGAATCTAACGGAAGCGAAACCCGTTACTTCACATCGTGGCAATTCAATTCCTCGCCCACTGATCTACCGCAAACCGGAATTTCCAACCCGCAAGTGCTTCATCCCCGCGATGGGGAATCGCTGCACGCTGTAACGCTCACGGCCAAGGAGGCTACGGATGAACGCGACAGCAAATGACTACGCGTTTCTAGCAGACGATGCGTTTAACTGGATCGGTCGCGTCGTCCTTAACAGCAAGGGACGCGAGGTCTTTGGCGTACGGACGCCTCTACCAAGCAGCAATCAATCGTCGGTGTAACGCAGCCATGAAGACCCTTCATGAACGGTTAAAACCATTCTATATGGCGCCAGTCGCATTTCTTATCGCGGCCGGACTGTTGACCACGTGCCAACAGTCGGGCCCTACGATCCGGCGCAACCCGGATCCGAGGAAGCCAATCTCCGTTGAGGCAGCGATTACCGGCGCGCCGGGCCCTATCGATACGATGCGGGCCACGGCGCACTACCAGATCGAGAATGTGATGTGTGTCCCCGTGACCGGCATCGAGGGCGTACGCAAATACCAGGACTACGACGTGGGCCTCCAGGTTATCCGTACAGGCGACCGCTTCCAGACGACCGCAATGGAAGACGCGTTGCTTGATGGCGACTTTTACCGTCAGGGGGTCTGCCACTGGGAGCTATCCATCGTGACGTTCATAGCCCAGCACGGAAGCCGCAAGTATTCCGCGTCCATCTCTCCTGTAGGAAAGTACGCCAAGCAAACGACGCGGTCCTACTATTCGAATGAGTCGTACCGGCATCCGGATGCGCCCGCGCTTGAGTCAGGACTCTATGACAAGGCGAACTACGGGAATCCAGAGGATACGTTCCATATCGACCTCCTCGTGAAACGCCCATAGAGACCGTGACCTGCCCCCTGTAGGAGCGCGCTCGCGCGCGATTCGCACCCCAATCCACCCCCTCCTACAGCGAATCGTGACCGAGTATGCGTTTTCGGTGCGACCTGCGCCTTACATGACGATGTCTACCCAATGTTGGATCACCTACAATTGATAGTGGGGATTCAGAGGCGCTGGGCGCCGTTTGGGGATTATCAGGATGAACAAGACGTACCGGCTCGTTTGGAGCGGGTCGCGGGGTGCGCTCGTGGCCGTTTCGGAGCTGACGCGGGCCCGTGGCAAGGGTGGCGCGGCGAAGAAGACGGCACCGGCACTGGCGCTGCTCACGGCGGCCGGCCTGGCCTTCGCCGGGCAGGCACACGCGGCGGTGAGCTGCGGCGCCAGCAGCTGTACCTTTTCCGCTAATGGCGACACCAACACGGCAGGCATCACGACCACCGGCACCTATGAGCTGCACGCCGGCTTCGGCGGTGGCACGGCGACGCAGGCGGGCGCGATCACCGGCAGCGGTGGCGTCATCCTCAATTCGGGCTTCTACGCCCCGCAGCCCACCTTCATCTTCGCTGGCGGGAACAACAGCTATACCGGCCTCACCCAGGTCTCCGATACCGCGTCGCTGCAGATCGGTACGCAAAGCCAGGCGGGTGTACTGCCGGGCGATGTGACCTTCCTGCAGATCAATACGGGCGCTTATTTCGTCGGCAACCTGTACCTCGTCAACGCGACGGGCACCAACGGCACCGCGTACGCCGGCAAAATCTCGCACGCGCAGGGCGTGTACCTGAGTGGCAACACCACGCTCGGCAACGCCACCATCGACGCGAGCACGCTGATGGCGGGCCATGCCGATGGCATCGTGGAAGTGGATGGCAACGCCAACACCGGCGGCACGCACATCACCGGCTTCTCGTCGGTCACCTATGCGAGCACGACCCGCGCCGGTACCAGCCTCATCGAGACCCCGCAGGCCCCGCCGGGTGGCAGCACGACCATCCAGTTCCTGGACCAGTCCAGCGCCGACCACGCCACGATCAACAACAACGCGGCCGATGGCTATGCGGCCTCGATGTACTTCGGCGCCCAGGCCAGCGCCGGTTCGGCCACGATCAACAACGGCGATCCGAACGCGAGCGTCGAAGCCAATACGATCGCCGCGCCCAGCCGTAACACCGTGCAGTTCTGGAACCAGGCCACGGCGGCCTCCGCCACGATCAACAACGACAACGGCTACCTGCTGTTCGATTACGACAGCACGGCGGCGCAGGCGCAGATCAACAACCGCCACGGCAGCGTGCTCGACTTCTACGACCAGGCGACGGCGGGCAGCGCCAGCATCGTCAATGAAACGGGCAGCTCCATCGCGTTTGAGGCGGATACGACGGCAGGCACGGCCAGCTTCACCAACCGTGCCGGCGCCAATATCGACATCAGCCAGAACAACGCCAGCAGCTTCAGCATTGCCCACCTTTCGGGCGACGGCGATGTGTATCTGGGCAACCACAACCTTGTCCTCGGCAGCACCGACAGTAACGATTCGTTCGGTGCCCTGCACGATGGCTTCGGGCCTGCGTTTGCCGACTTCGGCGCCACGCCGACCACCGGTGGCAGCCTGCTGAAAGCCGGTACCGGCACGCTCGTCGTGAGCGGCGTGAGTACGTTCACCGGCGGCACGACGCTCGCCGGCGGCCACCTCGTTGTGGGCGATGCGGCCCACGCCGGCGCCGTGCTCAGCGGCGACCTCGTCCAGCAGGTGGGCACCACGCTCTCCGGCTTCGGAACGATCGGTGGCAACGCACAGCTCAACGGCGTGGTCGCGCCGGGCGACACCGCAACGGTGGGTACGCTGCACATTGGCGGCGACGCCACGTTCGGCGCCAGCGCGCTCTATCAGGTGAAGGTCCGCACCGACGGCACCTCGGACACGCTGGCGGTCGGCGGCAAGGCGACCCTCGCGGGTGGCGTGCTGGCCTTGCCACAGGGCCAGGCTTACAAGGCATCGACGACGTACACCATCCTCACGGCGGGCGGCGGTATCGCGGGCCAGTTCGGCACGGTGAACTCGGATTTCGCCTTCCTCACGCCGAGCCTCGCCTACGCCGGTACGAGCGCCCAGCTCACCCTGGTCCGCAACGACACCTCGTTCCAGGACGTGGGTACGACGCCCAACCAGAGCGATACGGGTACCGCGATCGATACCTTGACGCCCGGCAACCCGATCTACGACACCGTCGTCGTGATGAATGCCGCCACGGCGCGCGATACGTACAACGCCCTTTCCGGCGAAATCCACGCGAGCCTGCAGACGCGACTGGTCGACGACAGCCGGCAGATCCGCGATGCGATGAGCGATCGCCTGTTCGAGCGCGCTGGCACGGATGCGCAGCGCAACGGTGAACTCAGCGCCGCATGGGTGCGCGCACTCGGCGGCAACGGCCGCCAGGCGGGCTCGCAGAGCCTCGGTACCGCGAGCGCACGCGGCGATATGTCGGGCGTGCTCGGCGGTATGGACGTGCCGATCGGCGACCAGGCCAGCATCGGCATCGTCGGCGGCCGGGGCTACGGCACGCTGGATGTGCGTGACCGTGCTTCGACATCGACGACGCACAGCAGCTTCGCTGGCGTATACGGCGGCGGCCAGGTCGGCTCGCTGCTGTTGCAGGGTGGCCTCGCTTACGACTGGAACACCGTCCGCACCACGCGCCAGGTCAACTTGCCTGACAACGCGCAGCGCCTGACCGGTGATTACCACGCACCGGTGCAGCATGCCTTCGTGGAAGCGGCGTTGAAGGTGGAGTCCGACCATGGGTCCGTCTTCCCCTACGTACGTGCGGCCGCCACGCGTATCGACGCCGAAGCGTTCGCCGAACACGGCGGTGGCTTCGAGCTCAAAACACGCGAGCGCCGGCAGACGACACCCTCGTCGACCGTCGGCGTGCGTGGTGCATGGGCACCGGACGCCACCGACGCGGGCGCGGTCAGCGTCCACGCCAACGTCGGCTGGCAGCACGCCTACGGCAGCCTGCCCGCGCGTCGCGATGTCGCCTTCACCACCGGCGGTGATGCCTTTGAAGTGTTCGGCACCGCCCTGCCCCGCGACGCGGCTATCGCCAGCGCGGGCGTACAGCTTCGCCTTGGCCGGCGCATTTCGGTAGGCATGGATGCCGCAGGTCTGTTCGCGCATGGAAGTCATCAGACCGGTGCGTCGGCCAACCTCACCATTGCTCTGTAATTGCCCCTCACCGAAGGATTTTCGATGAACCACGGTAAACGACACCTGCTGGGATGGCTGTTCGCCTCGCTGGCACTGGCTGGAAGCGCCAGCGCGCAGGCCACGGATAACACGCCGGCCCTCACCACCGTTGGCCAGGCCGGCGCCGCGTATCGCGCGCCGGGCGTGCCCGATAACTACGTGATCACGCCCGGCGGCTATTTCGACCCGGCGTGCGTGCAGCACATCGCCCCGGGTGAAGCCTTGCAGGGCGACGGCCAGGTGCGCCAGGCCAATGGCCGGATGCGTCAGGTGGCGCCGTGCACGCGCCCCCACTTCACCCGTGATGGCGTCGCCCTCGCACCGGGCGAAGGTGCCGAGCAGTCGCCCGTTCGCGTGCGCTCACTGGCGAAGGCCGCTGGTACGCCGACCGCGCAGCCGGACATCGCGCATGCGTATGTCGAATCGGCCACGTGGGTCGCGTCGAACAACCAGATGCGCCGGATGACTGCCGACTGGGTGGTGCCGACGAATCCCAGCGTCGTGTCGAACGGCGTGGTGTTCTTCTTCCCCGGCCTGGAGGATCTCTCCAACGTCCGCTCCATCCTGCAGCCGGTGCTGGGCTACAACGCCTATTCGTCGAATGGCGTGGCGAATCACATCTGGACGATAGCCAGCTGGAACTGCTGTATCGCGGGCAACGTGTTCTCGTCGGATGCGGTGCAGACCTACCCCGGCAACCGCATCCACGGTGAGATGGTGATGGATTGCCCCGTGGGCACGAACTGCCAGCGTTGGACCGTGACGACCACGGACCAGACGATGGGCAACACCACGACGCTCGCCAATACCGACACGATCGACCAGGAGTTCGACTGGGTGTTTGGTGTGGCGATGGAGGTGTACGGCATCACCAACTGCCGGCAGTACCCGCGCGATGGCAGCATGACCGTGAGCAATATCCAGCTGTGGGATCTGAACAACACGCCGGTGACGCCGAGCTGGAGTGGGACGGGGAGCACCACGAGTCTGCAGCCTAGCTGTCTTTATCATGTGGATGCGACGCGGGCTGACGCGATTACGATTAGTTATTGATCGGTTGGTGGGGAGCGTTTCATCGAGATCGCGCGCAAGCGCGCTCCTACAAGCGCTGGGGTTTGTAGGGGAAGTACCGATAGTTGGCGGGGTGTTGGCCTACACGTTGTGAGGGACTAGCGGAGCGCTGTGCGGATTCATTCGGTGTACGGTGTGCAGGGCTCACGGAGTGGGCCCTGGCACCGCATCACAAGGGAATGGAGACGACGATGGATCGCGAATCGCAACTGGCCACCCTCGCCTGGCAGGCGGGTATCACACAGCCGTTTGAACTGGCGAACTTCATGGCGCAGGTCAGCCATGAGTCCGATGGGCTCAGCCTGCTGGAAGAAGGCTTCCGCTACTCGCGGGGCGTTTATCAGATTCCTGTGCGCTGGGCATGGCGCGAGGGGCGTGAGCCGCTGGAAGAAGCACAGCGCCTGGCCATGCAGGGCAAGCCCGAGGCACTCGCCGAACTCATGTACGGCGGCCGCCTCGGCAACGACGCACCCGGCGATGGCTGGCTGTATCGCGGGCGCGGCTATATCCAGCTCACGGGCAAGGACAACTACGCGGTGGCCGGGGAGGAACTCGGGATCGATCTCATCGGCCACCCCGGGTTGGCGGCCGATCCCGCCACCGCATCGCGTATCGCCATCTGGTTCTGGCAAACCCGCGTGCCCGTCTCCGCGCTGCAGGATCCACGCGCGGCGACCCTGGCGATCAATGGCGGCTTCAACGGACTGGAGGATCGCCAGGCGCGCTTCGCCGCCTGGGTCGATCGCCTCAACCGCGCGGCCGTGGCAAGCCTCGCCGCCGGCAACGGCCTGCCGCCCCTATCGCACGATAAGGCCTACCGCCCGCTCCGCCCGGGCACCTGGGGCGAAGACGTCCGCACGCTGCAAACCAACCTCACCCGCCTGTGCTTCACCAACGGCAACGGCCGTCCGCTCCACGTCGACGGCATCTACGGCCCCGGCACCACCGCCGCCGTAAGAGCCTTCCAACGCCTGCACAAACTAGGCGTCGACGGCATCGTCGGCGCCAAAACCCAGGCTGCCATCGAAGCCCAGCTAACCAAACTAGGCCTCCGCCGCCTACAGCGGGACGACACCTACACCCCGCCCTAACCCAGTAGGAGCGTGCTTGCACGCGATGGGTCTTGCCGCGAGCACCCAATCGCGCGCAAGCGCGCTCCTACAGGCGCGGTTGCGTCGGCCCGAGGCCTAAGCCGGTATCATGTACGGCCGGCCTGCCATCGGCAGGCCGCCCAGCAACCCAAGTTTCGGAAAATCATGGCTTTAGCAGAAGACATCGCCTCGGCGGCGGGGCATACCCCGTTCATGCGCCAGTATCTGGCCGCGAAGGCGGAACACCCCGATATCCTGCTGTTCTTCCGGATGGGTGACTTCTACGAGCTGTTCTACGACGACGCCCGCAAGGCGGCGCGCCTGCTCGATATCACGCTGACCCAGCGCGGCCAGTCGGCCGGTGCGCCCATCCCCATGGCGGGCGTGCCTTACCACGCGGTAGAAGGCTATCTCGCGCGCCTGGTGAAGCTCGGTGAATCGGTCGCGCTGTGCGAACAAATCGGCGACCCGGCCACGTCGAAGGGCCCGGTGAAGCGCGAAGTCGTGCGCATTGTCACGCCGGGTACGGTGACCGATGCCGCGCTGATGGAAGAGCGCCGCGACAACCTGCTGCTTTCGATCGCCGCTGGCCCGAAGGGCTACGGCATGGCCTGGGTGGATCTCTCCACCGGGCGCTTCCTGCTGACGGAAACCGCGACGGCCGAAGGCCTCGCTGCGGAACTGGCACGCCTGCAGCCGGCGGAAACACTGGTCAGCGAAGATATCGCGTGGCCGAAGCTCGTCACCGCCCTGCCCGGCGTGCGCAAGCGCCAGCCCTGGCACTTCGATGGCGATGCCGCCACGCGCGAGCTTTGCCGCTTCTTCAAAACCCGCGACCTGCGCGGCTTCGGTGTGGAAGGCCTGCCGCTTGCTGTGGCCGCCGCCGGTTGCCTGCTCGGCTACGTGGAAGAGACCCAGAAAAGCGCGCTGCCGCACCTCACCGGCATGGCCGTGGAGAACGCCAGCGAGACGATTGCCATGGATGCCGCCACCCGGCGCAACCTGGAGATCGATACGCACCAGAGCGGCAATGTTGAAAACACCTTGCTCGGCGTGCTCGACGAAAGCGTGACGCCCATGGGCGCCCGCCTGCTGCGCCGCTGGCTCAACCGTCCGCTGCGCGACCGCACCTTGCTGCGTGGCCGCCACCAGGCGATCGGCGCGCTGATCGATGCACGCCGCCACGGGACGCTGCGCGAGCAACTGCGTGGCGTGGGTGATCTGGAGCGCATCCTCGCCCGCGTCGCACTGCGTTCGGCCCGCCCGCGCGATCTTTCCACGTTGCGCGATGGCCTGGCCGCCGCGCCGCGCCTGCGCGAGGAAGTCGATAGCGTCGACAGCCCGCTGCTGCATGACCTGGTGCAGCGCATCGGCGACCACGCCGATACCGCTGCCCTGCTCGCCCGCGCCATCATCGAACAGCCGCCCGTGCTGCTGCGCGATGGCGGCGTGCTGGCCGAAGGCTACGACGACGAACTCGACGAACTGCGCCGCCTTTCCACCAATGCCGACCAGTTCCTGGTCGACATGGAAGAACGCGAAAAGGCCGCCAGCGGTATCCCGACCCTCAAGGTCGGCTACAACCGCGTGCACGGCTATTACATCGAAATCACCAAGGCGCAGTCGGAGAAGGCCCCGCAGCACTACACGCGGCGGCAGACCACGAAGAACGCCGAGCGCTACATCACCGAAGAGCTCAAGCAGTTCGAAGACAAGGTGCTCTCGGCGAAGGAACGTTCGCTGATGCGCGAGCGTGCGTTGTACGAGCTGCTGCTCGACAAGCTGATCGACCAGCTGCCCTCGCTGAAGATCGCCGCCTCCGCCATGGCCGAGCTCGACGTGCTCGCCAACCTGGCCGAACGCGCGGAAACGCTCGACTGGGCCGCACCGGTCCTCACCGATGTGCCGGGTATCCGTATCGAACGTGGCCGCCACCCGGTGGTGGAAAAGGTGCGCGACGAGCCGTTCGAACCGAACGACATCAACCTCGATGCATCACGGCGCATGCTGATGATTACCGGCCCGAACATGGGCGGTAAGTCGACCTACATGCGCCAGAACGCGCTGATCGTGCTGCTCGCTCATGTCGGTAGCTACGTGCCGGCATCGGCCGTCACCATCGGCCCGATCGATCGCATCTTCACGCGTATCGGCTCGGGCGATGACCTGTCGCGCGGCCAGTCCACCTTCATGGTGGAGATGAGCGAGACGGCGAACATCCTGCACAACGCCACCGACTGCAGCCTCGTGCTGATGGACGAGGTGGGCCGCGGCACCAGCACGTACGATGGTCTCTCGCTCGCCCGCGCTGCCGCCGTGCACCTGGCGGCGACGAGCTGCGCGTTCACGCTGTTCGCGACGCATTACTTCGAGCTCACCGAACTCGCGGCCGAGTACCCGACCATCGCCAACGTGCACCTGGATGCCGTCGAATACGGCGAGCAGCTGGTCTTCATGCACACGGTGAAGGAAGGCCCGGCCAACCGCAGCTTCGGCTTGCAGGTGGCCGCGCTAGCTGGCCTACCGAAGGCGGTGATCGCTGACGCACGCCGTTACCTCTCCGCGCTGGAGCAGGGCCACGAGGTGACCACCGCCGTCGCCGCCCCCGCCACGCCGGCACCGCAGATGGGCCTGTTCGCACCTCCGCTGCCCTCGCCGGTGGAAGAAGCCCTCCGCTCGGTCGACCCCGACGACCTCACCCCCCGCGAAGCGCTGGACCAGCTCTACAAGCTACGCAAGATGCTCCGCTAACCCGCTAACCCGCTGCCGGCCATGGTCGGCACCCGTAGGAGCCCACCCTGTGGGCGACGCCGTTCGCGACATGGCTGCAGGTCCTGTGGCTTTATCGCGAAAAGATGTCGCCCACAGGGTGGGCTCCTACGATAGGGGCGGCCTATCGGAATCATCCGAATAATCAAATTCCCAACGGCATCGGGCGCTCCTATAGTTCGCCCATCACGGCGCCTATCGACTCTCCATCCATCGGTGCCGTGATGCCTTCCGCCCCGCCCTGAGAATTCAGCAGCCCGGTGGCCGGGGCGGGAGGCGTTCTTTAATAGCTCTTGTTGCTGGTGACGCCACCCAGGCCGTAGTGCCGGGATTCGATGAGCGTCCGCATCAGCACGATGAACAGGTCGGCGCTGAAGAGCGACAGGTAGTGCACGCCCCAGAGCGTCTGACCACGCTCGTCGAGCAGGCGCAGTGAACCGGAGGTCGTCCCTTCGTCCACCGAGGCGATCTCGTGCAGCGGAATCGTCAGACCTTCGAATTCCACGCCTAGCGGGCTCAGGTAGAACGCCGTGGCCTTGATGCCCTGCCCCGCCTTGCCCTGTCGACGCGCGTGGCGATCGTCATCGGAGACCATGTGGAAGACCACGCCCTCGCCTGCTTCGAGTGCACGCAAAGTCAGCGGCCCACGTTCGCGCAATTGCCCTTCGATGATCGCGCCACGCAGGCGGAATGCATCACCGAGGTTATCGCGCACATCGACCCACGGTGATTCCGCATCGCGGCGGAACGCCAGGCCGTTAACGAGACCCGTCTGCTGACCGGTGCGATACAGGTAGAGATCCGCCATGTGCGCGAATGGCACGAAGTCGTCCTGCTTCGTACGCGAGTAATGAATCACTACGCCGCGGTCGTGCAGCGCGAGGACCACCTTCGGCTCGAGCGTCTTCCACGCTACCGCCAGGCCCAGGCCCGCGAAGCACAGCACGGCAGCAATGATCGTCGCGAGGGGATGGTCGGCCAGCGAGCCACCTGCTGCGACCAACAAGGGCGTGGCGATGCCAGCCAAAAGCAAAACCGCAGCCGCCGCAAGAACGACGCTGTGCGATCGCACCCGCCCATGCCGACTGATACGTCGACCCGGCGCGATGCCTGACGCTGGAACCATGCGAATCCCTCCGCCGGTGGGGGACTCACCGGGCTCCCGCGAGGCTACAAAATCTCAGCGCCGATGAAAACAGCCCCGTGCATTCCCAGGCACCTGCGCGCGATAACCAACGAAGCGGAGACGCCGGGCACGTCAGCACCCTCGGGCGTTTATCGCGCGCAAGCACGCTCCTACAAGAGCTATAGGGTTTTCTTTAGGTCCTGGATCAGGCGGCGGTCGCGCTTGTCCGGGCGGGCGTCAGGGCGGAGCAGCGCGCCGCCGGTGAGGCGGCGGTCTTCGCGCATGCGGGCGCGCTCGGCGATGCTCTCCTCCGTCTCCTGGTAGAGCTTCTGCGCTTCGGGCGCGGGGCCACGCTTCTCGGCCAGCCCGGCCACCACGCAGGCCAGGCGCTCCTCGCCACGGGTGATCCGCAACTGGTCGCCCACGTGCACCGTCTTCGCCGGTTTGCAGGTGGCGCCATTCAGCTCCACCTTGCCGGCATCGATGGCCTGTTTGGCCAGGCTACGGGTCTTGAAGAAGCGCGCGGCCCACAGCCACACATCGGCGCGGACGCCAGCGTTCGTCGAGATATCGGTCATAACGGCAGTGTGCGGCCGCCGGCCGGGAAACCCAAGGCTCAGGCGGGCAGGAACAGGTTGCCCAGGGGAATCGTGGCGAGTGAGATGAGGATGCCCGCCCCGAGTACCGTGTTCGCCAGGCGCGGCTCCAGGCCATGCTGGTCGGCGAGGATCGCCGCCGAGATCATCGGCGCCATCGCCGCCTGCAACACGCCGACCGTGAGGATCAGGCCACCCACGCCAGCCGCCAGGCCCACGCCGAGCGCGATGAGCGGCGCGAGCACCAGCTTCCAGCCAAGGCCCGCGATCAAGGCACCCACCTGGTCGCGCTGCAGGTGCAGCTTGAACTGCAGGCCCACGGAGAACAGCGCCAGCGGCGTCAGGGTCTGGCCGATCTGCATCAGCAGCTTGTCGACCGCAGCGGGCCAGCCACCCAGCACGCCCACCACGATACCGACCAGCAACCCGAGGAACGGCGGGAAGCCCAGCACGCGCTTCACGATCATGCCGCCACTCGCGCCCTTCCCCGAGTAGATCGAGGCCACGATGATCCCGCCCGCCGCCAGCAGCGGGAAGCAACCCAGCTGGTCAGCGATCACCGCAACGGACAACCCCTCTTTCCCGTGCAGGGCCTCCATCATCGGATAGCCCATGAACGAGGTATTGCCGAGCCCGCACACGAGCGTCAGGCAGCCGATGCGCTGCGGGGTCCAGTGGAAGATCCGCCCCAGCGTCGCCGCGACGGCCCACGAACCAAAGAAGGTGATCCACATCCCCGCCACCGGAAACCACAGGTGCGGATCGATCGCGACATGCGGCACCAACGCCAGCACCAACGCCGGCAAGGCGATATTCAACACCCACCAGTTGATCCCCGGAACGATCCCCTCCGGCAGGTTCGCAAACCGCCGACAGAGAATGCCGAGAGCCAGGCAGACAAAAAGAATGAGAAGCGCAGACATCCCCAAACCATACCGGAATGCCACGCCGTTGTAGGAGCGCGCAAGCGCGCTCCTACAAGGGGCTTCAGCCCAGCAGGACGCGGTTCATGCGCTGGACGAACGCGGCGGGGTCGGTGAGTTGGGCGCCAGCGGTGATTTCGGCCTGCTCGAGCAGCAGGTTGGCGAGGTCGCCGGCCTTGCTGTCGTCGCCTTCGGCAGCCAGGCGCTTCACCAGCGGGTGCTCGGGGTTGAGCTCCAGCGCGGGCTTCGACTCGGGCACGTCCTGGCCGGCTTCACGCAGCAGGCGCGCAAGGTGCGGGGCCAGGTCGAAATCCGCCAGGGCCAGGCACGACGGCGAATCGGTGAGACGTGCCGAGACGCGCACCTCACTCACCTTGTCGCCCAGCAAACCCTTGGTGCGCTCGAGCAGCGGACCCGCAGCTTCGTTAGCGGCTTCCTGCTTCGCCTTGTCGGCTTCATCCAGCGGGAAATCGCCCTTGGCCACGTTACGCAGGCGCTTGCCGTTGTATTCGGTGAGGTAGCCGAGCATCCACTCGTCGATGCGGTCGGACATCAGCAGCACTTCGATGCCCTTGGCCTTCAGCGATTCGATCTGCGGGCTACCGGCGGCCGCGGCGTAGCTATCGGCAGTGACGTACCAGATCGCATCCTGGCCCACGGCCATGCGGCCGATGTAATCGTCGAGCGACACCGACTTCTCCGCGCCCTCGCCCTTCGTCGAGGCAAAACGCAGCAGCTTGGCGATGCGTTCGCGGTTCGACGCATCTTCAACGATGCCTTCCTTCAGCGTATTGCCGAAGCCCGCGAGGAACGTGGCGAACTTCTCCGGCTCGTCGCGCGACACCTTCTCGAGCAGGTCGAGTACGCGCTTCACGCATGCCGCCTTGATCTTCTCGAGCTGGCGGTTCTGCTGCAGGATCTCGCGGCTCACGTTCAGCGGCAGGTCGTCCGCATCCACCACGCCGCGCACGAAACGCAGGTAGTTCGGCAGCAGTTCTTCCGCGGCATCCATGATGAAGACGCGCTTGATGTACAGCTTCAGGCCCTTACGCTCTTCGCGGCCATTGCCCATCATCAGGTCGAACGGCGGCTGCTCCGGCACGTACAGCAGCGTGGTGAAGCTCTGGCTGCCTTCCACGCGGTTATGCGCCCACGCGAGCGGGTCGTTGAAATCGTGGCCGAGGGCCTTGTAGAAGTTCTTGTATTCCTCGTCCGTGATCTCGCTCTTCGGCCGCGCCCACAGCGCCGAGGCCGAGTTCACCGTGACCCACTCGGTGGGATCCGGCTTGCCGTCCTTGTCTTCAGGCATGCGGATCGGGAAGGCCACGTGGTCGGAATACTTCGTGACCAGCTGACGCAGGTTCCAGCCCTTCAGGAACTCGTCTTCGTCAGCCTTGAGGTGCAGCACCACGGTGGTACCGCGCTCGGCGACGTTGGTTTCCTCGAGGGTGTACTCGCCCTTGCCATCACTCTCCCAGCGCACGCCACCGTCGGTGGGTTCGCCCGCACGGCGGGTGATCACCGTGACCTTGTCGGCCACGACAAACGCCGAGTAGAAGCCGACACCGAACTGGCCGATGAGGCGCGAATCGGCCTTTTGCTCACCGGAAAGCGCTTCGAGGTAGCGGCGGGTACCGGAGCTGGCGATGGTGCCGATATTGGCAACGACGTCTTCGCGGCTCATGCCGATGCCGTTGTCGCGGACGCTGATGGTCCGAGCTTCCGGGTCCCAGGTGACCTGGATGCGCAGCTCGGCGTCTTCGGTGACCAGGCCGGGGTTGGCGAGGGCTTCGAAGCGGAGCTTGTCGCAGGCGTCGGAGGCGTTGGAGATGAGCTCGCGGAGGAAGATTTCCTTGTGCGAGTAGAGGGAGTGGGTGACCAGGTGCAGGACCTGGGCGACCTCGGCTTCAAATTTACGGGTTTCCTGGCTCACGATGCCGTTCCTTCAAGGTAGGACAGACCCGGGATTATGGGGGTCTTGGGGCGAAAGAAAAGTCTTCCGGTCTGGCTCGCCTTCGGCTTCGCGGGGCTCGGCGTTCGCCATCGCGGTCGCGCTCGGACGTCTCCGGAAAGAGCCCTTGGCGCCCACCCTCGCTGCTCAGACAAGTCTCCAACGTTCGAAAAGGAGCCCCTCCGGGGCCATGTACCTGATTGCCCTACGGGCGCGAACCGGCGTGCGGACGGGGGTTTGAAACTCGCCTTCCTGGCTCGGTTTCAAACGACCGGCCATCCATGGCCGGCCCCGCCTGCGGCGGCTGTTCCCGTCCGCCCGCCTCGTCTCCGACAACTCGCCTCGAGGGTGGGCGCCAAGGGCTCTCGGACACACGGAGGCAGATCGGTGGGAAAGCCACCGCCGACAACACGGCTGACCGGGCGGCGTCTGACGCCTGACAAACGACCGAAACGCCCGGCCGTAGGAGCCCACCCTGTGGGCGACATCTTTCGCCCAAACGCTCAGGCCCTCTCGTACGGCACGATCGATTAAGGGCCAGACGCCGCAAGATCCGCAGTCTGCCGCGAACGGCGTCGCCCACAGGGTGGGCTCCTACAGAAATGCCACGGGCTTATTGGTGGGTTTGTGCCTCGGGCGACAAGGTCTGCCGCTACGACCGTGGTGCCGGCTCTCCAATCACACGCCCTCAGTGCCTCGGAGAGTCCTCGGCGCCCACCCTCGAGGCGAGTTTCGCAGGCGAGGACGACGGGCGGGAACAGCCGCCGCAGGCGGGAGCGGCCATGGATGGCCGCTCGTTTGAAACCGAGCCAGGATGGCGAGTTTCAAACCCCCGCCCGGCGACCGGTTCGCGGCCGTAGGCCAATCAAATACATGGCCCCGGAGGGGCATCCCTTTCGAACGACGAGGACCTGTCTGAGCAGCGAGGGTGGGCGCCGAGGGCTCTCCTGCGACCACGTACGAGCGCTAAAGCGATGGCGAAAGCCGAGCCAGCCCAACGCGATGCCGAAGGCGAGCCGTCCCACAGGCACCAAGCCAAAAAAAACCGCCCCGGAGGGCGGTTTTTAAGGAGGCTTAGCGGGCGTTCTGCAACGCCGCGATGCGTTCCTCGATGGGCGGGTGGCTCATGAACAGGCGCTTCAGGCCGGTCGCCAGATGGCCCGCAATACCGAACGCCTGGATCGTCTGCGGCAACGAGGTCTCGCCGTGGTTTGCCGACAGGCGCTGCAACGCAGAGACCATCGACGCGCGGCCCGCCAGGTTCGCGCCCGCCGCATCCGCGCGGAACTCACGCCAGCGCGAGAACCACATCACGATCATCGACGCAAACAGACCAAACACGATCTGCAACACCATCACCGTCACGAAATAACCGATACCACCCTCACCCTCGCGCTCACGCCCACCACTCAGCCAGCTATCGATCAGCCGGCCCACGATGCGCGCCGCGATAATCACCAGCGTATTCAGCACGCCCTGGATCAGGGTCAGCGTGACCATATCGCCATTCGCCACATGGCCGATCTCATGGCCCAGCACCGCCGACACCTGCTCGCGATCCATCTGCTGCAGCAAGCCCGTGCTCACCGCCACCAGCGCGTTGTTACGCGACATACCGGTCGCGAAGGCATTCATCTCCGGCGCGTCGTAGACCGCCACCTCGGGCATGCCGATGCCGGCCTTGTCCGCATGGCGGCGCACGGTCTCCAGCAGCCAGCGCTCCGTCTCGTTGCGTGGTTCGGTGATGACCTTGGCGCCCGTGCTCATCTTCGCCGTCCACTTGGAAATGGCCAGCGAAATAAAGGCGCCGCCCATGCCGAAGATGGAGGCGAAGACGATCAGGCCGCCCAAGCCCATGCCGCGCTGCGCCGCCCACTGGTCGACTCCAACGAGGTGGCAGACGATGCTGAGCAGCGCGATGACCGCGATGTTGGTAGCAAGGAATAAGGCAATACGTTTGAACATGGTTGCTCTCTCTTCAAAGCGGCTGGCTATATGGCGCCGCCTACCCTAATTTTTCGGGGCGGACACTGAATGAT
The DNA here is from genome assembly GCF_023078475.1 of Luteibacter aegosomaticola. Lineage (NCBI taxonomy): Bacteria > Pseudomonadati > Pseudomonadota > Gammaproteobacteria > Lysobacterales > Rhodanobacteraceae > Luteibacter > Luteibacter aegosomaticola. Next base: position 1,654,493 of record NZ_CP095741.1, on the reverse strand, counting down.
TCAATGCCCCGATGGCGCATGGCCCGCCCCGCGCGGGCCGCACGGGGTGTCGATCGCCTACACTGTCGCGGCCCCGTCCCTGACGCCGTGAGAAACGTCTCAACCCGTGCCCGGTCCCACCGCATGAGCTACCGCGGACGCTTCGCGCCCTCGCCCACCGGCGCCCTCCATTTCGGCTCGCTGGTGGCAGCTGTCGGCAGCTGGCTGGTCGCCCGTCACGCGGGTGGAACGTGGTTGCTGCGTGTGGAAGACATCGATCCCCTACGCGAGGTTCCCGGCTCGGCCGACGGCATCCTGAAAGCACTCGCCGCGTTCGGGTTCGAAGCGGACGAACCCGTGATCTTCCAGTCAGACCGTAACAGCGCCTACGAAGCCGCCTTCGAGCACCTGCGCTTTGCCGGCCACGTCTTCCCCTGCTGGTGCAGCCGCGCCGATCTCGCGGCCCATGGCGGGCTTCACCGGGATGGCCAGTGCATCGCCAGGCCTGACCCCGCGCGGCCGCCCGCGTGGCGCCTGCGCTCGCCAGATCGCACCATCCACTGGGTCGACGACCTGCAGGGCCCGCAAGCCGAGAACCTGCGCGAGGTCGCCGGCGATTTCGTGCTGCGCCGGGTGGAAGGCTTGTGGGCCTACCAGCTCGCCTGCGTGGTCGACGACGGCTTCCAGGACATCACCCACGTCGTCCGCGGCGCGGACCTGCTCGATTCGACCGCCCGGCAGATCTACATTCAGGAACTGCTTGGCCTGCCCCACCCCGGATACCTGCACCTGCCCCTGGTCCTCGACGGCACGGGTAAGAAGCTTTCCAAGTCCGAGCAGGCCTTGCCCGTGGACCCGGCCGACCCACTCCCGGCCCTATGCCGCGCACTTGCCTGGCTCGGCCTGGACGTGCCCCCGGCCGACACACCGGCGGCCACACTGGCCGCGGCGCTGGAGGTTTTCGAGCCTGCGGCGCTTCGCCGCAGTAGTCTTACCGCCACGCGGACGCTATAAAAACAGATTGCCTGCCGGACGGCGGGCCAACCTTCTACGGGATCCTGGCGAGTCATGAAGCACGGTACGACGCAACGCACGGCACTGGTCACCGGCGGCACGGGTGGCATCGGCACAGCGATCGTCCGCTACCTGGCCAGCCAGGGCCATCGGGTAGCCACCAACTATCGCGATGAAGCCCGTGCCGCTGCGTGGCGCGAAGACATGATCCGCGACGGCATCGATGTGGTGATGGTGCCCGGCGACGTCGCCGATCCGGTCTCGGCCGCCAACATGGTGCGCGCCGTCGAGGAACTGGCTGGCCCGGTCGAGATCCTGGTGAACAACGCCGGTATCACCCGCGACACCACCTTCCACAAGATGGATTACCAGCAGTGGACCGAGGTGGTGAACACCAACCTCAACGCCTGCTTCAACGTCACCCGCCCGGTCATCGAAGGCATGCGCTCGCGCCAGTGGGGCCGCATCGTGCAGATCAGCTCGATCAACGGGCAGAAGGGCCAGTACGGCCAGGCCAACTACGCAGCGGCCAAGGCCGGCGTGCATGGTTTCACCATCTCGCTCGCCCAGGAAAACGCACGCTTCGGCATCACCGTGAACACGGTTTCGCCGGGTTATGTCGGCACCGACCTGGTGATGGCCGTGCCGGAAGATATCCGCGCCAAGATCATCGCGCAGATCCCGGTGGGCCGCCTGGGCCGGCCGGATGAGATCGCGCACGCGGTGGCGTTCCTTACCTCTGAGGAATCCAGCTGGATCACCGGCTCCAACCTGGCCATCAACGGTGGCCATTACATGGGTTGGTAAAAGCCCAGCGCATCTCCCGTAGGAGCCCACCCTGTGGGCGACATCTTTCGCGGTAGGAGCCCACCCTGTGGGCGACGCCGTTCGCGGTAGCGCCACAGGGTCTGCAGCGCCGTCGCGAAAGAGGTCGCCCACAGGGTGGGCTCCTACGAGAGGTTTAGGTCGCTTAGGGTTTTGGGTTCTTTGATGTCTACCTTGTTGTGGTGGGCGCGGAATTTGGCCATCACTTTGTAGGCTAGCCTGCGCGCGCGCATCACCGAGCCTAGCGGGCGGTGTGCCGTCACACCGTGCCAGGGACTGAAGGCCAGGCCATCGTCGATCGCCGCCCGACGCGCTTCGTTCCATGCGGGCTGAGGCTGTACAACGAGGCGCGCCACTTCGAGATACGGGCTTTTCTCCTCAGGCCACGGAACCGAGGCATCTTCGATCGGCATGGTCTCGGGATCGGTATAGAACTGCACGCGCAGGTCCCATTCCCCGCCCTGCGCTACGAAGTGTTCGCGCATCGCATCGCGCAGGCCATCCGGCTTGCCATTGACGTTGAGCGTGGCCCCGGTGAGCGCCGTGAGGTTGGGCGAGCGTGGCGCCACACTTACCTTCACGACGTAATCGCCGAAGCGCAGCGGCGCCTGGCTGTAATAGGTATCGCCGAGCGGGTGCGTCTCGGGCTGGCCGCCCAGCGCGATGAGCGTGCTGCTACGGCTGCCCAACGCTTCGAGCACGCGCTCCGTTCCGCGCAATACGGCGGATAACGCCTTCTTCGCCCCTTCCGCGCGATCGGTCGTCGCGGCCGTGAGCTTCAGCGCGGAGGCGAACTTCTTCGCGTTGGGCGCGATGAAAGCCGGTCCGTTCACCAGCACGAAATCCTGGGTCGTCGCCTCTTCACTACCCGGCAACCGCTCGCCTTCCACGCCGATGATTTTCAATGCCATGCCGCGCGGCGTGGACACGCTGTCATCGAGGATATCGCCCGGGACCGTCGACAAGCGCAGCACGACGGGGTACGTGCCCGGCTTCGCGAAGATGCCCTGCGCCAGTTCGCGCGGAAGGTCGTTCGGCACGACCAGTTCGCCCGTCAGCAGCGCATGGCTTTTCGCGTGTACCGAGCGCCAGGCACGCCCGGAATGTTCGAGCGTGGTCTGGTTGATATCGGTGAGCGTCGCGATGAGCTGCTCGGCGGTATCGACTTCGTCCGGTTCGATCTGTTCCAGCGACTCGTGGTAGCGCAAGGGCGAGGGATACAGGGACAGGGGCATGGCACGGCGTCCGGACGGGTTCACGGCGCATCGTGGCGCCGTGCCCGTGAAGATGTGGCAAACAGCCACCGTATCAGCCGTGTTACATGAGGTTGTAGCTGAACGTCAGGTTCCAGCGCGGGTCGCGGTGCTTGCTCTCCGGCGGCGTATCGCCGGTGGGTTTGGCCAGGGCGAAATCGACGGAATAGTGCTTGCCATCCGTCGCCCGCAGGCCGATCGCGGCGGAATCGAGGCGGTTAATCAGCGGCTTCGAGCCGTTCAGATAGACACGCGCCGTCTGGTAGGCGACATAGGGCGTCAGCCCCGTCACCCATTTCGACGCCACCGTAAATCCACGGTTGAACTCGCCCGATGCCGCCCAGCCACTGTCACCCGCCGCGTCGCCCGGGTCGTAAGCGTATGCAAAGCTGGGGCCGCCGAAGTTGATCTGCTCCGTCGAAGGCAGCGCGTTATCGCTGTACTGGCCCTGCGCGCGGAAGACGGTGCCAAAGCCGTGGGGCCAGGGATCGGCAAGCGCCACGTTCATCGTGTAGCGGGTGAACTTCACATCGGGCATCGCTACGGCAAGCTGCCCGGCCACATTGCTCACCGCACGCGAATACGCGCCAAACGCATCGAAGCCATGGAACACCGCAAAGCTCAGCTGCCGCGTCCGTTTGGCGTACACCTTCAGCCAACTGATCTCGGCATTGAGCACACGCACGCTCGATTGCAGTGCAAGCGACACGCCGGTTTCCACGTTGCGGTATTCATCGCTTTGCCGCGACGCGTAGGTGCCCAGCGTGAGGTTCAGCCGCTCGGTATTTGAAAGCGTGATCGGATAGATCGCCGAAAGCGCGAGGCGATCCTGGGTAAGTCGATGGTCGAGATACGAGGGCAACTGGTTGTCGGTATCGGGTGTACCCCAGTAACGGGTGGCATCCACCTTGCCTTGCCAGCCGTCGGAACCGAACGGCTCGGTCCAACCGACGTTGTACAGGCGTTGGCTGCCACCGTTGGGGAACAGGGTCGAAACGCTGAGCTGCTCGCCCAGCGGGGTCAGGCCGTTCTCCAGCAACGAGAACACACCCTGCGTGCCGGGGTGATTGAAATCGAGACCGTAGCTGAGGTCGTAGCGCTTGCGTGTCACATCGAGCACGAGGCTCGTGGCGCCATCCGTCGTCGTAGGCGCAGGCACGCTGGCGCTCACCTTTGCTCCAGGCAATTGACCAAGCAACTGCGTGTACCGTTCAAACGTCGCCTGGGTGAGCGGACGCTCGCCGACGATATGCGCTGCGATGGCGCGCAGGCGCTTATCCATGTTGCCGGTGTCGCCGCGCAGGTCCACCTTCGACACATAGCCTTCGACGATGGTCACGCGGACGACGCCGTTGGCGAAGTCCTGGCCTGGGATAAAGGCGAACGACAACGCGTAACCATGCTCGCGGTACATCGCGGTGACCTTGTCCGCCGCGGCGACGAGATCGCCCACGGTAACCGTCTTGCCACGCATGGGTGCGAACAGGGCCGCTACTGGCGGGGAAGGGATGGATTTCAGACCCACCACGTCGAAACGGCTGGGCGTAATGGGGGTAGCAAGGAGCGCCTTGAGCGCCTCACTGGGGGCCTGCACGCTAACCTGGACCGGCGCCTGGCGGGGTGCCTCGGTGCGCGGAAGGGTTTGCAGCGGGTTCGCAGGCGCACGTACCTGCGCGGTGGCGGAGCTCACGACGGCCATGCCAAGCAGGCAACCGAACCATCGATTCATGGAAGTCCTTTAAGGTGATCGTGCAAAGCGTGGCGCCGGCGTTGCGCCGCCGGCGCCGTCCCTACAAGGCATGCGGGAGCGGTGTTGCGCCACCCCCGCCCTGCCTTACCGCCCGGCGCTGTCGCGGCGGAGGAGTCCCTTCACTCCACCGAGCAAGCCACCCAGCGGGTCCGATGACCCTGCCTGGCCGTTCCCACCTGTCGTATTGCTCAAGGTCGTGGCGCTCGCGACGCCATTGACCACCGTATTCAGCGCACCCGTCACCGGGGCAAGCGGCTGGCTCGCCGCCACGCTGGCCACACCGTTACCCACCTGCGTCACCGTCGTCGCGACGGCGCCGGTCACCGGCGACAGCGGCGCAAGCGCACCCGTGCCAACGTTACCGACCACGTTACCGACCGACGCCACCGTGACGCCCGCACCCGTAAGCGTGGTGCCCACCGGGTTCGCGTCCGGCGCCTTGCCGAGACCCGTGCCGAGGACCGTCCCCGCCGCGCCCAGCGTGTTGCTGGTGGCCTGCAGCGTGCCACCTACCGTGGTGCTGAGCGGGCTCAGTGCACCCGGTGCCGGGTTGGCCTGGACCGCCGACGCCAGCGAGCCGACGCCCGCACTCACACCCGACACGATCGAGCCGCCACCCGTACCCACGGCAGCCACGAGGTTCGTGGAGTTCTCCGGGCTGGCAGCCGTACCGAGCGATGCCGCAATCGGCGTCACCACGTCGCTGACCGTCTTGGTCAGGCCGTTCGCCGCACCGGAGTTCAACGCGGTGCCAAGCTGCGTGCCGAGGGCTTCCACCCCACTACCCGTGTTCGACACGACCGTACCCAGCGTGCTGGTGATCGGCGCGATCGGCGTACCCGCCGCCACCGTGCCCACGCCATCGCCGAGGATGTTCACAGCGGAACCGGTCTGGGTCACGACGTTGCCGAGCACGTCGGTCGTGGTGCCCACCGGGTCGCTGGTGTTGCCAATCTGGCCGAGGCCATCGGTCACGCCGTTGCCGAGCGTGGTAACGGCGCCACCGAGACCATCCACCGTGCCACCCAACGCCGTGGTCAGGCCATTGGTGCCGCCCAGGACCGTCGTCACCGGCACCTGCGCACCCACGCCACTCAGCGTCGAGCCCACCGAGGCGATGATGCCACCGAGCCCGGTCGCGGCACCTCCGACAGCGTTATGAGCCACGGGTGTACCCGTGCCGCCACCGCCGGTACCACCACCGTCGCCGCCGCCTGTACCGCCACCGGTACCACCGTCGCCACCGCCAGTACCACCGCCCGTGCCGCCTCCGGTACCACCCCCAGTGCCACCGCCCGTGCCGCCACCGGTGCCGCCGGTGCCGCCACCCGAGCCGCCATCGCTGCCGCCGGTACCACCCGAACCACCCCCGTTATCGCCTGAACCGCCGCTGCTGCCACCGGCGCCACCAGGATTCACGGTACCGCCCGAGCCACCGCCCGAATGCGTGGAACCGTGACCGCTGCAGGCAGCCATCGATGCGGCGGCAGCGAAGATCGCGCCAGCCAAAAGCGTGCGAGTGAACACCTTGCCAAAGCCCTGCTCGTTCATGACGCCCCTCCTCAATTCGCGAAATGAGCCCCCCTGTTTTGAGGGCGCGAATTAATGAGACGCCGCGCACACTTTGCCGCTTACGCAAATTAGGCCGGTAAGTAACGTTACGTAAAGCAAAAACGGCGATTTGTTTCGTGCATGCGAAGAACACCCGAACAAAACGTAGAGCCTTCCTTACAAAGCAAAAAAAACGCCTCCCGAAGGAGGCGTTCCGTGAAGCGAATCGGTCTTACGCCGTTCTCAATGCACGGTGAAAAGCTTATCGAAGCCTGCAATACGCAAGGTGTTACGAAGATCGGCGCTAGCGTTAACGATGCGGATCTCGGCGCGATCGCCGCCCGCGTGTTCACGCAGCAGCATCAGCATGCCCAGCGCCGAGCTATCCATGCCGGCAACCTCTTCCAGGTCCAGGACGTAGCTGCGCGCCTGCGCTACATCGCCCAGGCAGGCGTCGTGGAACGCACGGTGGATCGAAAAATCGAAACGCTCGCCCAGGTGCAGGGTAAGGCAACCGTGCTCGGTATCGTTATGAACGGTAATAGACATGGTGCTTCCCCTTAGAACAGGTCGATATCGCCAGCAGCCATCGACTGCTGCAGGGCGGGGCCACGGGCACGCAGGCGGGCACGCTCACGCTGCTCGGCCAGGCGGGCACGCACACGCTGGGCGCGGGCGCTGAGTTCGGCCGCGTCGGACGGCGCGCAGGCCAGCTCTTCGATATCGCGGGTGCAATCGGCGGTGATTTCCTGCAGCTCGACCAGGCGCGAACGGGTCTGGTGCAGCAACTGGCTCAGGATGTCCTCGAACTGCAGCGAGCGGATCGTGGTCGACACGTCGTTGCCCAGGCCACGGTTGATCGAAGCGGCCTCGTCGGCAGCGGCGCTGGTGCGGGCGTTGCTCTCGGTGATCGTCGACATCATCGTGTCGATATCGCCCTTGGCCTGCAGGGCCACGTTCATGTCCTGCGAGGCCATGCGGCCGACCAGTTCACGCAGCTGCTCCATCGCGGTGCGCGAACGCTCCACGTGGGTACCGATCTTTTCATTGAACTGATTGCTGTGCTGCGCGAGGTTACGGATTTCCCCGGCCACCACGGCGAAGCCGCGGCCGGACTCACCCGCACGCGCCGCTTCGATCGCGGCGTTGAGCGCCAGCAGATTGGTCTCTTCGGCGATCGTGTTCACGTTCTTCAGCAGCGCGAACACGGCGTCCATTTCCTTCGCCATGCCGTCGATGCGGTAGACGATGCGCAGGCTCTCGCGGGAGAGCTGCACGATCAGGCCGACGAAGTGCTCCAGCAAGCCCGCGGTACGCGATGCGAAGTCCTGCACCGAAATACCCTTGCCGCCGCTCTCGATGATCTCGCCGAGCAGCTTCTGCTGCTTGCCGGTCTTCTGCGACAGGCCGTTGAAGCCGCCGCCGAGCTCGGCCACGGCATCGCGGACCAGGTCGAGCGCCTGGTGCAGTTCGCGGCTGGCATGGCCGAGTTCATCGACGATGGCGCTGCGCACATCTTCCATCGCATCGCGCACCGACTGGGCGTCGGCCTGCGTGCTGTTATTCACCACGAGCTCGACCACCGGCTCGTCTTCGAAGCGCGGGCGCAGGGCGATCGCGATCCAGGTAGCAGTGAGCAGCGCCACGACCAGCGGCGCGACCCAGGCGGCGTGGAACACCAGCACGGCGAGCAGCGCGATAGCGCTGACCGCGAAGCCGGTGATGCGTTCGTTCTTCGGAATGACCATGGTGACGTCTCTTGTTCCTTCAGGTACCGACGCGTGCGGCGGCGGCGGGAATGGGGGTATGGGCAAGCGCAAGCAGGCGCTCGGCGATCTTGTCGAGCGGCAGCATCTCGGCCGCCGCGCCAGCCTTCCAGGCGGCGCCAGGCATGCCCCAGACCACGGAGCTGGCTTCATCCTGCACGAGGGTGTGCGCGCCGATTTCCTTCAGCTCGCCGAGGCCACGCGCACCGTCGTCGCCCATGCCGGTGAGCAGGCAGCCCACGGTGGCGGCGCCGACGCTGGCGGCCATGGAACGGAACAGCACATCGACGGCCGGCTTGTGCCGGTTCACCGGCGGGCCATCGTGCAGGCGGCACACATGGCGTGCGCCGTCCCACATGACCAGCAGGTGTTGGCTGCCGGGAGCGATGTAGACGTGGCCGGCCTGGATCGGCTGGCCGTCGCGCGCTTCGCAGACCTTCATCGCCGAGCAGGTGTCCATGCGCGCCGCGAAGGGGCCGCTGAAGGCGGCGGGAATATGCTGGGTGATGACGATGGGCGGCGCGGTCGGCGGCATGGCTTCGAGCACCACGCGGATCGCCTCGGTACCGCCGGTGGAGGCGCCGATGGCGATGATCCGCTGGCCACCGCGGCTGCCCGGGGTCTGCGCGCGCGGCAGCACGGCATCGGCGGAAAGGCGCGGAGCCACTTCCAGCTTGCCGAGCGAGAGGTCCACCTTATCGATCTTCTGCACGGTGGTGCGCTCGCGCGGCTTCGCGCCAGCGGCCAGGCGCACCTTGGCGCAGATCTCCGGCGCGTGCTCCATGAAGGTGTTGGCGAGATCGGCCGAGGGCTTGGTGAAGAAATCCACGGCGCCCAGCTCCAGCGCACGCAGGGTCACGTCCGCGCCCTTCTCGGTCAGCGTCGAAACCATCACCACCGGCGTCGGGCGCAGGCGCATCAGGTTCTCGAGGAACGTGAGGCCATCCATGCGCGGCATTTCGACGTCGAGCGTCAGCACATCCGGGTTGAGCGCCTTGATCTTCTCGCGCGCGATCAGCGGATCCGGCGCGGTGCCCACCACCTCGATGCCCGGATCGGACTCGAGCATGGTGCTCAGCACCTTACGGACCAGGGCCGAGTCGTCGACGATGAGAACGCGTACTTTCTGCATGGGCACTAGCAACTCGGTGGGCGGGACATCCCGTCGGGCGAAGCCGCCGGGCATGTAGGAAGCGGTGGAGCCGTGTGACGCCAGGCGTCAGAACAGCTCGACCTCTCCCTTTATCGGATCGTTTTCCAATCGCTTGAGGTATCGCTTCTCGCGATCGGCAAGCTGGTTGTCATGCGTGGCCCGCAGCTGGCGCACGCGCACCTTGCCGCTCACCGGGAAAAACTGCACATGGCGCGGGTAGATATCGCCGACATCGGCCGCGCAGAGCTTCAGTTTTTCCGTGGCGATGTAGCGCTGCACGAAAGCAATGTTGCGCTGGCCGATATCGGTCATCGTCTGGAGCACGCGGCCACCGCCGAAGATTTTCACTTCGAGGTCTTCGCGCTTGCCGCCGGCCTTTAGGATCGCGTTGATCAGGTGCTCCATGGCGTCGTTGCCATAGCGCGCCGCGCGGCCCACGGTGGAGCCCCAGCTATCGCGATCGTTGCTGGCGGGCTCCGGCAGCATGAAATGGTTCATGCCACCGATGCGGCGGCGGACATCGCGCACGCACGCAGAGACGCACGAGCCCAGCACCGTGGAAATCATTTCTTCCTGCGTGCTGACGTAGTACTCACCCGGCAGGATCTTTACCGTCACCACGTCCTGGGCGGGATCCCAGAACCGGCGGACATGCTCAAACCCGGGCAACACACCCTTGGGATCGAAGCCAGCGAAAGTCCGTGGCTGCGCGACGAACGTGTCGCTCATTGACGTGTCCGGTAGACCGTGCGGCCGATCAGATCGAAATCTTCGGATAGCCCGTACATGGACTCCGAATGGCCGAGGAACAGGTAACCGCGGCTTTCCAGCATGCCGGCGTATCTAGCGAACAGGCGCTCCTTCGTCGGCTTGTCGAAATAGATCACGACATTGCGGCAGAAGATGGCGTCGAACTTGCCCTGCATGGGCCAATCGTGGAGCAGGTTCAAGGGCTGGATAGTGACCAGCTCACGCAGGCGCGGGTGCACCTGCACGTAGCCGTCGTACGAGCCTTCGCCGCGCAGGAACCAGCGGCGGCGGCGCGCTTCATCCACGCCGCCCAGGCGGTCGACCGGATAGACACCCTTGCGGGCGGCTTCCAGGGCCTGCGGCGACAGATCGGTGGCGAGGATCTTGGCATCGATGGTGGAGCCGGTGCGCTCGAGCGCCTCGGCCAGCACCATGGCGATGGCATAGGGTTCTTCGCCGGTGGAGCAACCCGCGGACCAGATCCGCAGGCGGCCACCGTTTTTCTTCTTCTCTTCCAGCCAGCGCGGCAACAGCTCGTCGATGAGCATGTCGTAGTGGTGCATCTCGCGGAAGAACGACGTGACATTGGTGCTGATGCAGCTGGCCAGTTCACCGAGTTCGGCCTCCGGGTCGCGGCGCAGCAACTCGCAGTACGCGCCGAAACCGGAGAGATTCAGCGCGCGCAGGCGGCGCAGCAGGCGCCCCTGCACGAGCTGGCGCTTGTGCTCACCCAGCGAGATTCCGCAATGCTGCAGCACGAACTCGCGCAGGAACGCGAACTCGGATTCCCCGAGGCTCGGCCCCGTCGCGCCCGCCTGCACGACGGCATCGCCGTTGTTGACGAGCGCGTTCATCGATCAGAACTCCTTCCACACGCCGGCATCGCCAGCGGCTTCGGCCGGGCGCTGTGCACGCGGAGCCGGCTGGCTGCGCACGGCGGCGAACACGGTTTCCATTTCCTGCTGCGTGGCGTCCTTACGCGGCGCCTTTGCGGCGGAGTTACCACCCTGGCCGCTCACCTGGAAGAACGACACCTGGCGGCTGAGCTCGGTAGCCTGCTCGTGCATGGCGCGGGCGGCAGCGGCGGATTCTTCGACCAGCGCGGCGTTCTGCTGGGTCATTTCGTCCATCTGCAGCACGGCGTGGTTCACCTGGTCGATACCGGCGGACTGCTCCGAGCTGGCGGCAGCGATCTCGGCGACGATGTCGGTCACCTTCTTCACGCTATCGACGATCTCGGCGAGCGCCTTGCCCGACTGGTCGACCAGCTCGGAACCGGCCTTCACCTTGTTCGCGCTGTCGTTGATCAGGCCCTTGATTTCCTTCGCGGCGTTCGCCGAACGGCCGGCCAGGTTGCGCACTTCGGTAGCAACCACGGCGAAGCCGCGGCCCTGCTCGCCGGCACGTGCCGCTTCCACCGCGGCGTTGAGCGCCAGCAGGTTGGTCTGGAACGCGATTTCGTCGATGAGGCTGACGATGTCGGAGATCTTCTTCGAGGAGCTGTTGATTTCGCGCATCGCCACGACGGTCTGCGCGACGACGTCGCCGCCCTTCTCCGCCTGCTCGCGAGCACCGCGGGCCAGCTGGTTGGCGTGGCTGGCGTTCTCGGCGTTCTGCTTCACGGTGGAGGTCATTTCCTCCATCGACGACGCGGTTTCTTCCAGGCTCGAAGCCTGTTCCTGCGTACGCTGCGAGAGGTCATCGTTGCCGCGCGAGATCTGCTGCGCAGCCGTGCTGACCGAGCTGGAGCCGTGGCGCACTTCGGTGACGATCGCGGCGAGGCGCTCGTCCATGGTCTTGAACGCGGTCTGCAGCTGGCCCAGTTCGTCGTTACGGGTCACTTCGATCGCGTGGCCCAGCTTGCCGTCGGCAATCTTGTTGGCCACTTCCACCGTCTGCGACAGCGTGCGGATGATCGAACGGACCACGAGCACGCCGATCAGCAGACTGACGATCAGGCCGGCGGAGAGCGCGATGATGACGAAGGCGCGGATGGCCTTGTACTGCGAAGCCTGGTGGGCGTAGATGCCCGCGGCTTCATCGCGCTTGGCGTCGATGAGCTTGCCGAGCTGGGCCTGGCGGTCCATCAGGATCGGGCGCACCGACAGCTCGATGATGTCGTTGGCGCCTTCGTCGCCCTGCTTCAGCGCATCGAGCACATCGTTCTTGGCCGACGCGTAGTCGTCATTCGTCGACTGCCACTTGTCGTAAAGCTTCTTGATGTCGGCCGACATCGGGATCTTCTTGAAGTCGTCCTTCAGCTTGCCCATCGAGGCCTGCAGCTTGTCGAACTCGGCCAGCTTCTGGGTGACCACGCTCTTGTCGGTCGCCTTGGCACCGGCTTCGCCGAGCACCACGAAGGCCATCAGCGCCTGGGTGCTGACCTGGCTCAGCAGGCTCGAGGGCACGACTTCTTCCTCGTACACCTGGCGCATGCCTTCGTTCTGCAGGTACATGGCGCCGAGGCCGACGGCCGCACCACCCACCAGCATGACGGCCAACAGGCCGAGCACGCCGTACAGGCGACCACGGACAGTCAGGGCGGGGATCTTCAGCTTCAACTTCTTCATCACGATTCCAATTCGGCAAAGTTCGAAGGCGAACCCGGCAGCGTGCCAGGTTCGCTTGATTCGGCTTAGGCGACGGCCTTCACATCGGTGTTGGCGAGCGCGGCTTCGAGCATCTGGGCGTCCTGCGGCTGCAGCAGGCGGTCGACATCGAGCAGGAGCACCATGCGCTCACCGACGGAGGTCAGGCCCTTCAGGTATTCGGTATCGACGGTGGTGCCCATATCCGGCACCGGGCGGATGCCCGAGGGGGATACTTCGACGACGTCGGAGACGGCATCCACGACCACGCCAAACTGGCGGCCGGCGACCATGACGATCACGCAGACGGTGGTGGCGGTGTATTCCTCGCGGGCCAGGCCGAAGCGCAGGCGCAGATCGAGGACGGGAACGATGGCGCCGCGGAGGTTCAGCACACCCAGCACGTACGACGGTGCCTGGGGGATGCGGGTGACCGGCGTCCAGCCACGGATCTCGCGGACGGCGAGGATATCGACACCGTATTCCTCGTTGCCGAGGTTGACGGTCAGGTACTGCGCGGCTTCATCGGCCACGACGGCGGTGCTGGCTGGCTGGTTCATTGTGTTCCCACTGCGGATCGGTGCGGCGGTTCGGGACCCCTCAAGGGGGTATCGGCCAGCGCCGGGGGACCTTTAGCGGGAATTTCGGAAAGATCGCTGCGGTGCGGCAAACCGGGGGCGCGCGAACGTGCCCGCGCCCAAAACAGCGATCCGCTCCCGTGTAGGAGCTCACCCTGTGAGCGACATCTTTCGCGAAAGAGCCACAGACCCTGCAGCGTCGACGCGAAAGATGTCGCCCACAGGGTGGGCTCCTACGTAGGCGGGATGGGTCAGGCGGCCTTGCGGCGGCCCTGGAGGCGGACCAGCCCGGCGATGTCGGTGATCAGGGCCACCGAGCCATCCGCGAGGATGGTGGCGCCCGAGATGCCCGCCACGCGGCGGTAATTGGCTTCGAGCGACTTGACCACGGCCTGCTGCTGGCCGATGAGCTCATCGACGAACAGACCGATGCGGGTGCCCTCGCCTTCCACCACGATGACGATGCCGTCCTCGATGGCACGGCGCGTGCCGTCGCAGCCGAACACGTCGTACAGGCGGACGATCGGCAGCCACTCGTCGCGGAAGCGGAACAACTCGCCACCGCCAACGACGCTACGCGTCGCATCGGCCTTCACCTGCACCGATTCCACGATGGAAACCAGCGGCACGATGTAGGTCTCTTCGCCCACGGCGGCGGTGAGGCCGTCGATGATCGCGAGGGTGAGCGGCAAGGTGATCGTGAACTTGGTGCCGTTGCCCTGCTTACTGGAAATACCGACGGTACCGCCCAGGTCCATGACGTTGCGGCGGACCACGTCCATGCCCACGCCACGGCCGGAAAGGTCGGTGGTGGCGGCGGCGGTGGAGAAGCCTGCTTCGAAAATCAGTTCGCCAACCTGGTCGTCGCTCATGCCATCGCCGGAGGCGATGATGCCGCGCTGGACGGCCTTGGCCACGATGGCGTCGCGGTTGAGGCCCGCGCCATCGTCGCTCACTTCGATCACGATGGAGCCGCCACGGTGGAAAGCCTCCATGCGCAGCGTGCCGGTATCGCCCTTGCCGGCGGCCAGGCGCTTGGCCGGCACTTCCAGGCCATGGTCGATGGCGTTGCGCACGAGATGGACCAGCGGGTCGCCGATCTTCTCGAGCACGGTCTTGTCGAGTTCGGTGGTCTCGCCGCGCAGGTCGAGCACGACCTTCTTGTCGAGCTTCTGCGCGAGGTCACGCACCAGGCGCGGGAAGCGGTTGAACACCGTGCTGATCGGCAGCATGCGGATGCTCATCACGCTTTCCTGCAGCTCACGCGTGTGGCGGCCGAGCTGGGCGAGGCCCTGGCGCAGCATTTCCAGCTGCGAGGCATCCACGCCATCGTGGAACTGGCTGAGCATCGATTGGGTGATGACCAGCTCGCCGACCAGGTTGATCAGCGTATCGATCTTTTCAATGCCAACGCGGACCGAGCTGGCCTCGCTGTTGGCGGCTACATCGCGCACGGCGCGCGGCGCGGCGGGTGCAGCCGGTGCGGCCACGGCAGCGGCCACGGGGGCCGGCGCCGCGACACGCGGGGTAATCGTGAGGTCGCAATCGCCATCGACCCAATCGAACACGCCTTCGACGGCGGCGCGCTTGGCGCCCGCGGCGAGGCCCAGCGTGTAGGCAAGGTACGAGGACGACGGGTCCATATCCGCCAGCGGCGGCAGCTTCGACAGATCGGCGCTGACCGTGAGCGGGCCCATGGCCTCGAGCTCGCGGAACATGCGCGCCGGGTCGTTGCCGGTCTTGAGCAGGTAATCGAACGGGCGGAACGCGATGTCCCAGCCTTCGATGGTCTCCGCGGGCGCGGCAGCCTTCGCGGCCGCGGCCGGCGCGGCGGAACCGCCCGACACCATGGCCGAGAGTTCGCCGAGCAGCGCCTGGCTCTCCGCCGAGGCACCGGGCTGACCAGCCATCTGCAGCGAGAGCATGTCGCGGATGATGTCGCCCGAACGCAGCAGCAGTTCCACCACGGCCTTTTCCATCGGACGGCGGCCGCTACGGACCTCGTCCATCAGGTTTTCGGCGACGTGGGTGAACGCGGCAACGTCGGTGAAACCGAACGTGGCCGCGCCGCCCTTGATCGAGTGGGCGGCGCGGAACACGACGTTGATCAGTTCCGGGTCTTCCGCGCCTTCGTCGAGCGCAAGGAGCGCCTGTTCCATGGCGTCGAGGCCGTCGAGGCTCTCTTCATGGAAGGCCTTGTGGAATTGCGCCAGATCGACTTTGGACATGGGTAAACCCTGGAATAAACCGGAACGCTTGGATCAGTGGATTAACCGAGCACGCGGGCGACAGTCGCCAGCAGCTGGTCGGGATCGAACGGCTTCACCAGCCAGCCGGTGGCGCCGGCAGCCTTGCCTTCCATCTTCTTGTTCGTGTCCGACTCGGTGGTCAGCATGAGGATGGGCACGCCGCTGTAGCCGGCCATCGTGCGCATTTCGCGCACCATCGAGATGCCGTCCATCACCGGCATGTTCACGTCGGCAAGGACGAGGTCGAACTTGTGCACGCCCGCCTGGTCCAGCGCCGCGCGGCCGTTATCGGCCTCTTCGACGTCATGGCCGGCGCCACGCAGGGTGAAAGCGACCATGCTGCGCATGGAGGCCGAATCGTCTACCGCAAGAATCTTTGCCATCGGTGTGATCTACCTTCAGTTCACGCCAGCTTGCGCCGGCAGTTCAATCAATGCATGAAGCCCCAGCACCGTGACATTACGGCGAAGGGTATCGCTGGCACCCACCCAGGCCACCGGCACGCTGGCCGCGCGGGCGTCACGGCTGAACGCCGCAAGCACCTGCAGGGCAGCCGCATCCACCTGGGCTACCGCCGAGCCATCGAGCTGGATGGCCGCGCCGGCGTTGAGCGCCGTCAGCAGGGTATCGCGCAGCGCAGGCGCCGCGCCGATACGCAGGTCCGCTTCCAGCGCCAGGGGCGCCGGGGTTGCGTCTTGGGAGGGTTTCTTCGCCATCGTTATACCAAGCCCGGGGGGTCGTTCGGATGGCTTATCGGCCCTTGGCGTGAAAGCTTTAGGCAACGAATGCGGCGAGAGCACAACGCTCCTGCAGGGGAATGAGGGACCCACGAAGAAATGAGAGGGCGCAGGAATGGCCGAATCGTGATTATGATAATCAACGGAATAGATTGTGATATTTCGTGTTTATTCACTGGTGAATACGTTGTTTATTGACAACGTTGTCACGCACGGGGAAGACTCGGGTGGCTTTCCTAGCGTGGGGTGGGTATGGGGCAGTGGGTCAACCAGCCAGTGGTGGCGCAAATCGCGCCGGTGCCCCGTCCGGTGCTGGCCGCCGATGTCGGCGGTACGCATGCCCGCGTCGCGCTGGTCATCGGGCAGCCCGATCCGCGCCGGCCGGTCCGCATCCTGGCCGAGGGGCGCTATGCCGGCGCCGAGTGGGCCAGCCTCGATGCCATCCTCCAGGATTTCCTTGCCGCCCAGGCCCATCTCGCGCCCCAGGGCGTCGAGCGTTGCGCCATTGCCATCGCGGGCTACGTGCTCGATGACAACGTAGCCAACAGCAACCTGCCCTGGCCGGTCAGTCTTTCCCGTCTTCGCGCCAGCACCGGCACGCCCACGCTCGAGGTCATCAACGACTTCGAAGCCGTGGCCTACGCCAGCCAGTTCATCGACCGCGACCAGTGCACCACCCTGTTGCCCGGCGCCAGGGAAGGCGCACCTGGCCCGGTGGTGGTCATGGGCCCGGGTACGGGCCTGGGTTCGGCCGTGCTGCTGCCAGGTACGCCGCGCGCGCAGGTGCTGACCACCGAGGCCGGGCAGATCGCCCTCGCGCCGGGCGACGAGCGCGAGATCGCGATCCTGCGCGTCCTCGCGCGCACTCGGCCGTACGTCTCGGTGGAAGCGATCGTCTCCGGCCCCGGCTTGCTTGCCACCTATCGCGCGATCTCTGAACTCGACGGGCGCGAGGCCACGCTGGCCACGCCCGATGCGGTGAGCGCCGCCGGTATCGCCGGCAGCGACCCCGCCGCGCGCGAAGCACTCGATGTTTTCTGCGCCGTGCTCGGTGGTTTCACCGCCGACCTGGCGATGTTGTACGGAGCACACGGGGGTGTGTTCCTCGCGGGCGGCGTGCTGCCGCACCTTCGCGATTTTCTTTTAACCAGCCGTTTCCGCGAGCGTTTCTTCAACAAGGGCGTCATGCGCCCCTTCCTGGAGCGCGTCCCGGTGTGGCTGGTGGAACACGGGCAGCTCGGTGTCGTGGGTGCCGCCACGAGGCATGGCTGATTTCATCTAGCGGGGAGTTAATCAACGATGAGCAAGCGCAACGGTGTCTGTCGTGCGGAAACGCGCGGCATAGGGGAAGGTTTGACCACGGGCCGGCTCGTGCGCCGGGTGCTTGCGGCGTCGGTGCTGCTGGCCTGCGCGCAAGGCGCCCTGGCGCAGTCGCTGACCGGCGGCCTGTACGGCCATGAAGCCGCCGGTGCGGGGGTGACGGTGAACGTCGCCAGCCGCGCCACCGGCTTCAGCAAGGACATCACGCCGGACGCCGACGGCCGCTACTCCCTCACCGGCCTGAACCCCGGTGAGTACCAGGTCAGCCTGGTGCGCGATGGCCAGGCGCTCGGCCAGTCCAGCGTGCTGGTGAACCCGAACCGTAATGCCGCCGTGCCCGAACTGGGTGCCGCCGCGGCCAGCGCGGCTTCCAGCGTGAACGCCAGCGACCTCGGCGCCGTGACGGTGCAGGCCACGACGATGTCCACCACGGTGACGCCGATCGACGTCAGCACGCCCGAACTCACCACCAGCTACAACTACAAGCTCATCGATGCCCTGCCCGTCGACCGCAGCCCGGAAAGCGTGGCGCGCCTGGACTCCAGCGTGCGCTTCGACCAGCACAACACGGGCTTTGTCTCGATCGGCGGCGCCAGCCCCGCGGAGAACCGTTACTACTACAACGAGTTCGACGTCACCAACGACAAGAACTCGCTGGGCTCCACCGCCCTGCCCGCCGAAGCCATCAGCGATACGCAGCTGATCACCAACGGCGCCAGCGCCTCGTGGACGAATGCCACCGGCGGCGTGATGTCGTCGACGATCAAGCAGGGTACCAACGACTTCCACGCCGGCTACTCGCTGTACTTCACCCCACCGACCTCGCGCCTGCTGAACCCGCGCGGGCACAACACGGTGAACAGCATCGGCGACTACTACAGCTATGCCTCGGCGAATAACCACGACGGGCAGGCACAGCAGTACCTGTGGGCATCCGGCGCCATCGTGAAGGACAAGCTGTTCTTCTACGCCCTGCTCGGCAACGACCCGGCGTCACGCAACGAGCAGTACGGTCAGACCCAGAAGCAAAGCACCAGCAGCCGCGACAAGAACTACCTGTTGAACCTGACCTGGAACATCACCAACGACCAGTCGCTGAACGTGCTCGCCCACCGCGATTACAGCCAGTCGTTCAACAATTACTACCAGCTCAACGAGAACTACAACCCGAAATCCGTGGGTGACTGGCTCTCGTGGAGCCAGACGCGCACCGATACGCGCTTCCTGATCGGCAACTACCACTGGCAGATCAACGACGACCTGCAGCTGCGCCTGATGGGTGGTTACCTCGGCTCGATCGTGTACTCGCCGAACTCCAGCGACGAGAACTCGGAGTTCCCGTACGTCACCTCGTACAACTCGGCCACGCAGACGCAGACCAACATCGGCCACAACAACAACCCGTATAGCTACTCGCCTTCCGATTACTGGCGACGTGGCTGGAAGGGCGACCTGACCTGGCAGCTCGGCGACCACAAGCTGGTCTTCGGCGGCGAGTACTACAAACACTCGCTGGCCAGCACGACCGATTCCGTGCCGGCGGGCTGGTTCACGTATTACGACCAGGCGGGCGTGGCCCTGCCGAACGGCTCCGTCTCCCCTGCCACGGGCAAATACGTCAGCCAGTACGTGGATCTCGAAGGCGGCTCATTCCAGACGATCAACAAGGGCGCCTATGTCGAGGACTACTGGCAGGCGGCCGATCGCGTGCTGGTCTACGGCGCCCTGCGCTGGGATAACTACATTTACAAGGACGGCGTGGGCAACCAGTTCATGCGCCTGCCGATCACCTCGCCGCGCCTCGGCTTCTCGTGGGACGTGAACGGCGACAGCTCGCTCAAGGTCGGCGGCAGCCTCGGCAAGTACTCGATCCCCCTGCCCTCATCCTTCAGCTTCGGCGTGGCCGAGCCGCGCACGACGTACACCAACTACTACACCTACACCGGCGTGGACCCGAGCACGCAGACACCGCTGGGCCTGACCCAGATCGGTGGTTCGGCGATCACGGCCGAAGGTGTCCCGACGCCGGCACAGATCGCCGCGACCAATATCAAAGCGCCCTTCCAGTACGAAGCGCAGCTGTATGCCCAGCAGCAGCTCAACACGAACTGGTCCGGCCTGGTCCAGCTCGGCTGGGTCGATCTGCGCCGCGTGGTCGAAGACACCTGCTACGGCGGGGGCGTGCAGGCCTACGCGCAAAGCCAGGGCTATACCAACTACACGCAGAACAACTACACCTGCTGGCTGGTGAACCCCGGCGAGAATTTCACGCTGAAGCGCGATTACAACGGCGATGGCAGTGTCGAGCCGCTCTCGATCCCCGGCGCCGCGCTGGGCCTGCCCAGGCCTGCGCACAAGTACTACAACCTCAAACTCGGCCTGACCCACGCCTCCACGCCGGATGAGCCGTACTTCCTCAACCTGAGCTACACGTATGCGCGGGAATACGGCAACACCAACGGCCTGATCGATGAAGAGCGCCGCAACGCCGGCTGGATCGGCCAGACCTCGGCGTTCAACTACCCCGGCGTGATGATCGGCAGCAACGGCAACCTCGCGGGCGATATCCGCCACAGCCTGACCGCGACGGGCACGTACGACTTCACCAACGGCCTGTCGCTCGGCGGTGTGTTCACCGCGCACACCGGCGCGCCGACCAGTTGCCTCGGTAGCTATCCGGATACCAGCGATCCGACCTACCAGTATCTCCCCTCGCAGGCACATTACTGCGATGGCCAGGTGGCGAAGCAGGGTACGGACAAGCGCCTGCCGTTCTTCTGGCAGCTGGATCTCTCCGCCACGTACCACTGGAAGATCAACGCTTCGAACGACCTGAGCCTGCAGTTGCGGGTGAGCAATGTCACCAACCGCCAGGGCACGATCGATATCAACCAGGTCTACGATAACGGACTGTACGGCGACGGATCGTCCATCGACAGCGTGAACTACCACGCCGCCACCTGGCAGCTCCCGCGCGCGACCACCCTGGCCCTGCGCTATACGTTCCTCTAAAAGGCTGGCTTGATGACCCATGGCATGACGAAGCACACCCCGGCGCAACGCCGGGGCCTGCACGCGGCGCTGGCCGCCGCGTTGTTACTCACCAGCGGGCTCGGCCAGGCGCAAGCCGCGGCGGCGCTGCCGATCCCACTGATCCCCATGCCGGTGTCCGTAACACCGGCGTCGGGCAGCCTGGCCGTCAACGCACAGAGCGTCATTGCGTATGCGCCAGGTGACAAGGGTGCCGAGGCTGCCGCGAATTACCTCGCCGCCGAGCTCAAGCGCAGCCGTGGGCTTACGCTGACGGTGAGCGCAACGGCTACGCCCGCGCGCGGTGCGATCGTCGTGCGTACCGATCCCAAGGCTACCGTCACGCAGACCGATGGCTATACGCTCGATGTGGACGGCACCGGTGCGCGTATCACCTCACGGGGCGATGCTGGCTTGTTCTACGGCGCAGTAACGCTCTGGCAACTCGCCACCGCCGATGGAAAACAAGGTGCCACGCAAGTCCCTGATGTCGCGATCCGCGATTTCCCGCGCTTTGCATGGCGCGGCCTGATGCTCGACGTGGTCCGCCACTTCCGCACCGTTGCCGAGGTAAAGCAGGCGCTCGACAGCATGGCCGAGCACAAGCTCAACGTCTTCCACTGGCATCTCAGCGATGACCAGGGCTGGCGGATCGAGATCAAGCGTTACCCCAAACTGACCAGCATCGGTGGCTGGCGCACGCCGCCCGGCGCAGGTACGCACGGCGAGCCGCTCAAGTACGGTGGCTTCTACACGCAGGACGAGATTCGTGACGTGGTGGCCTACGCCGCCGCGCGGCACATCACCGTGGTCCCCGAGCTGGACATGCCAGGCCACGCGCAGGCCGCCGTCGCCGCGTATCCGGAGATCGTCGGTGTCACCGGCGAACGGCCTGCCGTCTCCGTGGACTGGGGCGTCAATCCCTATCTCTACAACGTGGACGACAAGAGCTTCACCTTCATCGAGAACGTGCTCGATGAACTCATGACCTTGTTCCCCTCGACCTACATCCACATCGGTGGCGACGAGGCGGTCAAGGACCAGTGGAAGGATTCGCCGGCCGTGCAGGCGAAGATGAAATCGCTGGGCATCACCACCGAGAATGCGCTGCAAAGCTGGTTTACCGATCGCCTGGGCGATTACCTCGGCAAGCATGGCCGCCGCCTGATCGGCTGGGATGAAATCCTCGAAGGCGGCCTTCCCCGCACCGCCTCGGTCATGTCGTGGCGTGGCGTCGAAGGCGCGGTCGCGGCAGCGAAGCAGGACCATGACGTCGTGCTCGCGCCCGCGGGCTGGATGTATTTCGATAACCACCAGAGCGATCGCGCCGACGAGCCCAATGGCCGTCTCTCGGTGCTCGACCTGAAGCGCGTCTACGGCTTCGAGCCCGTCGATGCCTCGCTCACGCCCGAGCAGGCGAAGCATGTACTCGGCACCGAAGCGACCTTGTGGGCCGAGTTCATCCCTTCGCAGCGCCACGTCGAGCACGCCCTGTACCCACGCCTCGATGCCATGTCCGAGATCGCGTGGTCGCCGCGCGAGGCGAAGAACTGGGATAGCTTCCAGCAACGCCTGCCGGCCCAGCTGCGTCGTTATGCGGCGCTGGACATCATCCCCTCCGACACCGCGTTCGCCCCGGGTATCCACGTGCAGGAAGACGTGCCGGCCGTGCTGCGCAGTGGCAAGGCCACGGTAAGCCTGGATAACCAGACCGGCTTCGGCACGCTGCGCTACACCACGGATGGCAGCACACCGGGTGCCTCGGCCAAAGCCTACAGCGTGCCTTTCCCGGTGACCCTGCCGGTGACCGTGCGTGCAGCGACGTTTGCGCCCGATGGCACGCCCATCGCGGCAGCGCGCAGCCGCCTGATCGACCAGGTCTCGCTGCTGACCCGCCACAACGGCGAGTTCACCAAGTGCGCGGATGGTGGCCTGGGCCTGCGCATGCCGTTGCTGCCCGACCTCGGCGCCATGGATACGCCGGTGTACGACATCGATCTGTTCACCTCGTGCTGGCGTTATCCGAAGGCACCGCTCGATGGCATCACCGGCATTCGCGTGGAGGCGGCGCGACTCGCACGCAACTACGGGCTTGCGCACGAGCAATCCAAGGTCGTGCCGCATCCGGCAAAAACCGCCAACGGCGAGCTGGAGATCTACGAGGACACCTGCAGCGGCAAGCTGCTGGCCAGCCTGCCGCTGCCGGATGGCAAGGCGCTCGGCGAGCGCTTCGAGCTGAAGGGCCGCCTGCCGGCGACGCAAGGCGAGCACGATCTCTGCATGCGTGTCACAGCGCCCATCAACGGGCCGCTGTATGGCCTACAGTCGGTGCAACTGACGGGAGCCCACCGATGACGATCCGCGCGCGACCACTCACCGTTCTAGCCCTGGCCGGCGCCATGGCGCTGGCAGGTGCCCAGGCCCGGGCCGCTGCCACGGCTACGCCGGAGCAACGGGCAAGCGAGCTGGTCGCGCGCATGAGCCTCGACGAGAAAGTGACCCAGTTGCAGAGTGCCGCTCCGGCACTGCCACGGCTCGGGATTCCCGCGTACGACTGGTGGAACGAAGGGTTGCATGGCGCGGCGCGCGCCGGCTACGCCACGGTCTTCCCGCAGGCGATCGGCCTGGCCGCCAGCTGGCATCCCGAGCTGATGCACCGGGTGGGCGAAGTTGTCTCCACCGAACAGCGCGCCCGCTTCGATACGATCGGCGCTGGGCATGACCACGGCCGCTACGAAGGGCTCACGATCTGGTCGCCCAACGTGAATATCTTCCGCGACCCGCGCTGGGGCCGTGGCCAGGAAACCTACGGTGAAGATCCGTACCTGACCGGCCGCCTCGCCGTCGCCTTCGTGCAGGGCATCCAGGGACCCGATCCGGCCCACCCGCGCGCCATCGCCACACCCAAGCACTTCGCCGTGCACAGCGGGCCGGAGGCGGGGCGACATGGTTTCGATGTGGATGTCTCGCCGCACGATCGCGAGGCGACCTTCCTCCCCGCCTTCCGTGCCGCGGTGACCGAAGGCCACGCTGGCTCGGTGATGTGCGCGTATAACGCGCTGCATGGCACGCCTGTGTGTGCGGATGCTGGCCTGCTCACCGATACGCTGCGCAAAGGCTGGGGCTTCACCGGCTTCGTGGTGTCCGATTGCGACGCGATCGACGACATGACGAAGTTCCACTACTACCGGCCGGATAACGCGGGATCCTCGGCGGCCGCCATTCGCGCTGGCACCGACCTGGATTGCGGCTTCGCGTACGCGGAGCTCGCCGACGCCGTGCGCCGCGGCGAGGTGAGTGAAGCGACGCTCGACACCTCGCTCGTACGGCTGTTTGCCGCGCGCTATCGCCTGGGTGAACTCGGCGCACCGGCGAAGAAGCCCGCACCTGTCGATACGAAGGCGAACAGCGCACTGGCCCTGCAGGCCGCGCTGGAATCGATGGTCCTGTTGAAGAACGATAGCGGCACCCTACCCTTCAAGGGCACGCCGCGTATCGCCGTGATCGGGCCGAATGCCGATACGGTAGAAACGCTGGAAGCCAATTACCACGCGACGCCGCGCGCGCCGGTCACGCCGCTCGAAGGCTTGCGTACACGCTTCGGTGCCGCGCGCGTCGCCTATGCGCAGGGCGCGCCGATCGCCGCGGGCGTGCCGGTACCTGTGCCGGAGACGGCGCTACGCACGGGTGATAGCGCCGACGCTCCTGCGGGTCTCGCCGCGGCGTATTTCGACAACGGCGACTTCAGCGGCAAGCCCCGGGTGTCCCGCACCGACCGCACCATCGATTTCGACTGGGACCACGTGTCGCCCGCCGGCTTGCCCAAGGGCCGTTACGCCGTGCGCTGGACCGGTTCGTTGCTGCCACCGGGCCCCGGTGACTACACGCTCGCCGTCCACGTCGAGCGCTGTTTCGACTGCTCGGGCCACGATCCCGTGCGGCTCTTCGTCGATGGCAAAGCCGTCATCGACGATACGGGCGATGACAAGCACACCCAAGCCACGCTGCATTTCACCGACACGCAGCCGCACGCCGTGCGCCTGGAGTACGTGCATAGCGGTGAAGACCAGGGCGTGCGCCTGCAATGGCTGCCGCCTGCCGATGCGCAGCTCGCGGAAGCTGAACGCACCGTGGCCGCCGCGGATGTCGCGGTGGCCTTCGTCGGCCTCTCGCCTGATGTGGAAGGCGAGGAGCTGCATGTGGACGTACCAGGCTTCGACGGCGGCGACCGCACCGATATCAGCCTGCCCGCGGCACAGCAGGCGTTGCTCGAGCGCGCTGCCGCTACCGGCAAGCCGCTGGTCGTGGTGCTGATGTCAGGCAGCGCAGTAGCGCTGAACTGGGCGAAGGAACACGCCTCTGCCATCGTGGCCGCGTGGTACCCGGGGGAAAGCGGCGGTACCGCCATCGCACAGGTGCTGGCAGGCGACTACAACCCCGCAGGCCGCCTGCCCGTCACCTTCTACCACTCCGTCCGCGACCTGCCGCCGTTCACCAGCTACCAGATGAAGGGCCGCACGTACCGCTACTTCGAGGGCGAGCCGCTGTACCCGTTCGGCCACGGCCTCAGCTATACGCGCTTCAGCTACACCGACGCACAGGCATCGGCGGCGAGCGTGGAAGCCGGCAAGCCGCTGACGGCCAGTGTCACCGTGCGCAACGACGGCGATCGCGCCGGCGACGAAGTCGCCCAGGCGTACCTCAGCTACCCCGCCACCGACACGCTCGCGCCGCAACGCACGCTGGTCGGCCTCGAACGCATCCACCTGAAGCCCGGCGAATCCCGCCGCGTCACGTTCACTCTGTCCCCGCGCTCCCTGAGCTCCGTCGACGCCAGCGGCCACCGCGCCGTGAAACCCGGCGACTACACGCTCTACCTCGGCGGCGGCCAACCCAACGACGCCCCCGGTACCCCACTAACCTTCCAGATCCACGGCGAGAGTGCCCTGTAGGAGCGCGCTTGAGCGCGATCCCCTCACCGCCCCGCCCAAAACGCAAGGCCCCAAGCATGCCGCAGTCCCGCCTGACCCAACTAGCCTGCGCCACCGCCCTCGCCCTCACCGCACTGGCCACGCCTAACGCATTCGCCAACCCGCAGGTAACGATCAACGGCCCGCACTTCATGCGCGAAGGTAAGCCCTACCAGATCATCTCCGGCGACCTGCACTTCCAGCGCATCCCGCGCGCCTATTGGCAGGACCGCCTGCGCAAGGCGCACGCCATGGGCCTGAACACGATCACTACCTACGTGTTCTGGAACCTGCTGGAACCGAAGCCTGGCCAGTTCGATTTCAGCGGTAACAACGACGTGGCCGCCTTCGTCAAAGCCGCGCAGGCCGAAGGCCTGAACGTGATCCTTCGCCCCGGACCCTATATCTGCGGCGAATGGGACGCCGGTGGTTATCCCGCCTGGCTGTTCGCCGAGCCGAACATCCACGTGCGCTCGCGCGATCCTCGCTTCCTCGCCGCCTCCGACCGCTACCTGCAGCGTCTCGGCAAGGAACTCGCACCGCTGCTCGCCAGCCACGGCGGCCCGATCATCGCCACCGAACTGGAAAACGAATACGGCTCGTACAGCAACGACAAGACCTACCTCAGCGCGGTGCGCGGCATGCTGCAACGCGCGGGCCTCACCGACGACATGCTGCTCACCTACGACGGCCCCGACCTGCTCGCCAACGGCACCTTGCCCGACGTGACGCCGGTGATCGACTTCTCGCCCGGCGAAGCGAAGAAGAGCTTCGAGATGCTCGCCGCCTTCCGGCCCGGTGTGCCGATGATGGCCGGCGAATGGTGGGCGGGCTGGTTCGACCAGTGGGGCGGCAAGCATGCGCACACGGATACGAAGCAGCAGGCCGACGAGCTAGCGTGGATGCTGCAGCAAGGCTATTCCGTGAACATCTACATGGTCCACGGCGGCACCAACTTCGGTTTCATGAACGGCGCGAACTTCCAGGGCGGCCCCGCCGACCATTACGCACCGCAGACCACCAGCTACGACTACGACGCCGCGATCGACGAGGCCGGCCAGCCCACGGCGAAGTACACGCAGTTCCGCGATGTCATCGCCAAGGCTACCGGGGCAAAGCTGCCACCCGTGCCCGCCTCACCCGCGGTCGGCACCCTCCCCGCTTTCACGCTGGGCGAGTCCGCCTCGCTATGGGACAACCTGCCCGCACCGCAGGCATCCGACCTGCCGAAGCCGATGGAAGCCTTCGGCCAGGCCTATGGCTACATCCTCTACCGCACCACGCTGAAAGGCCCCTTCCACGGCACGCTGTACCTCGGTGATGTGCGTGACTACGCGGCGGTGTATCTCGATCGCAAGCGCGAGGGCACCGTCGAGCGCCGGTTGAAGCAGGTCTCGCTGGATATCGACGTACCGGCGGGCGAACACACCCTCGATCTCCTCGTGGAGAACACAGGTCGCGTGAATTACGGCCCGCACATGGATGACGGCCGCTCGGGACTCATCGATCCCGTGATGCTGGGCGACGATGTCCTGCACGGCTGGCAGGTGTTCCCGCTGCCGATGACCTCGCCGGCGACGCTCCACGGCTGGACCACCGCGAAGGTGGAAGGGCCGGCCTTCCACCGCGGCACGCTGAAGATCAACAAGCCCATCGATACGTATCTGGACGTCCGCGCTTTCAGCAAGGGTGCGCTCTGGCTCAACGGCGCGAACCTCGGCCGTGTGTGGTCGATCGGCCCGCAGCATGACCTGTATGCACCCGCACCGTGGTTCCGCCGTGGTGAGAACGAGGTGGTCTTGTTCGATCTCGATACAACGCCGAAGCCCGAACTGAGCGGCGTGAACCAGCGCCTCTGGGCCGATCCGCCGAAGACTCCCTGATTCCCTCCTCCGCGTTCCCCAAGGAGCTCCTGTTCCATGTCATCCAAGCCTCGTATGTTCCGCCGCCTGAAGACCGCCCTGGCCACTGCGCTGCTCATCGCGCTGCCGTTGGCGGCACAGGCCGAGTCGTTTACCGATGTGAAGCCCTCGCCGCAGCAGGTGGCGTGGCAGGATCTCGAGTTCGGTGTCATCGTCCATTTCGGTACCAACACCTTCCTCGACCGCGAATGGGGCGATGGCACCGCCGCGCCTTCGGTGTTCAACCCGGACAAGGTTGATCCCGACCAGTGGGCGCGCGCGGTAAAAGCGGCCGGTGTGCGCTACATGGTGCTTGTGGCCAAGCACCACGATGGCTTTGCGCTGTGGCCGACGGGCCAGACGGACTACTCGGTTAAGGCCAGCCCGTGGAAGGGTGGCAAGGGCGATCTCGTCCGCATGGCTTCCGATGCAGCGAAAAAAGAAGGTCTGGGTTTTGGCATCTACCTGTCGCCGTGGGATCGCCACGATCCGCGCTACAAGGATTCGGCGGCCTACGATAAGTACTATCTCGCCGAACTCGAAGAGCTGGTGCAGCACTACGGACCGATCACCGAATGGTGGCTCGATGGCGCCGGCAGCGCCGGGCATGTCTACGATTTCGCGAAATACGTGGAGACGCTGCGCACCTACCAGACCAACGCCATGATCTTCGCCGACGTGGCCTTGTTCGATTACGGCGATATCCGCTGGGTAGGCAACGAACAGGGCATCGTCGAAGGCGAGAACTGGAACGTGATCGACCGCCACGGCCAGCTGCGTTGGCGGCCGCTGGAGGTCGATACGCCGCTGCACAAGGATCATTGGTTCTACAGTTCGAAGCCGGACTTCGCCTCGTCGCTGAAGACGGTCGATGAGCTCATGGCCAACTGGGAAAGCAGTGTCGGCCACGGCGGCCAGCTGATGCTGGGCGTGGCGCCGGATACGCACGGCCTGCTGCCCGATCCGGATGTCCGCCGGCTTGCCGAGTTCGGCAAGGCGCTGAAGGCGCGCTACGGCGACGAGGCGAATCTTGCAGCGAAGCACGCGCCGACGGATACCAACACGGCCGCCGCGCTCGATAACGACCCGACGACGTTCTGGTCAGCCCCGCAGGGCTCAGCGAACGCCACGCTGGAAGTCGACCTCGGCCGCGACGTCACCTTCGACCGCGCAATGAGCATGGAGTGGCTCGACGGCGGCCAGAACGTCCACGGTTACGCTGTGCAGGTGTGGGATGGCAATGCGTGGAAGACCGTGGCCCAGGCCCAGGCCATTGGCCACATGAAGATCGACACCTTCGCGCCGGTCACCGCCCGCAAGGTGCGCCTCAACATCCAGTCCGCCGTAGGCACCGCACGCATCCGCGAGTTCAAGCTTTTCAACGTCCGCTAAACCCCCGCCTCATCTCCGTAGGAGCCCACCCTGTGGGCGACGCCTCTCGCGATACCGTCGCAGGGCCTGTTGTGGTGGGGCGAAAGATGTCGCCCACAGGGTGGGCTCCTACGGGGTTGCCGCCCCGGATGTCGGGGCGGCGCTTTATCAGCCTCTCGCGATACCGCCGCAGGGCCTGTTGCGGTGGGGCGAAAGATGTCGCCCACAGGGTGGGCTCCTACAGGGTTGCCGCCCCGGGGGCCGGGGCGGCGATTCATTAGCGCACGGCGTCGGGTAATTCGTCCCAGATCTTCGGGTCTTCCGCGCCCAGCACCCAGGCGCAGAAGCCTTGCAGGCCGTATTGCTTCGCCACGTCGTAGCGGTCGCGGAAGGCACGCGCATCGGGCAGGAATACCCATTCGCGCATCTGGTCGCGGTAGAACCAGAAGAACGACTCGTGTTCCACCGGATCCCACTGCATCGTGGCGCCCACTTCCTTCGCCAGCGGGAAGGATTCATCGGCGTCGATGTACGCGGCGGAGATATTCGAGTTTTCCTTGCCATCGGCACCCACCGGGTTACCGGCGTACCAGTGATAGCCGTACAGGCCGATGCCCAGCGAGAGCTTCTCCTTCGGCACTACCTTCAAGGCGTACTGCAGATGCTCCATGACCCACGGCATGCCCGCCACCGGGCCCGGCGTGGTCCAGCGGGTGTGCTGGTCGTAGGTCATCAGGCAGACCAGGTCGAGCACCTTGGACAAGGCCTCGAGATCGTAGGCACCGCGCCAGTACTCCCACATCCATTTGCTGAAGGCGCCATGCCCGGCATAACCCGGCGCGTTAGGCACCACGGCCATCGTCAGCTGCAGGCCGTGCTTGTGCAGCGCTTCGTAGGTCTGTTTGGTGAGGAGCGTCAGCGCGTCACGGTCCGTCCAGGCGATGTTCTCAAAATCGAACTGATAGCCACTGAAGCCATGCAGTTTCGCCTGTTCGATCAGGCTCTCGATCATCACCTTCTTTGCTTTCTCGTCGCCGAGCAGCGTGTGGAAACGCTCGCGATCACCGCCGGCAGAGAGGATCGGCATCACCGGCAGCTTGTGCGCCTTGGCGATCTTCAGCACATACGGATCGGGACCGCCGGATACGAGGCCATGCTGGTCCACGGCGTACCACGTGGGTACCAGCACATCGATCTTGTCGGCGTGCGCTTCAAGCGACGCGATCGATTTCTGCGACTCCAGCATGTAGAAGAGCGCCACCGGAGCCTTGGCAAACGCTGCCACGGGCATCCACAGCAGGCAGGCGAACAGCGGGTAAAGCCATCGTTTCATGGGGTAGCCTTGATCGGAGCCGCCAGCGTGATGCGGTACACATACGCATCGCTGCCGACGGGTTGGGTGGGAAGCGTGAGGTGGAGGCCCTTGGCATCCTGGGTAAACGGCACGTCGCGGCCATCGGCCAGCAGCTCGACACGGTTCACCTTGTCGGCCGCCTTGAGCGCATGCACACTGACCTTGCCGCTCGCGGGCCAGCCCAGCTCGATCGCGTAGAGCTTGCCGTTGCCGGTGGTGAAGCGGAAATCCTGGGCCGTATAGGGCTTGGTCTTCGTATCCTGGAACGTCCCGCCCACCACTTCGGTCGGGCCCTCGCCGTAGACGCGCCACGGCTTGCTGGCGTAGATCGCCTCACCGTTCACCTTCAACCAGGCGCCTATGCTGCGCAGGGTATCCTGCGCGCCCTGCGGGATCGTGCCGTCGGCGCGCGGGCCGATGTTGAGCATGAGGTTACCGTTCTTGCTGACCACGTCGGCCAGGAGGTGGATGATGAAGGTCGGTGACTTGTACGTATCGTGCTCGACGTAGCCCCACGAGTCGTTGCTGATCGAGGTGTCGGTCTGCCAATGGGTCGCATGGATGCCGGTGAGCTGCCCACGCTCGATATCCAGCGTGCCGGCGCCTTCGGGCAGGTCGCCGAGCTTGTAGTTCACCACCACGCCATCGCGCTTCGCGCCATCGTTGTAGTAGTACGAAAGCAGGGTCGGCAAAGTGTTGCGGAAGGTCGGGTGGCCGATCCACCAGTCGAAATAGATGAGGTCCGGGTGGTAGTCGTCGATGATCTCGGCCGTACGCGCCAGCCAGTCATCCAGCCAGGCCTGCGAGACGTAGGTCCAGTCGTCGGCCAGGATCTCGTCGTGCTTGCTGAGGTGATCGACCGCGGGGCCGTACAGCTCGGCGTTAGCCGGATCGTTCACATCGGAATCAAAGTGGCGGCCGCCGTCGAAGAACCAGTCGTGCTCGGCGCGGTGCGAGGAAATGCCGAAGTGCATGCCCTGCCCACGGATCGCCTTGGCCAGCAGGCCGATCACATCGCGCTTTGGCCCCTTCTTCACCGCGGTCCAGTCGGAAAGCTTCGAGTCGTACATGGCGAAGCCATCGTGGTGCTCGGCCACCGGTACCACGTAGCGCGCGCCGGCTTCGCGGAACAACGTGGCCCACGCATCGGCATCGAAGTGTTCGGCCTTGAACAACGGCACGAAGTCCTTGTAGCCGAAACGGGATTGTGGCCCGTAGGTGGCCACGTGGTGGGCAAACTCTTTGGTGCCCTGCTGGTACATGTTGCGCGAGTACCACTCGCTGCCGAACGCCGGTACCGAGTAAACGCCCCAGTGGATGAAGATGCCGAACTTGGCATCGTCGTACCACGCGGGGGATTGGTAGGCCTTGAGCGAGGCCCAGTCGGGACGGAACGGGCCGTCCGAGACCTTTGCCGCCACGCCGGCCAGGATGGCCTGGCGAGCGGGTGCGAATTTTGCCGAGGCTTTTTGCCAGGCCTGGTCCTGGGTGTAAGGGGTTTGCGTTGTTGCGGTGGGGGCTGTCGGTGAGCTTGGGGAGTTATCGCGCGCAAGCGCGCTCCTACAGGAGAAGGCTAAGCATGCCAGGGCCAGGAGGGGCGTGAGCCGTGGGCGCATGGTGGAGCTCCTCATTCGCAAAAAAGGACCGGCGGCGCCGCAGGGAACGGCCACCGCCGGTGCGCGCTAAAGCTTGAAGTTAAGGGTCATGGAGTATGTACGGCCACTCTTGTATTCCCCGATGGGCGCGTACTTAATATCAGCGTACTGGTAATAGGTCGAGTCGAGCAGGTTGGTCGCGCTGAGGGTCACGCCCATCCACTCATTGACCTGGTACGAGGCGCTGAGATCCAGCTCCTTGTACGCATCGGAGAACACGTTGGAGTTCAGGCGGCCTACCTGGGTGAAGTACGGGGAGCGGCGGCTGTAGTTGATGCGCGCCGACCAGGGGCCGTGCTCGTAATACGGAATGATGTTGATCGTATTTTTCGACAGGTACGGCAGGTTCAGCGTATCGCCGTTGCTGTCGGCGTGCGTCGTGGCCTTGCTGTACGTGTAGTTCGTCTGGATCCCAAACCCGGCACCGATATCCTGCTGGTAGATGAAGGACAGGCCGGAGACCTTGGCGTTCGACGCGTTGACCGGCGAGGTCACCGAGTACACGTTGGTCAGGCCCGTGGTCGGGTCGGTGATCGAACGATCGGTCGTGGTCGTGACGATGTAGCTGTCGATCTTGCGAACGAAGCCTTCCACCGAAAGCAGGCTGGCCGGGGCGAAATACCACTCCGCCGAGAGATCGAAATTGGTGGACTGGTAGGGCTTCAGGTCCGGGTTGCCGGCGCTGGCGGTGAAATTGCCCGTGGCCGCACCGTTGAGCGAGGTGGCGCCCGCCAGGTCGGAATAGCGTGGTCGGGCGATCACCTTGGCGACCGACAGGCGCAGGACCTTGCTCTCGTCGATGTCGTACGCGACGTTCACCGAGGGCAGCGGCTTGTAGTAATGCGTGGTGTTCGAGACCCGCTGGTACGAGCCACCGTCGCTGTTCACGTAGTAATTCGAGGTGTCTTTCGTATCCACGTAGCGCACGCCGACATTGCCGCGCCACGGGCCGGACTCGTAGTTGACCTGCAGGTATGCGTCCTTGGTCACCTCGGAGACGCCGAACATCGCCGGGTAGTTCAGCGTGTACGGGCCCTGCGGCAGCGAGTTCAGGTAGGAGACGACCGCGCCCTTGCTGGCCGTCGGCCAGTCGGTGAGATCGCCGCTGGCATGCAGGCCGTCGAACAGGCCGCCCGGCGTGGTGCCCGGGTCGAAATCGAGCAGGGAGATGGCGTCCGTCGTGTTGAGGCGATTGCCGCGCGACTGGGTGCCGTCGAAGTGGTTCGTGTACTTCACGCCCATCTCGATCTTGTTGATCGGTCCCCACTCCAGGTCGCGCGAGGCATCGAACTGCGCATAGCGCTCGCGATCGGTCGTCTGCTCGTAGTAGATGCCGCCCGCCTGGTTCGAACCCGGCAGCGTGGTATCGCCCGCAGGCGATCCGGCCGGCGAGGCTGGCAGACCCCAGTTGGCGGCCGATCCGTTCTGGTAGTTCACGCTGGTATTGCGGCCGTCGTAGCCGAAATCGTACCCGCCGTTCTGCAGCAGGTATTTCATGAGGTATTCGGGGTCCTTGCCACCGCTCGCACTGGTGTAGCCCACCTGGCTGGTGAACACCCACGCATCGCCATTGAAATCGTGGCGCAGGTTGAGGCTCTTGGTGGAGACCTCGGTCTTGCGGTAGTTGGCATCCAGCTCGGCGTAAGGCTGGCCGTTGCCGGTATCGGCCGACACCGTGCCCGAGGTGATGTAGCCGTTGGCGACGTTGATATTCGTGAGCTTGTTCAGGTCGCCGCAGCCCGGGCACACATAGCGCGATTCGCTGAAGTTGTCGTACTTGCCCTTGACGTAGAGGCCGGTGAGGTTGAATTCGTTGCGCTCGTCCGGACGCCACTGCAGCGTGGACTGGATGCCGTTGCGCTCGCGGGTCTGCTGGAAATACGCGCTATTGATGCCGACGGGGATCTTCGCGTTCGCGTAGTTCGGGTCGCCCGTGACTGCCGGGTTGCCCGTGATGTTCGCGCCCGTGGTGTAGCCGAAGAATTCGATACCAGCGCGCGAGAGGTTTTCCTTGTCGTGGGTCAGGCTGGTCAGGAAACCGAACGTATCGTCGGCGTTCTTCCAGCTCCACAGTACGGAGCCTCGCGGATTGCCCTGCGCCGAGCGGTCGTTGTAGTTGTAGCCCAGCGAACCGCGCAGCGTGTTCGCCGGCAGGTCGAGCGGCTTGCGCGTGTGGATGATGACCGTGCCGCCGATGCTGCCCTCGTCGATGCGCGCCTCGGGCGATTTGTAGACCTCCATGAGGCCGATGATCTCGGGCGACAGCAGCGAATAGTTGAACGTACGGCCGCTGGTATCGGTGGGGTTACCACCCCAGTCGCCCGAGGCGATGGTCTGGCCGTTGAGCAGCACGCGGTTCAGTGCCGCATCGGTGCCGTTGACGCTGATCTTCTCGCCCTCGCCGAACTGGCGGTCCACCGTGATACCCGGTAGGTGCGAGAGCGATTCGGCGGCGTTGGTATCCGGGAACTTGCCAATGTCCGTTGCGCTGATCGCATCGACCACGGCATTGGCGTTGCGCTTGATGTCGATCGCCTTTTCCAGGCTTCCGCGGTAACCGGTCACCGTCACTTCCTGCAGCTGCTGGGCCTGCTTTTCGGCGGCCTTCTGCTGGGCGGTCTTCGGCGTGGCCGGATCGTTCGCGACCGGCGGCGCCTCCTGGCCGTGGGCCACGGCGGTTAGCGCGAACAGGATGCTGCTACAGAGCAGGGTCTTGCTGATCGTCATGTGGTTTGTCTCCCCCGAGGCAAATTTTGGGTGCACGCGTCCGGCCCCGCTGGGGCAGTGCGTATGCGGCTGCTTGGAAACGGTGACGCGGATGCCGACCCCTCGCCGACAACGTTGTCATTCTTGAAGCGCATGTGGCCTGCGCTTTGGTTCACTGGCGAACTCAGTATTCAGATATGACCGGACCGTTGCAAGATGCGACGCAACACGAAATTTCTTAGGACGCGCAAGAAATTTCGTAGTAAGACCTCTAGACAAGTTCACCTATAAACGTAGTATTTATAAATGCGCACCACCCAGGAGCTTCGATGCTGCCCCAGAATGCGAGCCAGAATCCCGCCCCGCCGCCCGCCTGGAGGCAGCCGGTGCTTTCGACGCTCTCGCCCCTGGCCTTTGGTGGCGCCCCCCTGGGCAACCTCTATACGGAGGTGAGCGATGCCGCGGCCGCCGCAGCCATCCAGCGGGCCTGGGAAGGCGGTATCCGCCATTTCGATACCGCGCCCTATTACGGTTTCGGCCTGAGCGAGAATCGGCTGGGTGCAGCGCTGGTCAACGTCTCACGCGCCAGCTTCACGCTTTCCACGAAGGTCGGCCGGCTGATCGAGGCCGATGCCGGACGCCAGGGCCAGGCCGATGGCTTCGCCGTCGACGGCCTGCGCGCCCGCTTCGACTACAGCCGCGATGGTGTACGCCGCAGCGTGGAAGCGAGCCTGCGCCGTCTCGGTACGGACCATATCGACATCCTGTTCCTGCACGACATCGGCGCGCTCACCCACGGTGAGCAGCACCCGCAGATCCTGGCGCAGGCACTGGATGAAGCACTGCCCGAAATGGCGCGCCTGCGGGACGAAGGCCTGGTGGGTGCGATCGGCCTTGGTGTGAATGAAGAGGCCGTCTGCCTTGAGGTGATGCCACGCTTCTCGCTCGATACGATCATGCTGGCCGGCCGTTACACCCTGTTCGAGCAGGAGGCGAGCCGTGAGGTGATGGCGCGCGCCGAAGCCGAGGGTGTCGCGATCCTCGTCGCCGGCCCTTACAACTCAGGCTTGCTCGGCGACCCGGACCGCCCGGGCGACACCTATAACTACGCACCCGCCTCCGCCGCGGTGCGCGAGCGTGCCGGCCGTCTCTACGACACCTGCCATCGCAGCGGCGCCGACGTAGGGGCGGCAGCGTTGCAGTTCCCCCTCGCCCATCCCGCGGTCGCCAGCGTCGTCTGCGGCCTGCGCTCGGTCGCTGAAGTCGAATCGGCGCTGGCACGCCAGAAGGCGGCCGTTCCCGCCAACGCGTGGGCGGCGCTACGCGCGGAAGGCATCATCGCGGCCGGTGTGCCCACGCCGTGATCATCGACGCGCACCGGCATTACTGGGATCCGGCGAGGCTTGCCTATGCGTGGCTCAGCGATGCGCCCGCGTCCTTACAGCGCGCGTTCCTGCCGGCTGATCTCGATGCACACGGCGATGCATGCCTGCTGGTACAGGCCGCACCGAGCGAAGAGGAAACCCGCTTTCTGTTTGAACTCGCCCGCACCACGCCAGATGTCCTCGGCGTGGTCGGTTGGGTGGACATGGAGGCGGCGGATGTCGAAGCGAGGCTCGACCGCCTGATCGCCGACGGTGGTGGATGGCTGCGTGGCATTCGGCCGATGGTGCAGGATCTGCCCGATCCCCACTGGCTGGTTTCGCCAGCTCTGGATCGTGCCTTCGAGCACCTGCGTGCGCGCGGCCTCGTCTTCGATGCCCTCGTCGATGGCCGCCATCTGCGCCCGCTGCAGGCGCGCCTGGCGAAACACCCAGGCCTGCGCGCGGTGATCGACCATGCGGCGAAACCCGAGATCGACACCGGCAGCTTCGCCGAGTGGGCCAGCGCGATCGCGCGGCTCGCGCAGATGCCCGAGGTGTACTGCAAGTTTTCCGGGCTGGCGACGCAGACAGCCAGTGGCGCGGATCCGATAGCGCTGGAGCCCTACGTCGCCCACCTCTTCGACGCCTTCGGCAGCTCGCGCCTGCTCTGGGGCAGCGACTGGCCGGTGGTAACGACTGCCGCGTCGTATGACGCGTGGAAGGCGTGCGCACAGCTTCTTGTACGGCGGCATGCCGCCGGGGCCGAGCCGGCCGTGTTGGGTGGCAACGCCACCGATGTGTATTCCCTTGATGTGAGGAAGGTTGCATGACGCCATCGGGTTCGACGGGCCGTCTCGCGGGTAAGCGGGCGTTGGTAACCGCCGCGGGTGCGGGAATTGGCCGCGCGACGGCGCTGGCGTTTGCGGCCGAAGGCGCGGAGGTCATCGCTACCGATATTGATGCGGCTAGCCTTGATGAGGTGGTGGCATCGTTCGCGGCGCTGGAGGTTGAGGGTTCGCGCGCGAAGCGCGCTCCTACAGGGGGTTCGGTTCGGGGCGTCCGGCTTGACGTTACCCGCCCTGAGGAAATCGCCTCTGTCGTCGCGGATGCGGGGGCGATCGATGTCTTGTTCAACTGCGCGGGCTTCGTGCACGCGGGCACCTTGCTGGATACCGATGAGACCGCGTGGCGGCGTTCGTTTTCGATCAACGTCGACAGCATGTTCCACACGTGCCGCGCCGTGTTGCCGGGCATGCTCGAGCGCGGCGCGGGCAGCATCGTGAACATGTCCTCGGTGGCCTCGAGCATCAAGGGCGTGCCGAACCGGTTTGCCTACGGCACCACGAAAGCCGCCGTCATCGGTCTCACCCGCTCGATCGCGGCCGACTACGTGGCGCGCGGCGTGCGCTGCAACGCGATCTGCCCCGGCACGGTGAAGACACCCTCGCTGGGCGACCGCGTGCGCGCGTTGGGTGGCGATGAAGAAGCGGCCTGGCGTGGGTTCGCCGAACGCCAGCCGATGGGCCGGCTAGGCGATCCGCGCGAGATCGCCGCGCTCGCCCTCTATCTCGCCTCCGACGAATCCTCGTTTACCACTGGCACCATCCATGTCGTGGATGGTGGCTGGTCCAACTGAAGGCCTCCTGATGAAACTCGTTCGCTACGGTGCCCCGGGCCAGGAAAAGCCCGGCCTCGTCGACTCCGACGGTGTGCTACGTGATCTCTCCGGCGTCGTCGCCGAGCTGTCCGGCGAAGCGCTGGGCAATGCCTCGCTGCGCGGCCTCGCCGCGATCGACCCCTCTACCCTGCCCCGTGTCGACGGCACGCCGCGCTACGGCGCACCGGTGGCCGGCATCGGCAAGATGATCTGCGTCGGCATGAACTACGCCGACCACGCGGCCGAAACCAACGCGCCCGTCCCGGAACAGCCGGTGCTCTTCATGAAGGCCACCACCGCCATCGGAGGGCCGAATGACACGGTCGTCATCCCGCGCGGCTCGGTAAAGACCGACTGGGAAGTGGAGCTGGGCGTGATCATCGGCGAGGTCACCCGCGATGTATCGATCGACGAAGCGCTCGAGCATGTCGCCGGCTACGCCGTCATCAACGATCTTTCCGAGCGCGAGTTCCAGCTGGAACACGGCGGCCAATGGGTGAAGGGCAAGAGCTGCGACACCTTCGGTCCGATCGGCCCCTGGCTGGTCACCCGCGACGAGGTGGCCGATCCCCAGCAGCTTTCGCTGTGGCTCGAAGTGAACGGCCACCGTTACCAGAACGGCAACACGCGGACGATGGTGTTTGGCGTGGCCCACCTGGTGAGCTACATCAGCCGCTACATGACCCTGATGCCGGGCGACGTGATCAGCACCGGCACGCCCGCCGGCGTGGGCCTGGGCCTGAAGCCGCCGACCTATCTGAAACCTGGCGATGTGATTGAACTCGGTATTGAAGGCCTGGGCCAGCAACGCCAGGACGTCGTCGCGCACCCTGGGCGGGCCGCCTGAACCCGTCCCTGACGGATCGACTTATCGCCGGCTCGGGAGGCCGGAACAGCATGGCAACCATTACGGCGCTGGACACGTACGACGTGCGCTTCCCCACCTCGCGGGACCACGATGGCTCCGACGCGATGAACCCGGACCCCGATTACTCGGCGGCTTATGTCGTGCTACGCACCGATAGCGCGGACGGTCTCGCGGGCTACGGCCTCGTGTTCACGATCGGGCGCGGCAACGATGTGCAGACCGCGGCGCTCGCCGCACTCGCGCACATGGTCGTCGGGCGCTCGGTCGAAAGCATCGCGGACGATCTCGGTGCCTTCGCCCGCGAGCTCAACAGCGATTCGCAGCTGCGCTGGCTCGGGCCCGAGAAGGGCGTGATGCACATGGCGATCGGCGCGGTGATCAACGCGGCCTGGGATCTCGCCGCACGCCGTGCCGGCAAGCCGGTGTGGCGTTTCCTCGCCGACATGACGCCCGAACAGCTCGTGGCGCAGATCGATTTCCGCTACCTCACCGATGCGCTGACACCGGAGCAGGCGCTGGCGATCCTGCGCGAAGCCGAACCGCACAAGCAGGCTCGCATCGCGCAGCTCGAGACGGAAGGCTACCCGGCGTACACCACGTCGCCCGGCTGGCTCGGCTACACCGATGAAAAAATGCAACGCCTCGCGCGCCAGGCCGTCGCTGACGGCTTCCGCACGATCAAGCTGAAGGTGGGCCTGCGCCTCGACGACGACATCCGCCGCTGCCGCCTCGCCCGCGAGACGGTGGGTCCGGATATCGCGATCGCCGTGGATGCGAACCAGCGCTGGGACGTCGGCACCGCGATCGAATGGCTGAAGCCGCTGGAGAGCGTCGGCCTGGCCTGGGTGGAAGAACCCACCAGCCCCGATGACGTGCTCGGCCACGCGGCGATCCGCCGCGCGGTGGCGCCCACGCCGATTTCCACGGGCGAACACGGCCAGAACCGCGTGCTGTTCAAGCAGCTGTTCCAGGCCGAGGCCGTGGATTTGATCCAGATCGACGCCGCGCGCGTCGGTGGGGTGAACGATAACCTCGCCATCCTGCTGATGGCGGCAAAGTTCGGCGTGCGCGTGTTCCCGCACGCCGGCGGCGTGGGCCTGTGCGAGCTGGTGCAGCACCTCGCCATGGCGGATTTCGTGGCGATTACCGGCAAGAAGGACGACCGCGCCATCGAGTTTGTCGATCACCTGCACGAGCACTTCGTGGACCCGGTACGGATCGAGCGCGGTCATTACCTCGCCCCTTCAGCGCCAGGTTTCTCGGCGGAAATGCACCCGGCTTCGGTACAAGACCACCTGTTCCCCGGTGGTATCGTGTGGCGCGAGCTTCCGCTCGCCGCAGAGGGCTGACGCCATGGTGACCCCGGTCACGAATATCGCGGACCTGCGCGAACTCGCGCGCAAGCGTGTTCCCCGCGCTTTCTTCGAGTATGCGGACCGGGGCTCCTACGATGAATCGACGCTGCGCGAGAACCGCCGCGCGTTCGAGCGCATCCGCTTCCGCCAGCGCGTGATGTCCAACGTGGACCATCGCTCACTCGCCACCAGCGTCGTAGGCCAGCCGCTGAGCATGCCGCTGGCGATCGCGCCGACAGGCCTCACCGGCCTGCAGCACGGCAGCGGCGAGATCCACGGTGCGCGTGCCGCCGCGAAAGCGGGCATCCCGTTCTGCCTGAGCACCATGTCGATCTGTTCGATCGAGCAGGTGCGCGCGGCGACGGAGACGCCATTCTGGTTCCAGGTGTATGTGATGCGCGACCGCGGCTTCACCCGCGAGCTCATCCGCCGCGCACGTGCCGCCGAGTGCTCCGCGCTGATGCTGACCGCGGACCTGACCGTGCAGGGCCAGCGCCACCGCGAAATCAAGAACGGCCTCTCGGTGCCGCCCAAGGTCACGCTGCGCAACCTGTTCGATATCGCAAGCAAGCCGCGCTGGGCGTGGAACGTGCTGCGCGCACCAAGCCGTTCGTTCGGCAACCTGGATGGCAAAGTGCAAGGCGCGGATAGCCTCACGACGCTCGCCCAGTGGATCGCCAACCAGTTCGATCCGACGTTGAACTGGAATGACCTCGCATGGATCCGCGACCTCTGGCCGGGGAAGCTGATCATCAAGGGCATCCTCGATGCGGAGGATGCGAAGCTGGCCGTGCAGCATGGCGTCGACGCCATCGTGGTATCGAACCATGGCGGGCGGCAGCTCGACGGTGCACCGGCGGCGATCGATGTGTTGCCTTCGATCGTGGATGCCGTGGCGGGTGGTACTGAAGTGCTGCTCGATAGCGGCATCACGAGCGGACAGGATCTGCTGAAGGCGTTGGCACTGGGTGCGCGTGCCGGGCTGATCGGCAAGGCATTCCTTTACGGCCTCGGCGCGAATGGCGAAGGCGGTGTGACGCAAGCGATCGAGCTGATCCGCAAAGAACTGAGCACGAGCATGGCGCTGACGGGGGCGCTGGATGCGACGCGGGTGAGTTCCGACATTCTCTGGCGGCAGTGATCGCTCTTGTAGGAGCGCGCTTGCGCGCGACGCCGTTCGTACCGACGCGCAGGCCTACCGGCTCTTAACCCACACACCCCGCCAAATCAAAAATCCGCACCATCGGCACCCACTTCTGCCCTTCCGCCGCCCACGGCAACGGCTGCTGGAACGTCGACATCAACGCCTCCCACGCCTGCACCCGCTCGCTGGCGGCATCGGCGGCCGCCTTGGCTTCTGCATCGAACCCAGGCCCGACGCGCATCAACATCACCAGCCGGTTGCCGGTGCGGAAGATCTGCATGTCGAGAATGCCGGCGGCACGAATCGACGCGACCACTTCGGGCCAGACGAACTCGGCACGGTGCCAGCGCTCGTATTCGGCGATCAGCGCGGCGTCGTCGCGCAGGTCCAGAGCGAGGCACTGCCAGGTCATGCGGGGGCTCCCACGGAGCGCACGCGGCTCCAGGCGAACAGGAAGATGGCGAGGAAGCACACCATCGGCACCAGCATCGCCAGCGCGATGCCCAGGTGGTCCGAGGTCGCGCCCATCGCCGCGGTGACGACCGCCCCGCCCACGATCGCCATCACCAGCAGCGAGGCGCCGAACTTGCGTTCGGTATCGCCACGGCCTTCGACACCCAGGGCGAAGATGGTGGGGTACATGATCGACATGAAGAAGCTCGAAGCCACCAGCGCATCAATGCCGAGATGCCCGGGCACAAAGGCCGCGAAGGCGGCGAGCGCCACGTTGATGATCGAGAAGGTAGCGAGCACATGCGCCGGCCGCAGGTACTTCATGATCGCCGCGCCCGCGAAACGCCCGGCCATGAAGGCGAGCAGCCCCGCCGTGATGTAGTTGGCCGCGACCTTGTCCGGCGTGCCCGGCATCGTCGCCTGCGCGTAGCGGATCATGTAGCTGAAGACGGCCACTTGCGCGCCCACGTAGAAGAACTGCGCCACCACGGCCGACATGAAACGCCATTCGCGCAGCAGGCGCCCCAGGACGCCATGTTCGACGGTCGCGCCCTCCTCCGCCACGGAGACCGTGGGGAAACGTGTCACCGCGATGATCACGGCCCAGGCGAGCACGCCCAGGCCGATGAACAGGTACGGCATCTGCACCGCCGCGGCTTCACTGTGTACGTAAGCCGTCCGCGCGGCCTGATCCATCGCCGCCAGTTCCGCCGGGGTGCGTTCCACGCCGGTGAAGATGAAATGCTGGCCGATCAAGACGCCGGTAATCGAGCCCAGCGGGTTGAACGCCTGGGCGAGATTCAATCGCGACGCCGCCGATTCACGCGGGCCAAGCAGCGTGACATACGGGTTCGCCGAGGTTTCGAGGAACGCGAGCCCGGCGGCGATCACGAACAGGCCGACGAGGAACGTGGCATACGTGGCCGTCGCGGCGGCGGGCCAGAACAGCAAGGCGCCCGCGCCATACAGGCCGAGGCCGAATACCACGGCCGCTTTATAGCCGAAGCGGCGCATGAAGGCGCCCGCAGGAATGGCTACGAAGAAATAGCCGAGGTAGAAGGCGCTCTGCACCAGGCCTGCCTGGAAATCCGACAGGGTGAAGGCCTTCTTGAATTGCGCGACCAGCACGTCGTTGAGGTTGTTAGCCCCGCCCCAAAGGAAGAAGAGGCTGACGATCAGTACCAGCGGGAACAACGGCGCTTTGGCCAGGGCTCGCGTATCCGGCACCTTGAACGGCGTGTGTTGCTGCATGCTCTACCACCCCTCGCGTGACCCTGGCCCCACTTGTGCAAATATGAACCGATAGTTCACCTGCATAACAAGCTGCGTTGCAGCATAAGTAGCATGCGGCGCCCCATATGTCTCCCCTGAACAGCAGGCTAGACTGACGCCGCAACGTCTTGGTCACGCCACGGAACGCCATGCCCTCTGAGTCGCCGAAGTATCGCGCCCCCGCCCTCGACAAGGGCCTCGATATCCTCGAACTGCTGGCCAAGGCTACGCAGCCCTTGTCCATTGCCGAGATCTCCGACGG
The DNA here is from genome assembly GCF_023078475.1 of Luteibacter aegosomaticola. NCBI lineage: Bacteria > Pseudomonadati > Pseudomonadota > Gammaproteobacteria > Lysobacterales > Rhodanobacteraceae > Luteibacter > Luteibacter aegosomaticola. The sequence continues at coordinate 1,611,618 of NZ_CP095741.1, read as the reverse complement.
CGTCGGCCGTTCCCGCGGTGAAATCTTCCGCATGCTCCAGGTGCTGGAGGAGCGTGATTACATCGCGCGCCCCGATGGCGAAGGCTCGTACTCGCTCACGCCGCGCCTGTTCCGCCTGGGCATGGAACAGCCACCGGTGAAGAACCTGGTGGAAGTGGCCATGCCCGTGATGCACCGGCTGGCCGACGACATCGACCAGTCGTGCCACCTCGTGGTGCCTTCTCAGGAACAGATCGTCGTCATCGCCCGCGTGGACCCGCCTGGTGAAACGGGCCTGGTCGTCCGCGTGGGCCACCGCCGCCCCATCTCGCATTCGGCTTCCGGCTACGTGCTCCTCGCCTGGCAGACCGACGAAACCCGCGAGCGCTGGTTCCGCCTGATGCTGGAACACGAGCCGGGCCTCAAGCGCGGGCGGCTGGAGACGACGATCAAGGAGATCCGTGCGGCAGGCCTCGCGACCATTCCCAGCGAAGTCGTCGACGGCGTCACCGATCTCTCCGCTCCGATCATCGAAGGCAACCACGCCGTCTGCGCGCTGACCGTGCCGTTCATCGAACGCCGCGGCGCCAAGGCCGACGTCAAAGCCACCGCCGCCCTGCTCCGCGCCGCCGCCGAAGACATTAGCCGCGACCTCTCCCACGGCGCGCCACTGTAGGAGCCCACCCTGTGGGCGACCTCTTTCGCCTCACCGCCACAGGCCCTGTCGCGTTATCGCGAACGGCGCGCCGTTGTAGGAGCCCACCCTGTGGGCGACATCTTTCGCCTCACCGCCACAGGCCCTGTCGCGTTATCGCGAACGGCGCTCCGTTGTAGGAGCCCACCCTGTGGGCGACATCTTTCGCCTCACCGCCGCAGGCCCTGTCGCGTTATCGCGAACGGCGTCGCCCACAGGGTGGGCTCCTACAGCGGCGGTTATGCGTGGGGTGGGGGCAGGATCAGCATGGCGTCGCCGTAGCTGAAGAAGCGGTAGCGCTGGAGGACGGCGTAGCGGTAGGCGTCCAGGATCGCTTCCTTGCCGGCGAGTGCCGAGACCAGCATGAGCAGGGTCGACTGCGGCAGGTGGAAGTTGGTGACCAGCGCATCGATGCTGGTGATCTTGTAGCCGGGGAAGATGAAGATCTGGGTTTCACCGGCGAACGGGCGCAGCACGCCTTCGACGGTGGCGCTTTCCAGCGCGCGTACGACCGTGGTGCCCACGGCGATGACGCGGCCGCCGCTTGCACGCGTGTTGCGGATCTTTTCGACGAGCTCAGCGCCGACGTTCAACCACTCGCGGTGCATGACATGGTCCTGCACGTTCTCCGCGCGCATCGGCTGGAACGTACCCGCGCCGACGTGCAAGGTGACGTAACCAAAGTCCACGCCCTTCGCACGCAGCTTTTCCAGCAGCGCTTCGTCGAAGTGCAGGCCGGCGGTCGGTGCGGCGACGGCACCGGGCTCGCGGGCGAACACGGTCTGGTAGCGCTCCATGTCGGAGTCGTCGGCGCTGCGTTCGATGTATGGCGGCAGCGGCATTTCGCCGAGGCGACCGAGCAGCCGCTCCAGCGGTTCATCGATCTCGAAGCGCAGGTTGAAGAACTCGCCATCGCGGCCCATCACCGTGATGCGGGTGCCATCGGCGAGTTCGATGATGCCGCCTTCCTTCGGCTTCTTGCTCACGCCGAGCTGGGCCCGGGCTTCATGGGCACCCGTGACCCGTTCGATCAGGATCTCGACCGCGCCACCACTGTCCTTGCGGCCGTAGAGGCGCGCGGGCAACACGCGGGTGTCGTTGAACACCAGCAGGTCGCCCGGCTGGATGAGATCCGGGAGGTCGTAGAACTTCCGGTTCGACTTGGACCGGGCGGCCACGTCCACCACCAGCAGGCGGCTGCCCGAGCGGCGCTCGAGCGGCGCCTGGGCGATCAGGTCGGGCGGGAGATCGAAGTCGAAATCGGATTTCTTCACGTAGGGGGCCGGTGAAACCAGGAGGGGCCTGGGATTATGGCGCAATCCGGCGGCGACGGCGCCGCACGACCGCCCAGCCCAGCCCCGCGACGGCCAGTACGGCCACGCCAGCCTCCAGCGGCAGCCAGTGGCGGACGAAGCGCTTCACGGCCGCCACCTGCTGGGCCCGCTTGAGCGCCCGGGCCCGGGCGAAGTCCGGCTCCTCGCAGCTCCAGCCGAAATCCGAGGCCCATTCCACGTATGGGCCTTTCTTCACGTAGCGGGCGTAGTACGCGTTCACCCGGCGCTGGCGCTCGTTGAGTGGCTTGCCCTCTTCGCCATCGCCGGCTTCGTTGTAATCGGGCGGGCCCTCCAGCATCCAGTGGGTGGCCTGGCATAGCGTGGCCGCGAACGCCTGGGACCGTGGGGGCAGCATGTCGGCGGCCGCGACGGCCCGGTCAGCGGCGATGTAGCGATAGTGCAGGCGGCGATCCGGCTGCGAGGCACTGTCCTTGAAACGCTGGCGTTCGCCGTCCGTGACCTCAGGCCCCTTCAGCGATTCCGCCGACTGGCCACTGCCGCCCTGGAAGTAGCCGCCGTTGTCGAGGTAATCCGGCCCCTGTTCGTAACCCAGGATCTCCATGCCGTTCTCACGCGCGATCTTCGCCGCCGCGTAGCGCGCTTCCGCCTTGCCGATATCGGTCCAGGCACTGTCGCCGTCGTGCACGGCGGCGGCATAGGCCTTCGCCTGGGCGGGAAGATCCACATCGCCGAAGCGCTTGTCACCGGCCGAGGGGAAATACGCATAGGCCTCGTCGTAGCGGCCCTCGCGCATGAGTCGGCGCGCCAGCAGGTAGCGCAGGTGATCGTCCACGCTATCCGACCCGTACGACGTTTGCTCGTCCTTGGTCTTCGGGGCCGGCGCCGGGGAATACGCGGGTGCGTGTGCGTCGACAAACGTCTTTAGCTCATCGGCCGTGAGGACGCGCTCGGCGACATACGCGGCATCGTTGCCGTAGCCCGTACCCGAGCTGCTCATTTCGTCGTAGGTGTTGCCATCGCCGCCCACGGATTTGGCGGCTTCGTACAGACGCGTCATCGCTTCCACGTAGTCGCCACGCGAGAGGGCAAGCACGCCGCGCTCGCCCATCAGCAGGTGCACGTTGCCCGCTTCCAGCGTGGCCTTGGGATCATCCGCCTTGGGGAAGGCTTTCGCGGCCTCGGCATACGCTGTGGCAGCCGCAGCGGCATCGCCTTTACGCAGGGCGAGCTTGGCGCGCACCCAGCTGGCCAGTGGACCGTCGGCTTTCGCCAGCAGCTTTTCCGCGTCGTCGTAGCGACCGAGTTCGTAGGCGAGCGAGGCGAGGCGGTCGGCGGAGGCGACTTTGTCCGCTCCGTTCGCGAGCACCGCATCGACCAGCTGCGTGAGCGCGGGCAGCGGCTTGCCATCGCTGGTCTGCGGCGCCACGCGGGCGAGCGCGTACGCCACGAGCATGCGCTGCGAAACGGGGCCATCGATGAGCGCCGCAGCCTGGCCGTCGTTAGCCAGCACCGCACCGGCGATCGCTTCGAGCGAATCGACTGCCTGCCCCGAGCCGTGTCCGGCCTGCGCGGCGTACAGCGCAATGGCGTGCTTCAGGTCGGCAGGCGCCACGTCGCTCGCGCAGTCATCGTTGCGGGTGAACTCGGCCCACCCGCAGAAGGTCTTGCCGGCGAACAGGCTGAGACGGGCTTCTTCGCCGAAGCTCGCCACGCCGAGGCCCTGCGCGTCGGATGCACCTGCAAGCACGCGGGCACGCGTTTGCTGGAAGGCTTTAGCAGCAGCGTCGCGGGCTGCGGCAAATGCCTGCGTTCCCGCTGCACGCTCTGCGCGGAGCGCGCTGACCTCGCCCAGCATGTAGGCCGCCCACGCGCCACGGGCCTTCGACTGCTCCGCGGGCAGCGCCAGGACTTGTTCGAAGCTGGCCTGCGCGGCATCCAGCGCCGCGGCGTCGAAATCCGTGCATGCCGGCCGCTCAGGCACGTTGTCCGACGCATCGTCCGAATCGGCCGCCGGCGCCGGTGCACATGCGCCCGTCGCCCGGTTGTAATCGACCGCACCCGCCACGTAGCGGCGCACATCCTCCGGCAGGCCTTCCCCAGCGGCATAGGCCGCGCTGCCTGTCGCCGAGCCCATCAGCCCTTTCACCTTCGCCGTCTGATCGGGCGGCAAGTCGGCACGTTGCGGTGCATCGCCCCAGCGCGGCGTCTCGACGGCTTCAAGCGCATCGGCGGCAGGCAGCAGGTGCTGCGCCTCGAAGGTGAAGGTGTTCTGCGGCGCCGCCTGCAGCGTGCCTGCGCGATCGTCGAGCAACTGGGTCGGGAAGTCCGGGCCACAGGCCCAGGCGACGGCACCGATGGCAGCGAGGGCGAAACCAGCGGCGAGCGCATTGTGCTTCATCATGAAACGGGAGGTCCCTGCAGGGTAAGCGTGGTGAGTGTGCCAGGGCGGCAGCGGGCCCAGCCAATGGCGCGCGTGGTGTGCGCGGGCAAGGGGCGAGCCTGCGCGGCCACCAGCGTAGGTGTCGTGGTGTTCGGTGCGAGACGATAGCCGTCGATGCCGTCGGCCAGCTCGCAACCTTCGGGCAAGGCGACGCGCGCCGGTGCGGCGGTGTCAGCCGACGCGGGGTTTTCCAGCAGCACATCGCTTGCACCGTTGCCCGCATCGCGCAGATGCAGTTGCAGTGGCGCGCGGTCGAGATGGTTGGTAACAACGCTGCGCCAGGTAGCCAGGCTCCAGGCACGAGTGTCTTCCGTGGTCGGCAGGCGGAACCACACGATGCCGGTGAGGCCATCCGGACGGTTGGTGTCGAGGCGCTTTACAAAGCCGAGGACCGTATCCGGCGAGGCGTACAGTTCCGACGACACAGCGCCCGCCGCCAGCGCGGCCTGCTCGCTTTCCACCGCCAGCAGCGTGCCATCCGCGTTCCAGCTCACCCGAGAGCCGTACGTCGGCAACGCCACGCGGAAAGGCTTGTGGGTGTGCTTCGCGTAGTTGCTAACCCAGTCCGCGGCGATGTCCGGGTTGAACAGGCCCGCCTGGGGCGCCTGCACGGCATGGACCTGCACGACGGATTCGTCGGGAATGGCGAGCAGGCCGTCGAGGTTCGGTGAGCCGATCCAGGTAGGCAGTGCCGTGATCGAGAGCGGCACGTGCCCCAACGCGGGCTTCAGTTCACGCAGGAAGGCGGTGTACGCGGGTAGCCTCGCCGTGGGGCAGTCGTAATCGATCTCGACGCCCGCGGCTTGCGGCCACGTCGCGACGATGCGCGTGATCCGCTCACGCAGGTCCGCCGGATCGAAGTTGGCCAGGCGGCCATCGATGCGCACGACGAGCACCACGGGGCGCTGCGAGGCATCCAGCGTCGCGCGATCGGGCGCGAACATCTGGAAGCGTCCATCACGCGACGCCTGCGCGACGAGCACACGCCAATCGCGCACGACGTCGCGCGAAGCATCCACGGCGTGGCGGAGCGATGGGGTCCACTGGCGCTGCCAGATATAAGCATCGTGGGTGAGCGGCGCAGGTGTGCGGCCGCACGCACTTAGCAGCGCGACCGCGGAAGCTAACAACACCGTGCACAACGTTCGCGCCAATCGACTTGCCCCTGGGTGGCAGGTCGAGATTATAGCCAGCCTTTCTGTCGCGCCAGCCGGTACGCCTCGATGCGGTTCGCGGCTCCGAGCTTGCCGATCGCCTCGGAGAGGTAGTTACGCACGGTGCCGTGCGAGAGATTGAGCTGGGTGCCGATGTCGCTGGCGGATTGCCCTTCCCCGGCGAGGCGCAGGACCTGCCGCTCGCGGTCGTTTAGCGGGTCGGCTTCGGACCATGCTTCCAGCGCGAGCTGCGGATCGATCGCGCGGCCGCCGCGGTGCACGAGGCGCAGCGATTCGGCGAGGTTTTCGGCCGGCGCGTCTTTCAACAGATAGCCACTCACACCGGCATCCAGCGCGCGGCGCAGGAAACCCGGCCGCGCGAACGTGGTGACGATAACCACCTTGATCGGTAGCTCGTGGCGGTGCACGCGCTGGGCGATTTCCAGGCCGGTGAGGCCGGGCATCTCGATATCGGTGACCAGCACATCGGGCTTCAGCCGCTGCAGTTCCCGCCAGGCCGTTTCGCCATCGGGTGCGGAGCCGAGCACTTCGATATCGGATTCCAGGTTGAGCAGCGCCGACAGCGCGCCGCGCACCATGGCCTGGTCTTCGGCGAGAAACACACGGATCATGCGATGCGCTCCTGCAGGCCAGCATGGGAAAGCTCGATGGCCAGCGCTGTGCCCTGCTTCGCCGGCGAGTCGATGGCCAGCCGGCCACCGATCTGGCGCACACGTTCGCGCATACCCGACACGCCATTGCCGTGCGCGGCGAGGCCGCCGCAGCCGTTATCCGAGATTCGCATCGAGAACGCCTGTCCTTCCTGGGTGATGGTGACCCGTGCCTCGGTGGCGCGGGAATGGCGGTGAATGTTGGTGATGGCTTCGCGCAAGACCAGCGAGAGCGCTGCCTCGGCTTGCGCGGGCAACGTCAGTTCGCCCGGTTTCTCCACGGCAAGCGAGATACCGGAGGCCTCCAGCATCAAGCGCGCGGAGACCAGTTCGCAACCCAGGTCGCCCGCACGCATGCCGGTCACCGCGTTACGTACCTCGGCCAGGGTATGTCGGGCCACCCGCTCCACCTCCTCCATCTCGCGCTGCGCGCGCGGCGGGTCGGCGACGGCCAGGCGGCGTGCCAGTTCGGATTTCAGCGTAATCAGTGACAACGTGTGGCCAAGCAAGTCATGCAGATCGCGGCCGATGCGTTCACGCTCGGCCAGGGTGGCGAGGCGGGTGACCTCTTCCTGGGTGAGGCGCAGTTGCACATCGCGGCGGATCGTTCGCGCGTACAGGTAATTACCGTAGCCCGTAACCAGGCCGACGAAGGGCATGATCCATGCCTGGACGGCCGGAATATCGAACCAGTGAACCCACAGCAGGGTGAGGAGACTGCTGACCGTCGTCGCGATCAACCAGGGCCGGGGCGTGGTCGCGAAGGCCAGCATCGAAATCGAGATGACCACGTAGCCGATCGCGACCGGATTCACCGTCCACAGCGCGAAGCCCATGCCGATGACCGTGGCGCCGTTGCGAACCATGTGCCGCTGCGGTCCGAAGAAGACCTGCAGGTAGCAAGCCACGTACACAAACATCGAGAGCACCGAGGGAACCACCCACTCCCACTGGAAGCCCTTCACCGACCACGGCGCCGTGATCAGCGCGACCAGCCAGAACATCTGCAGGATGCAGGTCCAGCGCAGATAGATCGGCGAGTTCAGTCCGCCCATCAGGGAGTCGGGCCGCGGGTATCGCCACCAGTTCACGAGGCAAGCTTCCGCAGGACGGGCGGCAGGTCCTTGCGTTCCTCCGCGGTAAGCGGCACATGGATGACGACGCGCGTCCCCTTGCCCTTCAAGGAGTCGACTTGCATGCTGCCGCCGAGCGAACGAATGCGCTCACGCATGCCACACAGGCCGTTGCCCTCCGAGCCTGTCTTGCCGCGTCCGTTATCGGCGATGCTCAGCACCAGTTCGCTGCCCACCACCTCCACCTTTGCATCAGCCATCGAGGCCTGCGCGTGGCGGTGAATGTTGACCACGGCCTCGCGCAGCACGAGCGCGAGCTCGTTCTCGACGCGCGCGGGGAGCACCGGCACCTCCGTCAGATATGAAAAATTCACCGACGATGATCCCAGCAGCACACGTGCCGATGCGAGCTCCGCCGCAAGGCCCGTCGCACGGATGCCGGTGACCGCCGAGCGCACTTCCGCGAGGGCATGGCGGGCGACGCGCTCCGCTTCTTCCATCTCGCGGCGGGCCGCTTCCGTATCGCGATCGAGCAGGCGGCGGGAGAGCTCCAGTTTCAGGGTAATCAGGGACAGCGTGTGGCCCAGCAGATCGTGCAGGTCACGGCCGATGCGCTCACGCTCGGCCGTGGCGGCCAGCCGGCGCACTTCGTCGTGGGAAAGCTTCAGCTCCCAGTCCTTCTGGCCGTTCATCCGGTACAGCAGGTTCGCCACACTGACGGAGAGGGCCACGATCGTCATGACCAGCGCCACCGTCCAGGGCCACTCCATGACCGTGAGCGCCAGCGACACAAACACCGCGAGAACCACCGCGACCCGCGCGAGGCATACGCGCATGGGGCCATGGAAGCCCATGAACGAGCACGCGAAGATGACATAGCACGCGCCACCGCTGGCATTCACGCCCATCACCGCATAGCCCAGCAAGGCCATGGCCGTGGCGTACCACATCGTGTGCCGCACGGGACGGGTATACGCCATGGCGTAAAGGACCAGGAATGCCGGGAACGTCACGGACGTGACCGGTATCCAATGGTCGGGCAGCTTCGGCTGGAATACGAGGTCGCCGAAAACCCACAACGACCAGACCAGGTTGAACAGCGTCGTAAAGCGCAGCTTGCCTTGTGCCTTCAGGCGGGCCCACAGCGAATCGGGGGTAGGCTGCAACCACGACGAAGGCATCGGTCTGTCCGGGGTGGGAAGGTATGCGGCCATGCTACTTCAACCGTGCCGCGCCAGACGACGGCCGGCAAGGAACAGGAACACCGCCGTGAACCCGACCAGGGCGATCACGTGGATCAGCTCCCCACCCTTGCCCATGCCGATCGCGGAAAGCGCCAGTTGGTCAAGGTGGTAGGCCGGCCACAGCGGCGCGATCCCCTGGAGGAACCCGGGCATGATCGAGAGCGGAAACCACAGGCCTGAGAGGAAGGCCATGGGCAGGTAGATCAGGTTGACCAGACCCGTCGCCGACTGGCCCTTCACCAGCGTGCCGATGAGCAGGCCCAGCGAGCAGAAGGTGAGCACGCCCAGCACTTCGGTGACGAAGAACGCGGCGATGTTCGCGGCGCTTAGCTGCACATGCGCACCGAAGATGGCCAGGCACAACATGATCACCGTGATGAACGAGGCCATGATCAGCGCCATGCACATCTTACCGACGAGATAGGCGCCTGGCGGCATCGGTAGCGCGCGCTTCAACGTGAGCAGCCCCTGCTCACGATCGATCGCGAGCGATACGCCAAATCCGAACAGGCCCGGACCCATGACGCCGAACGTACCGTACGACGCGAGCAGGTAACGCGAGGCATCCGGCGAGTTGTGCTGGGCGAGGAAGATGCCGAACATCAGGTAGAACACCGACGGGAACAGCATCGTCGGCAGCAGGAAACCAGGCAGGCGCAGGTAACGCATGACTTCCGCGCGAGCTTCCTGGACATAGGCGTTCACGACCTGGCCGGTGCTCATCACCGGCGTGGCGGTACCTTCGAAGGTGTTCATGCGGCCTCCTGCACGGCGTCGCTGTCACGGGTAATTTCGGTAAACGCCTCGGCCAGGCCGGCGCGCTGTACTTCCAGTTCGGCGAGCTCGGCATCGATCGCCAGCAAACGGCGCACGACGGTTTCGGCTTGCGTGGTGGAGACCACGAGGCGATCGTGCTGCGCGCTGGCGCTCTCCACTTCCGGCCATGCCGCGACGGTTTCCGCGGGCACGCTGGTGATGCAACGTATGCGGCGCACGGCCACGTGGGCACGCAAGGCATCCACCGTGCCTTCGGTGACGACACGGCCCTTCGCGATCACGCACACGCGGTCGGCAAGCGCCTCGGCTTCTTCGAGATAGTGCGTGGTGAGCACCACCGAAGCACCGCTGGCGACGAGCCCGCGGATCGCCGTCCATAGTGCCTGCCGCGAGGTGATATCCATGCCCGCCGTCGGCTCGTCCAGGAACAGCAGTTCCGGATGCCCGGCCAGTGCCATCGCGAACTGCACGCGGCGCTGCTGGCCACCGGAAAGCGCGGCGTAACGGCGTTCGAGCAGGTCGGTGATGCCGGCGATCTCCGCGCATTCGGCCACGGCGCGTGGCCGCGGGTAGTAGCTGGAGGTGACCCGGAGCAGCTCGCGTACCTTCAGGGTCGGTGGCAGGTTGGCCGATTGCAGCATCACGCCGATGCGGCGGCGGGCGTCGAGCCCGAGCGGATCGCGCCCAAACAGGCTGACCGTACCGCTGTCGGCGCGATGGAGGCCGAGCAGCAGGCCGATGCTGGTGGTCTTGCCGGCGCCGTTGGGGCCGAGCAGCGCCAGCAGCTCGCCACGGTGGATGCTGAGGTTGATCCCATCCAGCGCCGTAACGGCGCCGTAACGCTTGTGGACGCCGTCGAGGCGGGCAATGCAGGTGTCGTGATTCATGGTGTCCTCCCTTGCGTCGCAACATAAACGCACGCAACCCCTTGGCGGCAGTCGTTTGCGTCATTGTGCGGATGTGACAAGCGTCACCCGGGGGTTACGGGGCAAAAATCGCCATGCTATGCTCGGCCAATAATCCCTTTAAACATAGGTAGTTAGAGCAATATCGGGGATTCCATCCAGGAGCGCGCTTACGCGCGATCCCATGCACGCCACAGCTTCAGGTTGAGGAAACGTAATGGACGTCATCGCTACCCTGCGCGAGATGCGCGACTTCGGCGGCAAGGCCCGCACCACCGGCCTGCCCGATGCCACCATCGAGCGCTTCGCGGCGCATGACGCCAACCTGCGCCGTGCCATCGAAGAAGCCGCTGCGTATCACAAGGGTTTGCGTGCGGAGATGGACGCTTTCCTGCGCATGGATGAAGCGGAGCAGATCAATCACCTGCAGTGCGGCCTGGTCAACTTCTACCCCGATGACGGCGTGAACCCGTACGTACCCGCCGCCGCACGCGGCCCGTGGGTGGTCACGCTGAAGGGCGCCGTGCTCCACGACGATGGCGGCTACGGCATGCTCGGCTTCGGTCACAACCCGGAGCACATCCTCGAAGCGATGTCGCGCCCGCAGGTCATGGCCAACGTGATGACGGCGAACGTTTCGCAGCTGCGCCTGTGCGAGGCACTGCGCAAGGAACTCGGCCGCACGCGTGGCAGCAATCCCTATTCGCATTTCCTCTGCCTGAACTCCGGCTCGGAATCGGTGACGCTCGCCGGCCGCATCGCGGACGTCAACGCGCGCCTGATGACCGATCCGGGTGCACGCCACGCCGGCCGCACCATCAAGCGCCTCGCCGTCAAGGGCGCCTTCCACGGCCGCACCGAGCGCCCGGCGCTGTATTCGGATTCGTCGCGCCGCAATTACCAGCAGCACCTCGCCAGCTATCGCAACGAAGACACGCTGATCACGGTCGAGCCGTACAACGTCGCGCAACTGAAGCAGGTGTTCGCCGATGCGGACCGCAACGGCTGGTTCATCGAGGCGATGTTCCTTGAGCCGGTGATGGGCGAAGGCGATCCGGGCCGTGCGCTCACGCCTGACTTCTATGCCGCCGCGCGCGAACTCACCCGCGACCACGGCACCCTGCTGCTCGTCGATTCGATCCAGGCCGGCCTGCGTGCGCACGGCGTCCTGTCGATCATCGATTACCCGGGCTTCGAGAAGCTCGACGCACCGGACCTGGAAACCTTCTCCAAGGCGCTCAACGCCGGCCAGTACCCGCTTTCCGTGCTCGCCGTCTCCGAGCGCGTGGCCGGCCTGTACCGCAAGGGCATCTACGGCAACACCATGACCGCTAACCCGCGTGCGCTCGATGTCGCCGTGGCGACCATGGCCGAGCTGACGGATGAGGTTCGCGCCAACATCCGCGAGCGCGGCAAGGAGTTCCTGCAGAAGCTCGAGGGCCTGAAGTCCGAACTGGGCGGCCTGATCACCAAGGTGCAGGGCACCGGCCTGTTGTTCTCGTGCGAGCTGGCCGCGGAGTTCAAGTGCTACGGCGAAGGCTCCACCGAGGAATACATGCGCGAACGCGGCATCGGCGTGATCCACGGCGGCGCCAACTCGCTGCGTTTCACCCCGCACTTCCGGGTCACCAGCGCCGAGGTCGACCTCATCATCGATGAAGTCCGGCATGCCCTGCTCAAGGGCCCGCGCCGCGCGGCCGAACAGGCAGCCTAAGCCCGCCCCGGTAGGAGCCCACCCTGTGGGCGACATCTTTCGCGGTACCGCCGAAGACCCTGTGGCGGCTGTGCGAAAGGCGTCGCCCACAGGGTGGGCTCCTACATGCGAACAGCGTCGCCCACAGGGTGGGCTCCTACGGTTTGAGAAATGGCGTAAGCTGCCCCACGCCGGACTTACCGGCGTCACGTAGGGGTTCGCCATGCGCGTGCAGTTTCGTGTCCTAGCCGTTTCCGCCCTCTTCGTTTTCGCCGGCTCCGCGTTTGCCGCGGCCCAGGCTTCCAAAGACCTTACCCCGCAACAGCAGCGGATGAAGACCTGCAACACGCAGGCCACCGGCAAGAAGGGTGACGAGCGCAAGACCTTCATGAGCAGCTGCCTGAAGGGTGAGCAGCCGACCGCAGCCGCGCCTGCCAAGGCGACCCAGCAGGAGAAGATGAAGACCTGCAACGCCGATCCGAAGGCCAAGACGCTGAAGGGCGATGAGCGTAAGGCGTTCATGAGCTCCTGCCTGAAAGGGTAACGCACACCTCGTAGGAGCCCACCCTGTGGGCGACGCCTTTCGCGCGTAGGAGCCCACCCTGTGGGCGACGCCGTTCGCACAGCCGCCACAGGGTCTGCGGCGGTACCGCGAAAGATGTCGCCCACAGGGTGGGCTCCTACAACGTAAGGTTCGTGGGCGTGCGAAAATGCGGGCATCGCCACCTACGCACGGCCCTGCCCCATGAAAATCGTCGAAGTCCGCCACCCCCTCATCCAGCACAAACTTGGCCTGATGCGCGCCGCCGGCATCAGCACCAAGGAGTTCCGCGAGCTGGCCTCCGAAGTCGCCGCCCTCCTCACCTACGAGGCGACAGCGGATATGGAGACCGAGTGCAAGACGATCGAAGGCTGGGCCGGCCCGGTCGAGGTCACCCATATCAAGGGCAAGAAGGTCACCATCGTGCCTATCCTGCGCGCGGGCCTGGGCATGCTGAGCGGCGTGCTTGAGATGATCCCGGCCGCCAAGGTGAGCGTGGTTGGCCTGCAGCGCGATGAAGAAACCCTGCAGCCGGTGGCCTATTACGAGAAGCTCAGCGGCCGCCTGGATGAGCGCACCGCCATCATCGTCGACCCCATGCTGGCCACCGCCGGCACCCTGGTTGCCACCGTGGATATGCTGAAGGCCGCGGGTGCCAAGCGCATCAAGGGCCTGTTCCTGGTGGCCGCGCCGGAAGGCCTGGCCCGGATCGAGGCCGCGCATCCGGATATCGAGATCTACACCGCCTCGATCGACGACCGCCTGAACGAGCTGGGCTACATCCTCCCCGGCCTGGGCGACGCGGGCGACAAAATCTTCGGCACCAAGCAAAAACCGGAATAAAAAAACCTCCGGCCCCCCGTAGGAGCCCACCCTGTGGGCGACATCTTTCGCCCCACCGCCACAGGTCCTGTTGCGCGATCGCGAACGGCGTCGCCCACAGGGTGGGCTCCTACATGCGAAATTCGCCTTACCGCCACAGGTCCTGTTGCGCGATCGCGAACGGCGTCGCCCACAGGGTGGGCTCCTACATGCGAAATTCGCCTTACCGCCACAGGTCCTGTTGCGCGATCGCGAACGGCGTCGCCCACAGGGTGGGCTCCTACGGGAATCCCTCGATCACCGTCACATTCGGTTGTCACAAACCTGCGGCAAAATCCTGCGGCGGACCTGACAGGGGGAGCGCCGCCGCAGGGGATTGCGGGCGTCTCGGGTCGCGTACAACTCAACGACTCGAGGGGAACATCGAATGCGTTCGACCAAGCAGCAGCGCGCCCTGTGGGCGGCGCTCGCCGGCCTTATGGCCGTCTCGTCGCTCCAGGCGGCGGATCTTTCCATCACCCAGTTCCGCGTCCGCGGCCCGGCTGGCGGCAACGACGAATTCGTCGAAGTCCAGAACTCCGGTACCGCCCCGCTGGATGTGTCGGGCTATAAGCTCAACGCCTCCAACAACGCCGGCACCACGGGTACCCGTTTCACCTTCCCGGCTGGCGTGACCATCGCCCCGGGCTGCTACCTGCTGCTGGCCAACACCGCCAGCTCCGGTTACTCCGGCAGCGTGGCCTTCGACCAGAAGTACTCGACCGGCGTGACCGACGACGGCGGTCTCGCCCTCCTCGACGCCTCGGGTACCGTGATCGACCAGGTCGGCCTGAGCGCCGGCTCGGCCTACAAGCTGGGCACGCCGCTGGCGAGCCTGGGCAGCACCAACGGCGACCAGGGCTACGGCCGCAAGACCAATGCCGCGGGCTTCCCGCAGAGCAGCGGCGATAACTCCGCCGACTGGGTGAAGGTCGCCCCGACCACCCCGCACAACAGCACCAGCACCTGCGTGGCCCAGGGCCCGAGCCTGTCGATCGCCGACGCCTCGGTCAGCCTGCGTAACGCCGATGACGTGCCGATGCCGTTCACCGTGACGCTGAGCCAGGCTGGCACCGCGGACGTGACCGTCCACGCCGCCACGGCTGACGACACCGCCACGGTCGCCGCAGGCGACTACGACGCCGTCAACACCGACCTCACCATCCCGGCGGGCCAGACCACGGCCACAGTGACGGTGAACGTGCACGGCGCCAAGGCCGCCGGTGACGACAAGGCGTTCAAGGTCAACCTCACCAACGCCTCGGGCGACGTGGCGCTGGCCAAGGCCACCGCCGTCGGCGCGATCCTCAACGAGATCCCGGTCGCCGCTGAAATCTGGCAGATCACTGGCCACGACCAGGTCTCGCCGCTGCTCGGCAAGCGCGTGTCGACCAAGGCCAACATCGTCACGGCCGTGGGCCCGGCGGGCTTCACCATCCAGACCCCGGACGCGCGTGCCGACAACGACGCGCTGACCTCGAACGGCATCTACGTGTTCACCAGCACGGCGCCGACGGTAAAGGCCGGCGACCAGGTGGACGTGGAAGCCACGGTCGACAACTACTTCAACCTGCCGGAACTGAAGAACGCCACCATCACCACGACGATGCACGGCGCTCGCCTGCCGACGGCCGTGGTGTTCAACGACAAGGTGCCGTCGAACGATCCGAACGCCCTCTCCTGCGGCACGACGAACTTCCAGTGCTTCGTGGGCATGCGCGTCACGATCAACAACGGCATGATCACCACCGGCAACCTGCGCTTCAGCAATGAGCCGTTTGCCGAGGTGTACATCACCGCCAACGGCCAGCGCTCGCTGCGCAAGCCGGGCGTGCGTTACACCGTGCCGGTGCCCGATGGCGTGAACCTGCCGAACTGGTCGGGTAACCCCGAAGTACTGAAGATGAACACGGCCGATTTCGGTGCCGTGGCCGCGAACACGCCGTACAACGCCGGCACCACCTTCAAGGCGGAAGGCGTGATCTCGTACGCGTTTGGTGCGTACACCTTCATCCCGAGCAAGATCACGGTCACGAAGACCAACCCGCTGCCGCGTCCGGTCGATAACAAGCCGTTCTACGCCGTGCGCATCGGCGCGTTCAACATGGAGCGTTTCTGCGATACGGACTTCAACACCACCTTCACCTGCAGCGGCGGCACAACCGAGCCGACGGCGGACGAAGTGAAGCTGAAGACCCAGCGTCTCTCCGCGTATGTCGGTAGCGTGCTGAAGCTGCCGGATATCCTCTCGGTCGAAGAGGTGAAGAGCCTCGCCGTGCTGCAGGGCCTCGCCAAGCAGCTGGGTGATGATTACCCGGCGCAGTACGAAGCGTTCCTGCAGCCGGGCCACGACCCGAGCGGCATCAACGTGGGCTTCCTGGTGCGTACCGACCGCGTCCGCGTGGTGGATGTGCGCCAGCTCGATGCCGACGCTACCTGGGACGACAACGGCTCCACCTCGTTCCTGCATGACCACCCGCCGCTGCTGCTCACGGCCGACGTGCCGTCGATCATCGGCCGCATGCGCGTCAACGTGATCGCCGTGCACCCGAAGGCCCGCCAGAACGTCGACAAGACGGGCACCACCGCGGACCGCGATCGCCAGAAACGCTTCCTGCAGGCGCAGTCGCTGGCCAAGCAGGTGCAGGCACTGCAGACCGACCGGAAGAACCTGCTCACCCCGATCATGGTGGTGGGTGACTTCAACTCGTACCAGTTCAGCGATGGCTTCACCGACGTGGTGGGCCTGATCTCGGGCAAGTACGACGACAGCCAGAACCTGCTGAAGCTCGGCAAGAACATCGTGAAGCCGGCGCTGTGGAACGCCGTGGATTCGGTGCCTGCCCAGGATCGCTACTCGTTCCTGTTCACGGAGAACTTCGGCAACATTCAGGGCCAGGCCCCGCGCTCGGTGCCGACGCACCAGGTGCTGGACCATGCGCTGCTGAACACCGTGGCCCGTGGCCTCTTCCTGCGCATGGAATACGGCCGTGGCAACCTCGATGCCCCGGTGCAGACGCTGGATGACGCCGCCAAGGAAACCGGCGTGAAGAAGGCGCTGGGCTCCTCCGACCACGATGGTTTCGTGGTGGATCTGCTGACGCTGCCGACGTTCCTGTTCTAAGCACGAAGCACGTGACGTAAAAAGGGCGCCCGGTGCAAACCGGGCGCCTTTTTTGTGCCTGCTACATCGTAGGAGCCCACCCTGTGGGCGACGCCGTTCGCGATACGGCAACAGGACCTGCGGCGGTGAGGCGAAAGATGTCGCCCACAGGGTGGGCTCCTACGAGGGCCGGGGGCGGCCGGGGGCGGCCGGGGGCGGTCGGGGCGGTCGGGGCGGTCGGGGCGGTTAGGCGGCGAAGGCGTCGGTGGCGCGGACGAGTTCGCGGGTGATGCCGGGTTCGAACGCGGAGTGGCCGGCATCCTGGACGATGCGCAGCTCGGCTTCCGGGAACGCACGGTGCAGATCCCACGCGCTACGCACTGGGCACACCACGTCGTATCGGCCCTGCACGATCACTGTCGGGATGTGGCGGATCTTGCCGACATCACGCAGCAACTGGCCATCGACTTCGAAGAAGCCCGCGTTGACGAAGTAGTGGCACTCGATGCGTGCGAAGGCGAGTGCGAACTCATCTTCGCCGCTGGAGGCCATGTGCCCTTCATCCTGGTACAGGTAGCTGGTGGCGGCTTCCCACACCGACCACGCACGCGCCGCGGCCACGCGAACAGCCGGGTCGGTGCTGGTGAGGCGGCGGTGGTAGGCGCTGATCAGGTCGCCATGCTCGGCCTGCGGGATCGCCGAGAGGTAGGTTTCCCACGCATCGGGATACAGCTGGTCGCAACCGCCCTGGTAGAACCACTCGAGCTCGGTGCGGCGAAGCATGAAGATGCCGCGCAGGACCAGCTCGCTGACCTGGGCGGGATGGGTCTCGGCGTACGCCAGCGCCAGCGTGGAGCCCCACGAGCCACCGAACACCTGCCACTTGTCGATGCCCAGGTGCTTGCGGATGCGCTCGATGTCGGCGACGAGATCCCAGGTCGTGTTGCCTTCCAGCTCGGCGTGCGGCGTGGATTTACCGCAACCGCGCTGGTCGAACAGGATGATGCGGTACTTCTTCGGGTCGAAGAAGCGGCGGCAGCGCGGGTTGGTGCCGCCGCCGGGGCCGCCATGCAGGAACACCACCGGCTTTCCGTTCGGGTTGCCGCTCTGCTCGTAGTACAGGGTGTGCAGCTCGGAAACCTTGAGCGAGCCGACGTCGTACGGCTCGATCGCGGGGTACAGGTCGGGGGAGTCCTGGGCCATGGCGGGGTCCTTGGGGGAGGTGTGGAGGAATTGTTACAAGGGTAACTCAGCTGGTGGCGCCTGTATGTGGCGCGCGGCAGCCTCCCCCGGCTACAGCAACTTCCCAGGATTCATCAGCCCCTTTGGGTCCAACACGGCCTTGATCCCCCGCATCAGGGCGATCTCGGCCTCGGAACGCACGCTCCCCAGCCACGGCTTCTTCACCAGCCCGATGCCGTGCTCGGCTGAAATGGAACCCTCGTGACGCTCCAGGGTTTCCACCAGCAAGGTGGTCACGTGCTCGCACTGTTCCACGAAGGTGGCATATTCCACGCCTTCGGGTTTCAGCACGTTGATGTGCAGGTTGCCGTCGCCGATATGGCCAAACCAGACGACATCCACGTCCGGATAGCCTTCATCCAGCAGCGCCTGCATCTCGGCCATGAAGGCTGGCACGCGGGAAATGCGCACGGAAACATCGTTCTTGTACGGCTTGTACTTCGCCAGGCTCTCGGTAATGCCCTCGCGCAGGCGCCACAGCGCACCAGCCTGGGCGTCCGAGGAAGAGATCACGCCATCGACCACCCAGCCCTCTTCCATGCACTGTTCGAAGAAGCCAAGCGCATCGGCTTCGGCCTTTTCATCGGCCGCGTCGAACTCGGTGACCACGTAGAACGGGTAGGTCTCGTCGAACGGAGCCTGGCCGCCATGCGCCAGCACGTGGTGCAGCGCGCGGTCGGTAAAGAATTCAAAGGCCTCCAGGTGCAGGCGGTGCCGCGCCTCGGCGAACACCTTCATCAGGGCATCCATGGCCGGGACGGCGAGCAGCATCACCTGCGAGGCCGGTGGCGGCGACGTCAACGCCAGGGTGGCTTCGACCACGATGCCCAGCGTGCCCTCGGAACCGATGAACAGATGGCGCAGGTCGTAGCCCGAGGCGTTCTTGATGAGGCCCTTGTTGAGATCGAGCAGCTCGCCGCTACCCGTAACCACCTTGAGGCCTGCGACCCATTGACGCGTGTTGCCGTAGCGGATGACCCGGATGCCGCCCGCATTCGTGGCGATATTGCCGCCGATCTGGCACGAACCGCGCGCGGCGAAATCCACCGGATAGATCAGCCCGTGCTCGCGGGCGGCGTTGTGCACCGCCTCCAGGGCGATGCCCGGCTGCACGGTGAGCGTGCGGTCCACCGGGTCGAAACCGAGCACCTTGTTCATGCGGTCCAGCGACACGACCAGCTCGCCATTCGCCGCCACGGCACCGCCGGAAAGCCCCGTGCGGCCGCCCGAAGGCACGATGGCGACCCCCTGATCGTTGGCCCAGCGGACCACGGCCTGGACCTCCGCGATATCCCCCGGATACGCGATAGCCAGCGGTGCCGGCGTCCAGCGCCGGGTCCAGTCCCGGCCATGGTGTTCCAGGTCACCGGAGTCGGTGGAAAGCTTCAGGCCGGGCAGCATGCGGGCCAGTTCGGTCAGGCGCGGGTCGCTCATGGGGGTCTCGCTAAGAGGGCCTCCCGAGGGTGCCAGCGCAGCCGCCAGCCGTCCACTGCGCTGCAACATCGCAGTCACGTTCTGGCATAGTGGGGATCCCCTTTTGCTAGAGACCGGGCTGGCCATGAAGCGCACGTCGTACCCCAAAGAGGACATCAAGGTGCTGCTCCTGGAGGGCGTCAGCCGCAGCGCGCTGGATACCTTCCGCCAGGCCGGCTACACCCAGATCGAGTTTCACGAGAAGTCCCTGCCCGAGGACGAGTTGCGCGAGCGCATCGCCGATGCCCATATCGTTGGCATCCGCTCGCGCACCCACCTCACGGCCGAGGTGCTCGCCGAGGCCCGCCGCCTCATCGCCGTGGGCTGCTTCTGCATCGGCACCAACCAGGTGGATGCCGCCGAGGCCGAGCGCCTGGGCGTGCCGGTCTTCAATGCGCCCTACTCCAACACCCGCAGCGTGGCCGAGCTGGTGATCGCCGAAGCGATCATGCTCATGCGCCGTATCCCGGAGAAGAACGCCCAGTGCCACCGCGGTGGCTGGTCGAAATCGGCTGCGGGCAGCTTCGAGGTGCGCGACAAGGTGCTCGGTATCGTCGGCTACGGCCACATCGGCACCCAGGTGGGCGTGCTCGCCGAATCGCTGGGCATGCGGGTGATCTTCCACGATATCGAAGCCAAGCTTTCGCTCGGCAACGCCCGCCCCGCCTCGAGCCTGGACGACCTGCTCGAGCGCGCCGACGTGGTGACGCTGCACGTACCGGAAACGCCGCAGACCAAGCTGATGATCGGCGCCGCCGAGATTGGTCGCATGCGCCCCGGCAGCATGCTGATCAATGCCTCGCGCGGCACCGTGGTCGACATCGACGCGCTGGCCGAAGCCCTTCGTTCGAAGCACCTTTCCGGCGCCGCGATCGATGTCTTCCCGGTCGAACCGAAGGGCAACGACGATCCGTTCCTCTCGCCGCTGGTGGGCATGGATAACGTGATCCTGACGCCGCACGTCGGTGGCAGCACCGGCGAAGCGCAGGAGAACATCGGTATCGAAGTGGCCTCGAAGCTGGTGCGCTACAGCGATAACGGCAGCACGCTTTCAGCGATCAATTTCCCCGAGGTTTCGCTACCCGGCCATCCCACCAGCCGCCGCCTTCTGCACATCCACCGCAACATCCCGGGCGTGCTTTCGAAGGTCAACGAGGTGTTCTCGCGCGCTGCGGTGAACATCGATGGCCAGTATCTGCAGACCTCCGGGCAAGTGGGTTACGTGGTGATCGATGTGAGCACTTCGGAAGAACACGCTGCCGCCCTGCGTAATGAACTGGCGGCCATCGAAGGCACGCTGAAGGCGCGCGCCCTCTACTGAGTTGCCTCACCACCAGGGAACCACCGATGCATCGATGGCTTACCCCCGCCACGCTCGCCGCCATCGCGCTGGCGGGCTGTGCGGCTCAACCTGCCACCGAGGTGGCATCGGCAACGCCGCCAGTCGTGAAAGGCCTGCGGATCGATGGGCGCACAGCGGAAGGGCCACCGTCCGAACCCCTGGTGATCGACGATGCCACCCCGCGCTTTGGCTGGTGGGCTGAAAGCAAGCGGCGTGGCGCCACGCAGACGGCCTACGAGCTGATGCTCGAGCCCACGTTCGGCGGCGGTAGCGCCTGGCGCAGCGGCATCGTGGTTTCGTCGCAACAGGTCGGCATCGGGTATGCAGGCCCGGCACTGGTGCCGCAGGCAGGTTACCGCTGGCAGGTACGCGTTCGTGACGATGCGGGCCAGTGGTCGGCATGGAGCACGCCGGCCGCGTTCGAGGAGGGACTCGGCATCTCGCGGGCGTGGCAAGCCGCGTGGATCACCGGCGAAGCGCACGCCCCCAGCCTGCCCCTGCTGCGCAAGACGTTTTCCCTCGATAAACCTGTGACCCGCGCACGCCTGTACGCCACGGCACGCGGTGCCTACGCGTTCCACCTCAATGGCCAGCCGGTGGGTGAATCCCGCCTCGCGCCCGGCTGGACCGATTACCGCAAGCGCATCGACTACCAGGTGTACGACGTCACGGCGCAGCTACGCGCAGGCGACAACACCCTCGCCGCCATGCTTGCGCCGGGCTGGTACGCGGGCTCCATCGCCTCATTTGGTCCAGGTAAGTACGGTGCCGAACCATCGCTCATCGCCCGCCTGCGGCTCGACTTCGCCGACGGCAGCAGTACATGGATCGCCACCGACGGCACGTGGCAGTCACACACGGGCCCGCTGACCGCGGCGGACATGATCATGGGCGAAGACGCGGACGCCCGGAACATTCCCTGGCATTGGGATACCCCCGGCTCTAGTGATACCCATTGGCGTGCGGCACGCACGCTGCCCGCTCCCGACGTGTCGCTCGCGGTGCAAACCGATCCGCCTGTCCGCGTCACCGAACAGCGGACAGCGAAGCGCCTTGATCGGCAACCGACCAGGGGAGCTACGCTGTTCGACCTCGGCCAGAACATGGTCGGTGTCGTGCGCGTACACATGCACGGCCGGCCATCGCAGCGGGTGACCCTGCGTTACGGCGAAATGCTCAATCCCGACGGCTCGCTCTATACGGCGAACCTGCGCAGCGCGAAGGCCACGGACCACTATGTGTTCGGGCCGGATGGCAATGTCACCTGGGCACCCACATTCACTTTTCATGGCTTCCGCTATGTGGAGATCAGCGGCCTCGACGAAGCACCGGCTGCCAGTGATCTCAAGGGCGAGGTATGGGGAAGCGATCTGCGTGTGACCGGCGAGCTGGAGACCTCCAGCCCCATGCTCAACCAGCTGATCTCGAACATCCGCTGGGGCCAACGCGGTAACTTCGTATCGATCCCCACCGACACGCCGGCACGCGACGAACGGCTCGGCTGGACCGGCGATATCAACGTATTTTCCCCCACGGCGAGTACGCTGGCCGATAGCGATGCGTTCCTGGCCAAGTGGCTACGCGACCTTCGCGATACTCAGAAGCCCGACGGCGATTTCCCGGGTGTGGCGCCTGACCCCATCGGTATCGATGGCGGCACCGGCTGGGCGGATGCGAGCATCACCGTGCCGCACGCGCTATGGCAGGCCTATGGCGACACGCGCGTGATCGAAGAGAACTACGCAGCGATGCAGCGCTTCATGACCCGTATCGAAGCGATCGCAGGGCCCACGCTCTCTCGCACGCATGGCAATTACGGCGACTGGCTGCACCTCGACGACAAGACCCCGCTCGACCTGCTGGGGACCGCGTATCTCGCCTACGATGCGCGGCTGATGGCCGGGATGGCACGCGCCATCGGCAGGGAAGACGACGCCAGGGAGTACGACGCCCTCGCGTCGAAGACTCAAGCCGCGTTCCAGCAACGATATCTCCACAACGGCCGTACGAGCAGCGATAGCCAGACCTCGTACGCCATGGCCATCGGTATGCAGCTGGCGAATCCCAACCAGACGGCGGCGCTCGCGGAGCGGCTAGCCGATCGCGTACACGCGCGTCAGGATCACCTCTCCACCGGCTTCCTCGGCACGCCGTGGTTGCTCGACGCTCTGGTGCGCGGCGGCCAACCCGCGCTTGCGTACAAGCTGCTGATGAACACCGACTACCCCTCCTGGGGCTACGAGGTCACTTCCGGCGCCACGACGATGTGGGAACGCTGGAACTCGCTGAAACCCGATGGTTCGTTCGGCGACGTGGTGATGAACTCGTTCAACCACTACGCGTACGGCGCTGTAGGCGACTGGATGTTCCGCACCATCGGCGGTATCGCACCCGCCGCGCCCGGCTACCGTGAGATTGCGCTCGCGCCCTTGCCTGGTGGTGATCTGACCCATGCACGCATGCGCCTTGCGTCACCCTATGGCGACATCACGTCGACATGGACGCGCCACGACAAACACATGGAAGGGCGTTTCGATGTGCCTTTCAACACCACGGCCGTGGTAACGCTCCCCGTCGCCAACGTCGATGATGTCCGCATCAACGGCAAGGCACTGCGTGAGGCGCCCGGTGTTTCGGCCGTGAGCGCGGACGCCTCTGGCGTGCATTTCCGTATGGGCAGCGGGGAGTGGCAGTACGTAGCCAACCTGCGCACCGAGCACTGAGGCTGCGCCGCAAGAACTTGCCAGCTTCAATTCAACCGCCCTGCTGCACTACCCTTCGCCCCACACCAAGGGATGACGAACATGGCGGTTCTGATGAAGTGGTCGCTCGCGCTTGCGCTGGGCAGTGCGGTTTCCATGACATGCGGTGCAACGACGCTTGATCCGGCTTTGCTGCCGCAGGTGCGTGCCGCGACCTTCGAAGTTGTCGCGGCCAAGCCCGACGAGAGCAACGTGACGTATGCGCGCCCCCTGCCGATGGATCAGGTGCCCTTCCAGGAACGCAACGATCACTACCGATCCGTAGGCACCGCGTTCGCCTTGGGCGATGGCCGATTCGTAACCGCGTTCCACGTGCTCCTTACCGGTATCGGCAGCCTGGCGGGGCCGCTCATGCTGCGCGATGAGCAAGGCCATGTTTACGCGATCGATAAGGTGCTACGCGCCTCGCCGCAGGAAGACTTTGTCGAGTTCAGCCTGATCCATGCACCGACGGTGGCGCCCCTTCCCGTGGAACGAGCACCGGCACTGAACGAAGCGGTATTCGCCGTAGGCAACGCGCTCGGCACGGGTGTCGTTCTGCGCGACGGCCTGTACACCTCGCAGACACCGGAAGACGTGAACGGACGCTGGAAGTGGCTCCGTTTCTCGGCACCTGCATCGCCTGGCAACAGTGGCGGCCCGCTCGTCGATGAGAAAGGCAAGGTCATCGGTGTCGTGCTACGCAAGTCGCCCAATGAAAACCTGAATTTCGCACTGCCCATCGACCGCGTGCTGGATGCGTCTGACCTGAAGGCCGTGATCGACGCGCCCCAGCATTTCACCGTGCCGTTCAGCCGCGAAACGCGCAACACGCGCTTACAGGGGTCCCTGCCCCTACCCATGGCCTATGCGGACTTCAACCAACGCTTCGCCACGCTGATCGATCAATGGGCCCATGGCGAAGCACAGGCATGGATGAGCGAGCATGCCGCCATGCTGTTCCCGGAGGGCAAGGCATCGCACGGCCTGCTCACGCGCGGCCCTTGGAACGATAGCCTGCCGGCCATGGTCTCGCAGGACAACGATGGGAACTGGGTACGCAAGCTTTCCCAACGCAAGCGCACGCCGCTCACCGATGGTGGGTACGTCGAGCTGGGCAATTATCAGGAGACGCTGGTCTGGCACCTGCATTCCGATGCGGATAAGCCGGCGCTCGGTGGAGGCGGCCGTGCGGTCATGGACCAACTGCTGACGCAAGGCATGGTCACGCGCAATGTCGGCGAGGAGAAAGTGAAGATCACCTCGCTCGGCGCGCCTTCGTCATCCGAGACGATCACCGACCGCCAGGGCCGCACATGGGCCATGCAGACGTTCGCCATGCCCTTCATCGACGGGTGCCTGCTGCTGGCGACGACACCGACCCCGGATGGCGCCGTGGGCATGTTTCGCTTTGCGCTGGCGCGCGATGCACGCCAGATAGCCCTGCAGCTACGGCTCATGGCCGATATGGAAGACATCGCGTATCACGGCAGCCTGCCTCAGTGGCAAACGTTCCTGGCTGGCGGCACGCCTGCCACGGTACTGCGTGATGCCGTCGTGCGCCGCGAGGGCGATAACGTCGTTATCCGGGTCGATGGCCTGGCGGCGACCTGGCCGGGCGATCTGGTGCCCCTGGGTGGCCGGGCCGAAGTGTCCGTACAACCCGGCTGGACCTACGAGAACAGCAAAGCCACCTTGCATGCGCGTGCCGTGGTCCTGCAACAGCGCGACTCACCCGAGGCGCTGGTCCGCCTGGATCGGTACGAACGGTACTTCGATGATTCGGCTCCGGAAGCGCAAAGCTTCTGGCACGACCTTATGACCCACGCGCATCCGCGCGATGGGCAGCCGTATGCGAACAACGATCGGCACATCATCGCCGAGGTTTACACGCCCAGTGCGCCTGACAGCGCACGGCATGCGTTCGGGGTGAGCTACACGGTGGGCGATAACAGCAGCGACGACACCCTGCGAATGCGCCTGAAACAGGCGGCAGCGGGTGTCGTCGTGCCGGATGCGAAGCCGGCGCCTTAGCCTTCGGCGACGACGCGGTGACGGCCGCGCTCTTTCGCTTTGTACAGGCGGCTATCGGCCACGCCGATGAACGGCAACACGCTGTCGCCCTCGCCAGGCACCAGCGTGTTGACGCCCGCGCTCAGCGTGACGCGCTTGTCGTGGCCTACGCCAGCGTGCGCGATAAGCGCCTTGTCGACCAGATCCAGGCAACGCCAGGCCAGGGCCATCGCCGTCGCTGCATCGGTGTTCGGTAGCAGGAGTACGAACTCCTCGCCACCGAAGCGGCAGAGCAGGTCATCCGGTCCACGCACAATGCCGGCAAGCGACGAGGCCACGCGCTTGAGGCATTCATCGCCCTCCAGGTGACCGTAGTGGTCGTTGTACTGCTTGAAGTAATCGATATCGAGCACGACCACGGACATCGGCTGGCCGGCCATCTGCGCTTCGAGCCAACGCGCATCGACCACGGAATCGAAGCGGCGGCGGTTCGCCACGCCGGTCAGGCCATCCTTGAAGGAAAGCTCTTCCAGCTCGCGCTGCATATCGAGCAGCTTCTGCTCGGTGCGCTTGCGTTCACTGATGTCGAACATGAAGCCGATCAGCGCGTTCGGCGTGCCGTCCGGGTTGCGCACGACATGCACCACGTCGCGGATCCAGACGAACGTGCCGTCCTTGCGTAGTGCCCGGTAATCAGCCTCGTGGTCGATGCCCGCCTGCGACTGCGCGACACAGAAGTTGAACACCCACTCGCGGTCTTCGGGATGGATGCGGTCGCGCCAGTCCTGCACGGTCACCCACGATTGCGGTTCCCAACCCAACAGCTCTTCGATCTGCGGGCCGATGTAGGCGAATTGCAGCGTAGGCCAGTCGATCTTCCACGGGATGGCCCGGGTCGATTCGAGCAGGGTCTTGTAGACCGTGACGTCCTCGGCATAGATCGCAACATCAGTGTTCATGGGCGGATTCCACAACCGGCTGGCACGCTTTGACGGCGCGCGCGTGAAGTTCAATGAGCCGCTCGGGCTCATCGTAGGGAATGCGACGCCCAAGACGCAGGTCGCGACGCATCAGGCGGATCATCATCTCGATGACATCCGTGGGGAAGTGCCCAGGCTCGGTGAACATGACTTCGGCCAGGCGGCCCGCGACCGCGACGCTGTCGCTCACGACGGGGCACACCCGGTAGCGGGATACACCGCCGATGGCCTCCGCCGGCAAATCGGTCTGCCGATCGGGCAGCTGGCGGAACGAAGCGAGCGAGACGCGGTAGGCGTTATGGCCAAACACAGGCAGATCGTCGGGTACCTCGGCGAGGTCATCGGTGATCTGCAGGGCCGTTGCCAGCGGTAGCAGGTCGTGCAGGTGGTAGGTCTTGGCCACCTTTTCGTTACCGAGGCGCGTGAGATTCGCCAGTAGTTCGCCCACGGAAGCGTGGCCGATCACGGCGGCGCGCTTGGGCAGGCCGCCCCAGATGCCGTCGGCACCATTGAGCAGGGCTTCGATGACCGAGGCGTTCTCGTAACCCGCGCCGGCGTGGATGTGAACCAGCACCTTCATGGCTTCAGGCAGCATCGCGCGGATGGCGGCCGTGTATGCCCCCACCTGACATGGCAGGTAGGTGCCGCGGTCGTCCTCGAACGTGACGCCTTCCAGCGGAAGGCCGGCCAGCATTTCCAGGATCGAAAGCGTCTGCTCCTGGTTCTCGGCGAACGCGTCGCAACCATCCACGATGTTGATGAAGATGCGCGGCGCCGCGCCCTTCTCGCCACGGATGTTTTCCATCAGCCACATCACGCTTTCAGGGATGCTGCGGCGGAGCGTCTCGTAATCGTACTGACCCTGCATGTTGCGCGGGCTCAGGTAGATTTCGTGCACGGTGTTCGGCACGCCGTAGGCGCGTAGCTTGAGCTGCGACGGATCGGGCGTGAAGTTGCCGCTTTCGTCGGCGATGCCCACGGCGGTGAACGCGAAGCAGCCGGAAAGATCGGCGCCATCGGCTTGCAGGGCTTCCATGAAGTCGTCATCGACCTCACGCTCGTCGGGCATGGCGTAATCAAGCGTGCCGAGCGAGATGTTCTTGAAGCCGAACTCACGCAACCTCGGCAAAATCGCCATCTTGTCGGCGAACGTCTGGCCGACCCGCGCACCGACGGGATTTTCCCGAAGTGAGAGGTCGATCAAAAAAGGCTCGATGCCTTGCAGATATTCTACCTTCGCCGCAGCCTGCCCAAGCGCTGCGTACGCCTTTTGCCGTGCTTCCCCTGCCGACATCGCCTTCCCCCCATGGCCCCGAGCCATTCGTAAGTGTGCGCTGCTGTAACGGCCGCAAGCGTAAAAGCTTGAGCGGGCTCGGTTTGCGGGGTACCGTCAGCAGGCAGCCCTGATCCTAACGCACGGAGAGAGCTCATGGTTTACGGAACCAAGCCCGCTTTGGCATGCCTTGCCGTTGCCCTGCTCGCCCTGCCCTGGGCCGTGCCGGCCCAGACCAGTCTGGGCAAGACCGCGACCTACGCCCGGAACCAGCTCCACCAGAAGTTCCTGAAGGCGGATAAGGACAAGGACGGCTTCCTGACCAGGGAGGAGGCCGAAGCAGGGAATTTGCCCGAAACGGCTAAGCATTTCGACAAGATCGACGCGACCGGCCGCGGTAAGGTCTCCGAGAAGGAGATCCAGACCTGGTGGCTCGAGCAGGCCGGCAAGCGGGCCGCCAAGCCACCGGCCGGGGGCACCTGACAGGTCTCAGTGGAGCCCGGCGAAGCGGAACGGCTGGGCCGCGATGAAGCTGGCCGAGACCTCCCCGGAGAAGGTATGCCGCTGGTCCGGCCCCAGGTCCAGCTTGCGCACGGGGCTGCCCTCGGCGAAATCCACCTTTTTCAGGTCCACCCAGAAGGTGTTCGGCGTGATGGCGGATTCGAACAGATACAGCCGGCGTTTGTGATCGAAAACGGTGCGCCAACGCGTGGATGAAATATTGGGCTGATCCGGAGTGGTTATGCCGAGCGGCACCGACACGTTACGGATTACCGAGAACACGCTCGCAAGCGCGAGGTCGGGATCGTCGTTCTTTGGGATGGCATTGATGTAGAACGAGGCGCGCGCGAATCGGTCGGCGGAGCGATTGGTACCCGGAAGCATTGTGGTGCCGCCGATACCTTGCCAGTACGTGTTCAGCGCGAGCTGCTCGTCGAATGTCGGCGAGTTCGTCATGACCTGGTATTTGCGGTCATGGTGGATCACCTGCTTCCCGCCGATGTATTCCACGATCGCACTATCGCCGGTGGCGTCGGACATCGATAGGTGCAATGTTGCAAGGCGTGGTTCGCCTGGCACTTCGTCAGTGACCACGACGAACGGCTCCTTCTCCAGTGCCTTCACCGCCTCATCGACGGTCGCAAAGTTATCCAACACGTATTGCGCCCAGAGCGCGATGCTAAGTGTGTGATCGCTGGCTTTGGGCTTTGGATAGGTCGATTCCACGAGCCAAAGCACATTGGCCATCAGGCCTTTTTCATTCGCGCCATCGGTGGTCGAGACGTCATACCCCGTGGCAATGACGCTGCCGTATTTCGCTGTCCAACTCACGGAGTTGGGCCCGGCCTCACCGACGCGCTTCATGCCACGCGGAAACACCCAGAGGTTCGTGCCGACATCGACTTTCCAGTCCATGGAGCGCGCGGTGATGACATCGTCGTTCTTGCCGAGGTAGACGACGCGAGTGCATGCACTACTTGCCGTTGGAATGACACCGAAGGCCAGACATGCCGCCAACACGCAGGCGCTGACGTATCGTTTGCAATGACTCATATCGAACCCCCGGTGCCCTACTAGCTCGCCTGCGAGATCCAGAGTACGCCGTGCGAGCCGCCGTGGCGCTAGGAAAATGTACTTAGCCAGCCGAGGATTGTTACGACGCTGCCGACATGGCAGTCTGAGCCTGGCATGCTATCCATCAGGCGAAAAAGGGAAACGCGATGGGCTACGACGTTCATATCACTCGCAAGACGGAATGGTTCGACGAAGAGGGGCCGACCATTTCGATCGACGAATGGAAGGCGTACATCGCGTCTGACCCAGAGATCCGGCTCGACGGGTTCGCGGAAGCAATTGTCGGCGGCGGGGCTGTTCTGCGAATCGAGCAAGAAGGACTCGCGGTCTGGACCGGTTATTCCAACCGAGAGAACTCCGTCTGGATCGGTCCAGGCTCCGGGGGAATCACCGTGAAGAACCCCGACGAAGAAATCCTGCGAAAGATGTTCGAAATCGCCCTGGCACTCGATGCACGCGTCATCGGCGACGAGGGGGAGGAATATGGTGCCGA
This sequence comes from Luteibacter aegosomaticola, assembly GCF_023078475.1. Lineage (NCBI taxonomy): Bacteria > Pseudomonadati > Pseudomonadota > Gammaproteobacteria > Lysobacterales > Rhodanobacteraceae > Luteibacter > Luteibacter aegosomaticola. The sequence goes on along the minus strand of NZ_CP095741.1, from coordinate 1,582,056 downwards.
CGGCACCGTTGTCGGATAGCGGCGCGGTTTCGTACAGCGCCGCTATCACCCAACGAAAAAGGGCGCCCCACTGGGACGCCCTTTTCGAATAATTGGTCGGGGTGGCGAGATTCGAACTCGCGACCACTACACCCCCAGCGTAGTGCGCTACCAGGCTGCGCTACACCCCGACGAGCTAACGATTGTAGCAGCAACGCCGTGCCCTGCGGAAGCAGGTTCAGCGGCGAAGCAGCGTAAGCACTTCTTCCAGTTCCAGGCGGACCTGGCGCACGATCTGGTGCGACATGCTGGCTTCCATGCGGGCCTGGGGGCCCTCAAGGCGGGCGCGGGCGCCCGTGATGGTGAAGCCTTCGTCGTACAGCAACGAGCGGATCTGGCGAATCATGAGCACGTCGTGCCGCTGGTAGTACCGGCGGTTGCCACGGCGCTTTACAGGCTTGAGGGCCGGAAATTCCTGCTCCCAATAACGCAGCACGTGCGGCTTGACGCCACACAGCTCGCTGACCTCACCAATGGTGAAGTAGCGCTTCGCCGGGATGGCGGGGAGTTCGGTGTTATTCCCTGGATCCAGCATAGCCCTCGACTCTTACCTTGAGTTTCTGGCCAGGACGGAAGGTGACAACCCGCCGGGCCGAGATGGGGATTTCTTCGCCGGTCTTGGGATTACGACCGGGCCGCTGATTCTTTTGCCGCAGGTCAAAATTGCCGAAGCCCGACAACTTTACCTGTTCGCCTCGCTCCAGGGCTTCGCGGACCACTTCAAAGTAAGCGTCTACGAATTCCTTGGCCTCACGCTTGTTGAGGCCCACGTCGAGGAAAAGCCGCTCGGCCATTTCCGCCTTGGTCAGCGCCATCTTATCCTCGCAATCTCGCCTTGCATGTCTGCTCCAATGCCTTCACCGCGTCTGCCACGCAAGCGTCGGCATCGTCGTCGGTAAGGGTGCGTGAAGCGTCCTGTAAAATCAAGCCCATAGCGAGACTCTTTCGCCCTTCCTCGACCCCCTTGCCGACGTACCGGTCGAACAGGCGGACCTCCTTCAGGAGCTCACCCAGGGCACCGCGAACCGCACCCTCGACGGCGGCCCAGGCCACGTTTTCGGGCAGGTCCATGGCGATATCGCGGCGAACCGCAGGGAATCGCGCCACGCGGGTCGCGTTGGGCATGCGCCGGGCAAGTACCGGCTCAAGCGCCAGTTCCATCACGTAGACGTCCGGGCCCAGGTCGAGTGCCTTGGCGAGCGCCGGATGCAGCGCACCCAGGAAGCCCGCCGGCTGGCCATCGCGGAGAACGCGGGCACCACGGCCCGGATGCAACCAGGCCGGGAGGCCGTCGGCATCGATCGACCAGCGCTGGGCCTCGCCCGTATGGGCGATGAGCGCGTCGAGATCCCCCTTCAGGTCGTAGAAATCGACCGGGCGCGAGGCTTCGCCCCACTGCTCCGCCCGGGCGTTGCCCGACGCAACCACGGCCACGCGGCCGACCTCGTCCGGTGCGCCGCCGGTGGCGTGGAAGCTACGGGCGACCTCGAAGAGGCGCACGCGATCCTGCTGGCGGGCGCGGTTGTGGCGCAGCGCTTCGACCAGGCCGGGCAGCAGCGAGGTCCGCATCACGGCCAGGTCAGCCGAGAGCGGGTTCGCGAGCGGGACCCAGGCGTGGTCGAGCTGCCAGGTCTTCAGCAGGTCGGCGCTGACGAACGAAAGCGTCACTGCCTCGAAGTAGCCACGGGCAGCGAGCTGGTCGCGCAGGGCCATCTCGGGCAGGCGCGCCTCGGCCACCGGCTCCAGCGCGATCTTGCCGGCCGGGGTGGTGGTCGGGATGCGCTCGTAGCCGTGGATGCGGGCCACTTCTTCGATCAGGTCTTCTTCGATCTCGATATCGAAACGGCTGCTTGGCGGGGTCACGCGCCAGCCATCCGGGATTTCTTCCACGCCCATGCCGAGCGCGGTGAAGATGCGGGTGACTTCCGCCGCCGCGACATCGATGCCGAGGATGCGGCGCAGGCGGGCGTGACGGAGCAGGACCGGCACATGGGCGCGCAGGTGCTCACCGAGCTCGGCCGTGGTGACCGGACCAGCGTGGCCCCCAGCGATCTGGATCAGCAGTTCGGTCGCACGCTCGAGGGCACGCTTCGGCAGCGCCGGATCCACGCCGCGCTCGAAGCGGTGCGAGGCGTCGGTGTGCATGCCGAGCTTGCGGGCGCGGCCCATGATGGCGGCCGGCGCGAAATGCGCAGCCTCCAGGAATACGTTGCGAGTGACATCGGTGACGCGGGAGTCGAACCCGCCCATCACGCCGGCGACAGCCAGGGCCTTCGCTTCATCGGCGATGACGACGAAGGACGGATCGAGCTTTGCCTCGCTGCCATCGAGCAGCTTCAGGATTTCGCCGTCGACCGCGTGGCGCACGACGACGCTGCCGGCGAGCTGGTCGTTATCAAACGCGTGCAGCGGCTGGCCCAGCTCCATCATCACGTAGTTGGTGACGTCGACGACGGGGCTGATCGGGCGCAGGCCGGCGCGGCGGAGGCGCTCGGCCATCCACAGCGGGGTCTTGGCCGTGGTGTCCACGCCTTCGATGATGCGGCCGAGGTAGCGCGGCGCATCGGCGCCGGCATCCAGGCGCACGGCTCGGGTGCTGCCCGTCGTGGCCGGGACTTCGGCGACGCCCGCGGCGCGCACGTGGCTACCGAACAGCGCAGCCACGTCGTGGGCCAGGCCGGTGAGGCCGAGCACATCGGGGCGGTTCGGGGTGATCTTCAGCTCGATGCTGGCATCGGGCAGGCCGAGGTAATCGGCCAGCGGCTTACCCACCGGCGCGTCGGCCGGCAACTCGAGCAGGCCCGAGGCGTCGGCGTCGATGCCCAGCTCTTTCGCGGAGCAGAGCATGCCGAACGATTCCACGCCGCGCAGCTTGGCCGCCTTGATGGCGATGCCGCCCGGGAGGGTGGCGCCAACGGTGGCGAGCGGGATGCGGATGCCGACGCGGGCATTCGGCGCGCCGCAGACGATCTGCAGCAGCTCGCCCTGCCCCGCATCGACCTTGCATACCTGCAGGCGATCGGCTTCGGGGTGCTTGGTGGCTTCGACGATTTCGGCGACGACGACGCCGTTGAGGCCATCGCCCAGGGCGGTGACTTCTTCGACTTCCAGGCCCGACATGGTCAGCGCGTGCACCAGCGCCGCGCGGTCCGCGTCGATGCTTACCAGTTCACGCAGCCAGTTTTCGGAGAATTTCATGGGAGCGACTCGTATGCGTTAAGGGCGGCGGGGATCAGGCGAACTGGCGCAGGAAGCGCAGGTCGTTCTCGAAGAACGCACGCAGGTCGCTGACGCCGTAGCGCAGCATGGCGAAGCGTTCGACGCCCAGGCCGAACGCGAAGCCGCTGTAGCGCTCCGGATCGATGCCGCAGTTCTTCAGCACGGTGGGGTGCACCATGCCGCAGCCCAGCACCTCAAGCCAACGGGTGCTGCCGTCTTCGGCATCCCAGCGGATATCCACTTCGGCCGAGGGCTCGGTGAAGGGGAAGTAGCTGGGGCGGAAGCGCATTTCGAAATCGCGCTCGAAGAACGCACGAATGAACTCAGCCAGCGTGCCCTTCAGATCGGCGAAGCTGGAGGTCTCATCGACCAGCAGGCCTTCGATCTGGTGGAACATCGGCGAGTGGGTCTGATCCGAATCGCTGCGGTACACCTTGCCCGGCGCGATGATGCGGATCGGCGGCTGGCGCCCCTGCATCGAGCGAATCTGCACCGGCGAGGTATGCGTGCGCAGCAGGCGGCCGTCACCGAAATAGAAGGTGTCGTGCATGGCGCGCGCCGGGTGGTGCGGCGGGAAGTTCAGCGCTTCGAAGTTGTGCCAGTCGTCTTCGATTTCCGGGCCATCGGCGCGCTGGTAACCCAGGCGGCCAAAGATGTCGGAGATGCGCTCGAGGGCACGGGTAATGGGGTGGATGCCACCGTATTCGCCATCGCGGCCCGGCAGGGTCACGTCAATGCGTTCGGAGGCGAGGCGGCGGTCGAGCTCGGCCTGTTCCAGCGCCTGCTTGCGCGCGGCGATGGCGTCGGTGAGGCGCTCCTTGACCCGGTTCACTTCGGCGCCGCGCGCTTTGCGCTCTTCGCCGGTGAGCTGGCCGAGGGCCTTGAGGGCCGCGGTGACCGCGCCGTTCTTGCCCAGCAGGGCGACACGCACGCTATCCAGCGCCTCGAGCGAGGCTGCCGATTCGATATCGCGCAGGGAGGCGTCGACGTTCTCGATCGATTCCATCGGTTTTCCTGGAGTGCAAAAAGAAATGGGGAGAAGGCAAGGCCTTCTCCCCACGTCATCCATCATCGCGCGATAAGACTACCGCGCGTGGTAAAGCGGATTACGCAGCCAGACTGGCCTTGGCCTTCTCTGCGATAGCGCCAAACGCCTTGATGTCGTGCACGGCGAGGTCGGCGAGGACCTTGCGGTCGACCGAGATGTTCGCCTTCGCCAGACCGTTGATGAGACGGCTGTACGAGAGGCCGAACTGGCGGGCAGCGGCATTGATACGGACGATCCACAGAGCGCGGAACTGACGCTTGCGCTGCTTGCGGCCGATGTAGGCGTACTGGCCAGCCTTGATGACGGCCTGGTTAGCTACGCGGAATACCTTGCGACGGGCGTTGTAGTAGCCCTTCGCACGGCCGATGATCTTCTTGTGACGACGACGGGCGGTTACGCCGCGCTTAACACGTGCCATGACTTAGTCTCCCTTAGAGATACGGCAGCATCCGAGCCACACCCTTGGTGTCGCACGGCTTGACGTGGTTGGGAGCGCGCAGGCCGCGCTTACGCTTGGTCGACTTCTTGGTCAGGATGTGCGACTTGAAGGCGTGACCGGCCTTGAACTTGCCGGATGCGGTCTTGCGAAAACGCTTCGCAGCCGCCCGGTTGGTCTTGATCTTGGGCATCGGAATGCTCCCTTTTCGGGTTTCTGACTGAACCGGCGGCAAGCCCTTGATTGGGTTGCACTTTCCTTCCTGCCGGGTACGGTACACGGCCCATCCATACGGGCCGAGCCGGCGAGTATACAGGCTTATTAAGCTCTTGTGTAGGCGCGTGTTTGCGCGCAAGAGCATAAAAAAGGGCGCCCTGAGGCGCCCTTTTCGATCAGACCTTTTTCTTCGGGCCGATCATCATGACCATCTGGCGGCCTTCGAGGCGGGGGAAGGACTCCACCACGCCGTCTTCGCCGATGTCGACCTGGATCTTCTTGGCCAGATTCTGGCCCAGGTCCTGGTGGGACATTTCGCGGCCGCGGAAGCGGATCGTGACCTTGACCTTGTCGCCTTCCTCAAGGAACTCACGCATCTTGCGGAGCTTGATGTCGTAGTCGCCCACGTCCGTGACCGGACGGAACTTCACTTCCTTGATTTCGACCTGCTTCTGCTTCTTCTTGGCTGCAGAAGCCTTCTTCTGGGCTTCGAACTTGAACTTGCCGTAATCCATGATCTTGCAGACCGGCGGATCGCCGTTCGGCTGGATTTCGACGAGGTCCATGCCGAGTTCTTCGGCGGCGCGGATGGCGTCACGGGTGTCCATGATGCCTAGCTGCTCACCCTCGGCGCCAAGCACGCGCACCTTCGGCACACGAATCTCAGCGTTCTTGCGATTGCCCTTGTTATCGGTCGTAGCGATACCGCTATCCTCCAGAAGATTGATCTAAATACCGGACCCGCGCCTTAGCGGCGGGTCTCGGCTTCCAGGCGTTCGGCGAACTGGGCCACGGTCATGCTACCCAGGTCTTCGCCGCCGCGAGTACGTACCGAGATGGTACCCGTTTCCTTCTCGCGGTCACCGACCACGACCAGATAGGGCACCCTCTGCAGCGTATGCTCGCGGATTTTATATCCGACCTTTTCATTGCGCAAATCAGCGTTCACCCTGAAACCTTGTCCGCCAAGGGCTTGGGCAACGTCTTGCACGTAATCGGCCTGAGCGTCGGTGATGCTGAACACCACGGCCTGAGTGGGGGCAAGCCAGGTCGGAAGCAAGCCGGCATGGTGCTCGATCAGGATACCGATGAAGCGTTCCATGGAGCCCACGATCGCGCGGTGAAGCATGACCGGGTGCTGGCGCTGGCTGTTTTCATCGACGTACTCGGCGCCGAGGCGCTCGGGCATCATGAAATCGACCTGCATGGTACCGACCTGCCAGGCGCGGCCGATCGAGTCCTTCATGTGGTACTCGATCTTGGGACCGTAGAAAGCGCCCTCGCCCGGCAGCTCTTCCCACTCGACGCCTGCGGCGGACAGCGCCTTGCGCAGTGCATCCTCGGCGCGATCCCACACCTCGTCGGCACCGATGCGCTTTTCAGGGCGCAGGGCGATCTTCATGGCAATGTTGTCGAAGCCGAAATCGGCGTAGACCTGCATGGCCTGGGCGTGGAACGCAGCCACTTCGGCCTCGATCTGGCCCGGGGTGCAGAAGATATGGCCATCGTCCTGGGTAAACGCACGCACGCGCATGATGCCGTGCAGCGCGCCCGAGGGCTCGTTGCGGTGGCAGCCACCGAACTCGCCGTAACGGATCGGCAGATCGCGGTAGCTATGCAGGTTGGTGTTGAAGATCTGGATGTGACCGGGGCAGTTCATCGGCTTCAGCGCGTAGGTCCGCTTTTCCGACTCGGTAAAGAACATGTTCTCGTGGTAGTTGTCCCAATGGCCGGACTTCTTCCACAGGCTCACGTCCATGATCTGCGGGCCACGCACTTCCTGATAGCCGCTCTTGCGGTACACGCCGCGGACGTACTGCTCCACGGCCTGCCAGATGGCCCAGCCCTTCGGGTGCCAGAAGATCATGCCCGGCGCTTCTTCCTGCATGTGGAAGAGATCGAGCTGCTTGCCGATGCGGCGGTGATCGCGCTTTTCGGCTTCTTCCAGCTGGTGCAGGTAGGCCTTGAGATCCTTGTCGTTCAGCCACGAGGTACCGTAGATGCGGGTCAGCATCTCGTTGTTGGAATCGCCGCGCCAGTAGGCGCCGGCCACCTTCATCAGCTTGAACGCGCGCAGCTTGCCCGTGTTGGACACGTGCGGGCCGCGGCAGAGGTCGGTGAACTCGCCCTGGGTGTAGAGCGAGAGCTCTTCATTCGCCGGGATGCTTTCGATGATCTGGGCTTTGTACTCCTCGCCCAGGCCACGGAAGAAGGTGATCGCCTCGTCACGGCTCTTCACCGAGCGCGTGACCGGGATCGCTTCCTTGACGATCTTTTCCATCTCGGCCTGGATGGCGCCGAGATCATCCGGGGTGAACGGGCGCTCGTAGGCAAAGTCGTAGTAGAAGCCGTTGTCGACTACCGGGCCGATGGTGACCTGCGCGCCGGGGAACAGGCGCTGCACGGCCTGGCCCAGCAGATGGGCCGTCGAATGGCGCAGGATGTCGAGGGCTTCGGGGCTCTTCTCGGTGATGATCTCGAGCTTCGCGTCGTGGTCGATGCTGAAGCTGGAGTCCACCAGCTTGCCGTCGACCTTGCCCGCGAGGGTGGCCTTGGCGAGGCCGGCGCCGATCGAAGCGGCGACATCCTGGACGGAAACAGCGTGGTCGAACGGGCGCTGGCTGCCGTCGGGTAGCGTGATCTGGATCATGGGAGCGAATTCCGGGCAAACAAAAAGGGCGCCAGGCGCCCTTCGGATATCAACGAAGACGTGGCGGGGGCTCAGGTTGGGAAGCGTGTAGTCCGCATGTCGCACACTCGGCCGGCGTTACCGCGGGCCACCTATTCGTTGGGGTTACTGCCGTAAAGCTAAGTCCTGGCGGGGTGTGTGTCAAATCCAGGCTCAGCGCAGCCGCCCCAGCAGGCCTGAGGCCCGCTTTGTTTTCCGCGCTACCGCGTATGCGAGGATGTCGGCGGTTGCGAGCAGCGTGAAATACCGCCGCGCGCGGGTGACCCCGGTATAGACCAGTTCGCGGGTGAGCACGGGTGACGGCTCCGGCGGCAAGGCCAGGGCCGTGTGTTCGAACTCAGAGCCCTGCGACTTGTGCACCGTCATCGCATAGACGGTCTCCACGGCCGTGAGGCGACTGGGTGTCACGAAGCGCAGGCGCTCACCGCCAGCCTCATCCATCACCAGGAAGGCTACCCGCAGCATGCTGCCGCCCTGCCCGTCCGGTACGGCCAGGGTGACGCCGATATCGCCGTTCATCAGGCCCACGGCGTAATCGTTGCGCGCCACGATCACGGGCCGGCCTTCGTACCAACCCGTGGTGGCCTTGATCAGCTCGCGCTCCATCAGGCCTTGGGCAATCCGCTCATTCTGCCCATCCACCCCCAGGTCGCCACGCCGCGTGGCGCAGAGCAGCTGGAACCGGCCGTACGCCTCCAGCGCGCCACGGCCCCAGGCCGCAAACGCCTCGTCACCCGCATCCGCGGCAGGCCGATGGTCGTTGATCCACTGCAGGTAGTGCCGATAGCCCGGCGCCTCGGCGCGCCCTTCGATAGCCAATGCGGCCACCGCAGCGGCGCTCGCCGGTTGCCGTGCGATGTCCGCGAACCCGCCGGCGAAAGCCGCGTTGACCGCCGCCGCGTCACCCTGGTTGATCGCCGTTGCAAGCGCGCCGATGCCACTGGCGCTGCCGAAGCGGCGACTGCGCCGAAGCATGGTGATGCGCTGGTCGAGAGGCCATGCGGCGGACGCATCGGTCCATGCACCGACGTCAACGCCGGCGACATCACGCAACCACGCACGCGTCGCGTCATCGTAATGGCCGGGCTCCGCGCGAGCGCAAAGATCGCCAAGTACCGCGCCCGCCTCCACCGACGAAAGCTGATCCTTGTCGCCCAGCAGGATGAGCCGCGCGCCCGCCGGCAGCGCATCCAGCGTCGCCGCCATCATTTCCAGATCGATCATCGAAGCTTCATCGATCACAAGGACGTCGACGTGTAGCGGGTTATCGGCGTTGTGATGGAACGCGCGCGTATCCGGGCGGCTGCCAAGCAGGCGATGCAGGGTGGTGACTTCGGCGGGAATGCCTTCGCGCACGGCGGCGTCGACATCAAGCTGCGCTACCTGCGCCGCGATGGAGGCATTAAGGCGCGCGGCCGCCTTGCCCGTTGGCGCGGCAAGCCGAATACGGAGGCGTGGCTGGCTGGCTCTTACCGCCAGGGTCTGCAGCAGCCCCAGCAAGCGAACCACCGTCGTGGTCTTGCCCGTGCCGGGGCCGCCGGTGATCACCGCAAACGAACTGCGCGCCGCGATGGCGCAAGCCACCTTCTGCCAGTCGATGGCCGAGCCATCGGCCTCGGCGGGGAACAGGCGGTCAAGCTCCCTGTCCAGGCCACGCGGCTCAGGCAGCGCCGGTAGCCGATGCAGGATCGCCGCGGCAACGCGGGCTTCATCGCGCCAGAAGCGCCGCAGATACAGCAACGGGCCATCCAACACGAGCGGTGCGGACGGCGCGCCATCGGGTGAAGCGACCAGGGGCGTACCTTGCAGCCAATCAGAGGCACCGACCAACGCGCCATCGTGTTCGCCGAGCGAGGCGACGTCGACGCATATATGTCCGTCCGCCAGCTCGCGACTGACCAGCGCCGCCGCCGCGAGCACGCGTGCATCAGCGCTCGGATCGAGCGTGGCGAGGAAGCGTGCGAAGGCGCGATCCATAGGCCGGAGCCGCCCCTCCCCGGTGCCGTGATCGAGCCACGCGTTGATATCGCCGATCATGCGCGGGCTCCTTCAAACAAGCGGTCCATGGCTTCGATCATCACCTTTGGCGGGCGCTCCACGTGCACGCCATGGCCGTGGCCATCGACGCCACGCAGATAAAGGTAGACCGCGCCACCGACATGGGTGTCGTAGTCGTATGCCGCGCCCAGGCGCGAGCGCAGCAGGCGGTGCAGCGCCAGCAGGTAAAGCGCGTACTGCAGCTCATAGCGCGAGTCCAGGATCGATGCGCGCATTGCTTCGGGCGTGTAGGCATGCGCGTCGGGGCCCAGCCAGTTCGACTTGTAGTCGGCCACGTACCAGCGGCCCTCGTGCTCGATGATGAGATCGATGAAGCCCTTGAGCATGCCGTTCAGGGTATCGCTCGACAGCGAGGGGCGTGGCGCGTCGTCCAGCGTGTATTCGCGGACGATTCGGTCCAGTACAAGCGTATCGACGTGACGCGCTTCAAACAGGAATTCGAGTTCGGCGCGGTAAAGCGCCGGGTCGTCCAGGGCGCGCAGCGCCAGTGACTTGCCATCGGGTAGACGCATCGGTGTACGCAACAGGACCAACAACCAGTCCGTCAGCAGGTCGATGGCGCCCTCCCAACCACGGCGCTCGCAACGGCGCGCCACCGTGTCGCGCAGGCGGTCGGGGTCGTCGGCGATGCGGCCAAAGCCCTCATCGGCGATCCACTCGAGCAGATCGTGCAGGAAGGTACCGGCATCCGCGCCACGGTGAAACGCGTGGATGCTGGCCGGATCGGCCACCACTGCCACGGGCTCGGTGACATATTCAACGATGACATCGTCGGTCGCGGTTTCGGGTGCCGGAACTTCGGCTTCGGCCTCGTCATAGCGTAGACCGCTGTAGCTGCCGATGCGCCAGGGCTCGGCACGCGCTAGACGCGGCTCGCGCGGCGGCGCCAGGCGCTCCTCACGGACCGGGGGTACATAGCGCCGATCATCCGGCGCAGGCATGTAGGCCACCTCGATCGACGGTGTGCCACGGGCAAGCGACTGGAGCAGACCGGCGATGGCACCATTGTCGATCTCCGCACCACCCGTAAGCAGGTGGCCGAACGCGCTCCGATGCACCTGAGGCTTCTTCGCGTTGCTCGCCGCCACTGGGGCGATACCCAGCCAGCAGGCATGCCGCGCACGGGTCAGTGCAACGTAGAGCAGGCGAAGATCTTCCTGCAGCGCGGCGCGCTCTGCCGCCTCTTTCGCCTCGGCCACGGCAGGGCCACCCTGCTTCTCACTCAGCAGTTCAAGCGACATGCCCTCGCCATCGTGGTACCGGTAGCCCTGACCGGAACGCGCCTTACCGCTGGCACATACGAACGGAAGGAAGACCAGGGGGTATTCCAGGCCCTTGGATTTGTGGATGGTGATGACCTTGACCAGGTCGTCATCGCTTTCCAGGCGCACGATCTGGTCATCGCCGTGGTGGCTTGCCGTATCCGTGATCCGCTCGGCGAGATGACGGATGAGCGCCTGTTCGCCATCGAGCGTCGCCGCTGCTTGCTGCAACAATTCGGCGAGGTGCAGCACGTTGGTGAGCGCGCGCTCACCGTACTCCTGCATGAGCAGGCGTGCGGGCAAGTCGAAGATGTGCAACAAGCGGTGCAACATGGCCAGCACACCGGCCTGCCGCCAGGTCTCGCGCAGGGCCATGAACTCCCTGCCCCGGGCTTCCCAATGCAGCTCGTCGGTGTTCAGCCGCTCCAGTTCGCCAAAACCGAGATGCAGCGTGCGTGTCGCCAGCGCGGCGCGCATCGCGGTATCGGATGACGGCTCGGCAACGGCACGCAGCCAGAACAGCAGATCGCCCGCCTCAACGCTTTCCCACACCGAGTCCCTGTCTGACAGGAAGACGCTGCGGACACGGCGCGCGGCGAGCGCGGCACGAAGCTCGCTGGCTTCGGCGTGACTGCGCACCAGTACGGCGATATCCGCCGGGCGTAGCGCGCGCAGATCACCGCCGGCCGGCTGGAACCCGGCTTCACCGCGCGCGGCCTCGTCGAGCAGGCGGACGATTTCGCTAGCGCAGGCGGCCGCCATCTCCTGGCGGTAATAACGGATGCCAATCGGCTGTTCGTCATCCAGCAACCAAAGATGCATCGCTGCCTGCTCACGCCCCCCGCGAATGAATCGTTCGTCGCGTCCTCGCGCGCGGACGGGCGTGAACGGAAGGCCTCGGTCGGCGAAATGAAAAGCGCCTGACGCGTGGGTCTCGCCGTGGGCGAACAGGGCGTTCACCGCATCGACCATGCCCTGGGTGGAACGGAAATTGGTATCGAGGCTGTAATGCGGTGCCTGCGCCTCGGCTCGCGCGGCGAGGTATGTATGGATATCGGCGCCGCGAAACGAGTAAATCGCCTGCTTGGGGTCGCCAATCAGAAGCAGGCCCACGTCCGCGACGGCACCATAGACGGCCCGGAAGATCCGGTACTGCAGCGTATCGGTATCCTGGAATTCGTCGATGAGCGCCAGCGGATACTGCCGGCGGATCGTCGTAGCCAGATCGGCGCCCGCCGGCGTCGCCAGCGCACGATCAAGGCGCAGCAGCAAATCGTCGAAGCCGATCTGCGCGCGACGGCGCTTCTGTTCGATAAAGCGCGTACGCACGCGCTCGACCGCATCGGCCAGGACGACGTGGCGGATAGCGACCCGCGACGCCTGCCATTCCGTCCAGTGTTCGATCGCTGCAAACGCCGGGTGCTCCGGGCGGGCCTTGCCCTTGCCCGTAGCCTTGCCGAGCCGGGATACCGAATACCGTGCGATATCGAAACCACCGGGCTCACCGTTGCTGGCCCAACGGCGCATCGCCGCCATGTCAGCTGGCATACGCTCCGGTTTGTACCAGCCCTTGTGCAGCACCGTGCTGGCCGCTTCGATGATCTTTTTGTCGATCGCTTCGGCGTCGTCGCGCCACGATCGCGCCGCATCGGCCATGCGCCGTTGATCCTCGTCATCCCATGCGCGCCGCTCGGCAAGCACCGCATCGAGACCTTCGCCGACGCTGAGCAGCTCACCATCGACGCGCAAGGTCGCCTCACCGCCGGCGAGCAGCGGCTTGAGCGAGCGCAACAGGGCATCCGGCGTGCGCCATTCCGCCTGGACCGCCGCCAGGGTGGCCTCATCGAGCGGGTAGAAGGTCTGTCGCCAGTAGTCGCGGACGCACTCCGCGAGGAGTTCGCTTTCGTCCGGCTCCAGTGTCTGCGCAAACGCATGCCCACTGCCGAACGCGTGCTGGGTCAGCATCCGCTGGCTCCAGCCATGGATGGTGAAGATCGCGGCTTCGTCCATCCATTGTGCGGCGAGTTCAAGGCGCCGCGCGCAACCGGACAGATCGCCGGGCGCGTAACTGGCGATGAGGTCGCCAAGCAAGGGCTCGGTGGAGCCGCCGCTACGGAAAGCCGCCGCCGCTTCGACGAGGCGGGCGCGAATACGCTCGCGCAATTCCTGGGTCGCGGCTTCCGTAAACGTCACGACGAGGATCTGCGGCGGCAGCAGCGGCTGTGGCATGCCATGACCTAACACCGCCCGCACGTAGAGCGCGGCGATCGTCCAGGTTTTGCCGGTACCGGCGCTCGCCTCAATCAGGCGCACGCCATCCAGCGGAAGTGCCAACGGGCGAAGCGGTTCGACGGCGAAGCTCATGCCTGCTCCACTTTCAAAGCAGCGCGCAGGTCGCGATACGGGCCCAGCTGCCGCGCAAAACCCGCGGCCAGCATGGCGTCGAAATCCGGCCACGCACGGGCAAGGTAAGGGTCACCATCGATCTCGCCACGACTGAACTCGTCGCTGGGCGAATAGGCGCGCCGGGCAGCGGCCTCGGCCGCCTCCTCGTCCTCGGCACTAATCCAGGCAAGCGCGGTCTTCATCGCGACAGGGAGCGGACTGCCCATGCCTTCGCACCAGGCACGCACAAGCGTGGTGAGCGCCCGGTGCGCATCATCGGCATCCATGGGCGCCATGACGATCGTGCCATCCGGACCGATATAACGCGTTTCGACGGCATGCCCCGCCACCTGTGCGACGAGGTGATCCACCCACGGCATCACCACACGGTGTACGAGCGGATGCCCATCGTTATCGAGCACCCCTGTCGGCGACACCAGCAGCGCCGCGAGAGCGCCGCTCTCGTTCGCCCGCAGTCCGGCCAGCCAGTCTTCGATGACGACGCCGTCGCAAGGCACGCGCACCTCGAACTTGCCCGCTTCAACAGGCCAGCGCCGGCGCTCGGCGATATAGCGGCCGTAGACCAGCGAGGCGCCCTCCTCGAGTTCACGCCGAACCGGCGCGGCGAACCCACCCATGGGCAGCATGCCGCTACGCTGAAGACGCGCCGTTGCCTCAGCCATGGCCATCCCGGCGGGGCGATCTTCGCGGAGGGCCGCGCGCAGGACGGTATCGGTCATCGCGAAGCGATCGAGGCCATCGAGCGCAAACGGTTCAAGCGCGTCGCTGGCCGCTTCGGGCACTTCGAAACGCACCCCCAAACGCGCCTGGAAAAACTCACGGACGGGGTGGCGCAGGAAGCGGCGCAAGGTGGCCAGACCGATCGGACGATCCGCCGACCATGCGGGCAATGCATCGCCCGCCGTCTCGACGCCGCCATCGTGCACGTGCCGCCATTCGTTGGCGTAGGTGAACAAGCGAGCGTCCCCAGCACGGAAGTACTCGCGGCTAAACGGTTGCAGGGGATGCTCCACCGTCAGGCGATGCAGCAGGGACGCCCCGCCCTCGTCGCGCCAGGCCGCCGACAGGTAATCGCGCAGCTGGCCGACCAGTACGGACGGCGCGCGCTCGGCGTTATCGCGGGCGCTGCGGCCGACCCAACCGATGTGCAAGGCATCCCGCGCGGAAAGCACGGCCTCAAGAAAAAGATACCGATCGTCCTCGCGACGCGAGCGATCACCTGGGCGCCAGGCACCCGCTCGTGCCATCAGGTCGAAATCCATGGGGGGCCGCGCACGAGGGTAGTCGCCATCGTTCATGCCGAGCAGGCAGACGAGCCGGAACGGGATCGCACGCATCGGCATGAGTGTGCCAAAGCTGACGGCGCCCGCAAGAAAGCGTTTCGACAGGCCGCCATCATCAATCTGGCCGAGCCATGCCTCGCGGACCACATCGACCGGAACCGGCTCGTCGAAGGCCGCTTCGGCACAGGCGCGCTCCCATCCCTCGAGCGCGTCGAGCAGGCGCTGCGCACGCATTGCGTCGTCGGGATCCGAGGTGTCGAAGAAGTCGCGCAACAGCGCCCGCAGGCGCTCGCCCCAGACCGCGGCGGACGCGGGTACCGCCATATCACGCCAGTGCCCACCGAGGCGCTCGACCAGGTCGGCCAGCGGGCCGACGAGTTCGGCATCAAGGCCGCCGACTTCGCCATACGGTTCGATATCGCCCCAGGCCTCGCCCTGCCCGACGGCATAACCCAGCAGCATGCGGCGCAGGCCAAAGAGCCACGTGTTCTGCTCCAGCGCCGGCAGCCCGAGTGATGCGCGTTGCTCGGCATCCAGTCCCCAACGGATACCCGCACCCTCCACCCAGCGGTGGAGCAGCGGCAGGTCGTCATCCCCCAGGCCGAAACGCTGGCGCAGCGCCGGCACATCGAGCAGGTCGGCCATGTCGCCGGCGCCGAATCGCGATTCGGTCATGCCCATGAGCATGTCGAGCGCCATCACCATCGGCACCGTGCCACGCGACGCTCGGTCGGCGATGCTGTACGGCACGTAGCGCGGGTCATCGCGCGAGACACGGCCAAAGACCGCATCGATATGCGGTGCATACGTGTCGATATCCGGGACCATCACGATGACATCGCGCGGCAGCATCGGATCACCCGTGCGTGCCGAGGCTTCGAAGCGCGCCAGCAACTGATCGTGCAGAATCTCGACTTCGCGCTGCGGGCCATGCGCTACGTGGAATGCGATCGACTGATCGTCCGCGCTGATGGCCGCGGGCGTCGATGGCAGCGGATCCAGATCGAGGATCGCTCCCTGCACCTGGCCCAGCAGCGTCGCCGCCGTGGGCTCCTCGAAGAAATCGATTCGCTCGTCCCAGGCGGTAAAGCGCTTGCGGTAGGTCTCCGGGTGGTCGAATTCATCGAGCATGCGGATGTAATCGCGTCCCTGCTTGCCCCACGCGGCCAGGAGCGGATTCGCATACAGGTGCAGATCACCCTCGTCCGGCATCGACGGTACGCCCGGCTTGGCCTGCTGCCTGCGGCGCTCCGCCCGGAGCAGCTCGCGATCGTCAACGATATCGGCCCAGTAGTGGCGGCACGGGTTTAGCACGACCAAGACCACCTGCGACCAGCGCGATAGTGCGGAAAGCGCCTCGATCGTCTGCCGCGGCAACGATGACATGCCGAAAACAACGATGCGACGCGCCAGCGCCCGTGGCCGCTCGGTAGCCGACGCTGCTGCCTCGAGGAAGCGGGCATGGACCGCCGCACGGTGACCGTCCGCTTCCGCGGAACCGACATCGTCAAGCAGGCGCTGCCAGAGCGCCGCCTGCCAGCGGTCGACCTCGAGCATGGTGGCCTGGCCGCCACGCGCATCACGCATGACATCACGGCCAGCCGCCCAGTCATCGAGCCAATCGGCCCGGTACACCTGGTAGCCGTCATAAAGATCGGCCAGGCGCTCGGCGAGCTGATGGCATTTACGCGCATCGCCCCCATCCCCGAGGAAGGCAGCGAGCGGCTCAAAAATGGGCTCGCGCGCCAACGCGGGCAGCAGGCGCATCAGGCGCCAGATGAGCCGTGACTTGTCGAACGGTGACTCCGGCGGCACCGCTTCGCGACCCAGCACGGCACGGTAGGCATCCCAGAGAAAGCGGCCGGGCAGCTCGACGTTCACGGACGCAGCGATACCCAGGCCACCGTCCGATTCGGCACGCGCGAGGGCCAGGCGGAACCACTGCGCGATGCCGTTGGACTGGACGAGGATGCGCTCGTCTTCGAGCGGACGCAGCGGCGCGTGGCGCAGCCATCCGACGAGGATGTCGCGCAGGTCTTCGAGGCGGTTGCCGTGCAGGACCATGAGGCCCGGCTCGATGGGGTGCGTATCGCTCAAGCGCCAGCTCCGTCGGCGGGATGGATGTCACGGCGGATCATGGCCGATCGCGGTCTCAGGCGGAGAGACCTCAGAACGGCTTCGCCACCACGAGGTAAACGATGGCCAGGAGGACGAGCACCGGCAGTTCGTTGCCGATACGCAAGGCCTTGGACGACGGCAGCGGGCCGCCAGCCATGCTGCGCTTCAGCGCCCTGCCCGACCAGATGTAGTAAGCCAGCATGACCGCCACCAGCGTCAGCTTTGCGTGCAACCAGCCCCCGGTAATGCCGAAGTAAAGCCAGAGCACCAGCCCGAACAGGAACGCCAGGCCGAACATGGTGTGGCCAAACTTGTAGAGGCGACGCCCCATGAGCTCGAGGCGCGCCTTGACGGCAGCTGGCTCGCCCTCGGCCTCCTTGATGTTGACGAGGATGCGCGGCAGGTAGAACACCGTGGCCATCCAGGCGATGACAAACACGATGTGCAGGGATTTGGTCAGCAGGTAAGCCATCGGCGGCACTCCCTTGGAAAGCCTGAGTGTAGCCGGACTGGCCGCCCGCCGAGATGCGGCAGGGAGCCTCACAGGGCATGCATGAGCCGCTGAAAGGCCTGCGCGCCCGCAAAGCCCACCGTGCCACCCAGGGCCGCGATGGCCGTCATCATGCCCCACAGCCGATGGCGGTAACGGATGAGGTCCTGGACATCGCACTCGACCACGCGCAAGCGCTTGTCGATGGCCCCGACATCGCGGTGCACGATACTCACGGACTGTTCGACATCGCCCACGCGCTTCTCAAGCCGCTCAAGGCGGCGATCGATACGCTGAAAACTATCGTTCGTGCGGGCAGCGTGGTCGTCGAACCGGGATACGAACGCATCGAAACGCGCATCGGAGCGCGCCATGCGCTCCTGCAACGACGTCCAGTCAGCCGCGGACAGGGTCCAGTCAGTCATAGCTAAGGCATCCAAAGGAAGGAGCCCGCAGCATCCACCAGACGCTAAATCGCAAACAGTCTGCGACGCTCAACAGATGGCGTAAGGAAACCCTTACAAAATCAAAAACGATCGGTCGTCGCGAGATAACGCCACTGCCCCGGTTCAAGCCGCCCCATGGGAATACGCCCGACGCGAAGCCGCTTCATCCCCAACACCGTCAATCCCACCTCGGCGCACATCCGCACGACCGTTTCCGGCGAGATCCGCTTCATGGCAAACCGAAGGTGCTTTTCGTTCTGCCAGCTCACCTTGATCGGAGGCAGCGCGTAGTTATCGAAAACGAGCCCGTGATTGAGCAAAGCTAGACCGTAGGGCTTCAGCTCGCCCGATACTTCGACCACAAGCTCCTGCTCAATACGATCGATGTCTTCCTGCAGGCGCCGCTTCACGCGCCAATCCTGGGTAAACACCAGCAGGCCACTCGCTGCTTCGGGCAGGCCCAGCGCGGGCTCAAGCTTCGCAAAGTGTCGATGGAGGACGCGAAGCCCCGAGGGGTCGTCGTCCACATGGTTTTCCACCCGGATCAACGCGCGTGCCGCATCGACAGACAGGCCCGCCGGCTTGTGCAGGATCATGGATGCCGGCTCGGGAGGCGTCAGCCTGGCGTCCGGATCAATCTCGATGCGCTGGTCCGACACCTTGAACTGCGGCTGCTCGACGACCACGCCATCGACGCGCACCCAGCCACCCTCGATGTACATCTCCGCCTCGCGGCGGGAGCACGGTACGAGGGCTGCAATACGTTTGGCGAGGCGCTCGGGTTCGGTCATCAGCGTGGCCTGAGGGTTGAACCGTGCCGGAAGGCAAGAAAAAAGGAGCCTGAGGGCTCCTTAGTCGTTCTCTTCAATGCCACTCGCCTATTGAGGAAAGTGGTGGGCGGTACAAGGATCGAACTTGTGACCCCTACCATGTCAAGGTAGTGCTCTACCGCTGAGCTAACCGCCCGAAGAGCTGCGCAGTTTACCGATGCCCGAGGGCGGACGCAAGGGGGCAATGAAAATTCGTTGCCCTCCCCGTGCCGGGGCCTTAGCGCAGCGCCCGCTCCCGCAGCCGGTGGATCTCGTCGCGCACCTTGCCGGCCTCCTCGAACTCCAGGTTCTGCGCGTGCTTGTACATGCGCGCCTCGAGCTTCTTGATCATCACGCCGACCTGCTCCGGATTGAGGTCCGCATAGTCCGGGGCGGCTTCGGCCACCTTCTTCGCATCCTTGCCCTTCTTGCCCTTCCCGCGGGAACCGACGTCTGCGCGCGCGCCCTCCATGATGTCGGCGATGCGCCGCACCACGGTCTTCGGCGTGATTCCGTTGGCCGCGTTGTACTCCATCTGCTTTTCGCGACGACGGGCGGTTTCGTCCATCGCTTCCTTCATGGAACGCGTGATCTCATCCGCATAAAGAATAGCCTTGCCGCGCACGTTACGAGCGGCACGACCAATGGTCTGGATCAGTGAGCGGTTGGAACGCAGGAAACCTTCCTTGTCAGCGTCGAGGATCGCGACGAGCGAGACCTCCGGCATATCCAGGCCTTCGCGCAGCAGATTAATGCCCACCAGCACATCGAACTCGCCCAGACGGAGGTCACGGATAATCTCCGTGCGCTCCACCGTCTCGATATCAGAGTGCAGATAGCGCACCTTGATATCGTGCTCCGAGAGATAATCCGTCAGGTTCTCCGACATACGCTTGGTCAACGTAGTGACCAGCACGCGGTCGCCCATTTCGATGCGCTTGCGGATTTCACCCAGCAGATCGTCCACCTGCGTACGCACGGGACGCACTTCAACTTCGGGATCCACGAGGCCGGTCGGACGCACCACCAGCTCGACAATATTGTTGTCGGAATGCTCCAGCTCGTACTTCGCCGGCGTGGCCGAAACGTAGATGGCGCGGGGCGCGCGACGCTCCCACTCTTCGAAACGCAGCGGGCGGTTATCCATCGCCGACGGCAGGCGAAAACCGAATTCCACCAGTGTTTCCTTGCGCGAGCGATCGCCTTTGTACATGGCGCCAAGCTGCGGCACGGTCACATGGGATTCGTCGACCACCATCAGCGCATCGGGCGGCAGATAATCGAAGAGCGTCGGCGGCGGCTCGCCCGGACCACGCCGGGTCATGTGCCGCGAGTAGTTCTCGATGCCCTGGCAGAAGCCCACTTCGGCCATCATTTCCAGGTCGAAACGCGTACGCTGCTCCAGGCGCTGCGCCTCGACGAGTTTATTGTCCTTGTACAGCTGCTCCAGGCGCTCGGAAAGCTCTACCTTGATCGTCTCCATCGCGTTCAGCACGCTCTGGCGTGTCGTCGCGTAATGGGTCTTCGGGTAAACCGTATACCTCGGCACCTTGCGCAGGACTTCGCCGGTCAACGGGTCGAACAGCGAAAGATTCTCGACATCGCCATCGAACAGCTCGATGCGTAGCGCTTCGGTCTCCGATTCCGCAGGGAACACATCAATAACTTCGCCACGCACGCGATACGAGCCGCGACGCAGCTCCATTTCATTACGCGTGTACTGCAGCTCCGTGAGCTGACGGATCAGCGCGCGCTGGTCGATATGCTCACCGCGCGACAGGATCAACCGGAGGCTCATGTAATCCTCGGGATCACCCAGGCCGTAGATCGCCGATACCGTGGCCACGATCAACGCGTCCTTGCGCGAAAGCAGGGCCTTGGTCGCGGCCAGGCGCATCTGTTCGATGTGGTCGTTGATGCTCGAATCCTTCTCGATGAAGGTATCCGAGGCGACCACATAGGCTTCCGGCTGGTAATAGTCGTAGTAGCTCACGAAGTACTCCACCGCGTTATGCGGGAAGAACTCCTTGAACTCGCCGTACAGCTGCGCCGCAAGCGTCTTGTTCGGCGCCAGCACGATCGTCGGCTTCTGCACCTTCTCAATAAGGTTGGCGATCGTGAAGGTCTTGCCCGAGCCGGTAACGCCCAGCAGGGTCTGCGCGGCAAGGCCGGCTTCAAAACCTTCAGTCAGGCGGCGAATGGCCTCGGGCTGGTCGCCGGAGGGCTGGTACGGCGAGACGAGCTGGAAACGGTCAGTCATGGCCAGCAATATGAAGGCGAAAGCCTTGAGTTTAAAGGCGGAGCGCCTACATGGCGTGAGGTCGAAGCCCGACAGACCCGGACCTCAGTCGGGCCGATCCTGTGGGGCCCACTTCCTGCTCGGCTCATGCCACACATCCCTCGCGCCTTCACCCTCATCGAGCTCGCCGTCGTGGCGCTCATCCTGGCCATCGCTGCATCCATCGCACTGCCGGCGATGGACGGCCTGCTGGCGCGGGCACAGCTCCACCAGGCCAGCGAGGTCCTCGCCGAGGACCTCGCATCCGCCCGGCGTGCCGCCACCCTCCGCGGCCGGGCCATCACGATCTGCCCCAGTGGTGACGGGCATCGGTGCCAGCCAGGCGCAGGGTGGGAGGCGGGCTGGGTCACGCTCGACGGTACACGCGCGTTATCCGTGCACGATGCCCTCCCCCGCCGGCTCGCCACCCGCTCATCGATGGCCCGCACTGGCATTCGTTTCGACCCCAGCGGAATGGCACCGGGCGGCAACGACACGATCACCCTATGCGTCCGGAAACGGCCTGACATGGCGGTTTCCGTGGTGATTTCGATGGCCGGGCGCATCCGTACGGAACCGCCCGGGGCGCGGCACATCGGGGCCTGCGCGACGTTCCGTGAAAACAATCGTTAAGAATGCTTGACAGCCCCCGGCAAGATACACAAAATACGTGGCTCCCCGCCCGAATAGCTCAGCCGGTTAGAGCACTTGACTGTTAATCAGGGGGTCGTTGGTTCGAGTCCAACTTCGGGCGCCAGATTTGAAAAGGGCTTGCAGCGATGCAAGCCCTTTTCTTTTGCCTCTGCGAAGGCACATGGAAACGGCATCCATCATGGCTCACCATGCTCGGAATCGATTCCCCGGGGCGCGCCATGAAACGTCACCGCTTCGCCTTGGCTACTGTCGCCCTTTGCGCCAGCGTCAGCACTGCCTCGCTAGCGACCGACCAGCTGCAGAGTGATAACCCGCTACGCACCGGGATGAATAAGGCCGTCGATCGCGCGGCGACAGCATATTTTGCTAACGCATGCCACGCAGGTGTATCGGTGGCCGTGGTCACACCGGAAGGCGAGCGCGTGTACGACTACGGCGTTGCCAACCGCAAGACTGGCGCACCCACGAAGGCCGACAGCGTTTATGAAATTGCTTCGGTCACGAAAAGCTTCACGGCCACGCTAGCCGCCTTCGCCGTGCACGAAGGGAAGATGACCCTCGATGGCGACTTTCGTAGATATCTCGACGGACCGTATCCGAATCTCGCAATCGATGGACATCCCATCACCCTGGGAACCCTGCTCACCCACCGCTCCGGCATGCCTCGCGATATCCCGAAGTCGGACGCCATCTTCGCGGAGAAGGATCCCCGCACCCTGCCCGGCAAGCTACTCGCACTGAATCAGGGGCGAGGCGAAAAGGACTTTCTCCGCGACTTGCACCA